>CAMOSH010000044.1 GCA_946624575.1 uncultured Verrucomicrobiota bacterium
ATGTTCTCCGTGCCTCTGTGCCTCTGTGTGACACTTCAACTGCGACATTTAGGATAATTCCATTTTTCCGAGTATGCCGTGGTATCTAGAAAGAAAAGTGGTGAAATCAATCCCGTCACAACCTACGGACCCCTCCAGTGTGCCCCCGTGAAACGATGAATTTGATCCCTTCTTGAAAGTATGTCTCCGCAACTGCAAAGCATAATAAACGGAACCTAACTTCAAAACTGGTTCCTGGGACAATCATAGGCTCGTTGAATTCCCATCTTGAATCAAACAGTAAAGTGTCTTTTCCTATGGAAAAACCTATGGATCTTGGTGTCCCATCGATTTCATCGACGGTAAAAAACGGGCGTGACAGACCTGCTTCCTCCACGGGAAAAAGTCGAATTCTAGCGCTGAAAATTCGTGGCATTTCTTTAATCGTCGTTCAAATCGACTTCTGAAGACATTGAAACTAAGTTTTTAAAAAATTTCCAGAAATTCAATTCAGTATAAATCCAAACAACTTTTTTTGGATCAATTGTTGAGTTCAAAAGGCAGTTGTCGCAATATGATTCGATACCGGAAATGTTTATTGTTCCGTTCCGAAAACACGTAACAACAGAATTCCAGTTGTTTGGTGGAGGATTTTGGTGGGATGAACATCCGAGTTTATGTGTGTTTAGTTGGGGCATAAACTCAGCATTGCTGTCTTCTGCCATCGCAAGAGTAGGGAACGTTGTGGCCCACGCAACGCAATGACGACAGGAAACGCCATCATTTCCGCTTTCATCTGGCATTACATAAACATGAACGATTTTGTTGCGCATAGCTTCCACATCTACATTTTCATGCCGCGGGACGAGAATCCAATTGGTCGAGGCAGTCTCTGGTCCGTCACCTATTTGTCCTGGCGACATTCGCACTGATGCCGCAATCCGGCCCTTGTCATCTGAGATGTGATTGATCAACCAACACGCTCGGACGTCTGTTCCAGTTTCGTCGCTTTCCAGTCGCAAGAAAAAATCAATGTCTTTCATTTCCCAATTGGCTGGGGTGACACCATGCCAACAGGCCGGGCGTTTGCGCGAAGAATACCATGTGCCATGGTGGATTTCAATCATGCGTTCGCCCTGCGCGCTTGGGTTGGGCGAGCCGTCCCGGCAAGCCGACGTGGCGGAGCATTCGGCCAATCGGCCAGTTTTGTTTCCTCACGCAGAGGCGCAGAGACGGCTTACGCCGGTTGAAAGGTTGAAAAGTAGAAAGGTTGAAAGGCGTGGGTGACGAGGATGTGGCGACGACGCCCCGTCGTCGCGGGTCGCGGGCTGGAAGCCCGCGCTCCCAGGGCGTGGCGCGGCTGGAGGACGCACCCACAGGATTGGCGTTGCCTGCGGCTCGCCGGGACGGCTCGCCCCACCCTTCGCGAGAAGACTGAGGCGCGCTCGCCGAGTGGACATACTCCTTCGTGACCTACGGCCTCCGCAAAAGGGAAAGTCTTGGATTCCCCGACGCAGACAGTGTTGATGACGTAAATGCCGGGCAGGCACCCGCAAATGACGCAGTCAGGCGTCCGTCGGCGTCGCGGTAGTGGCGAAGCGTGGCGGCAACTGGTGCGTTTGGAATAAGCGGATCGGAGTCCGCAAGAGATTCCTCGAAATCTGAAACGCTGTCTCCGTCGGTGTCGGGAAGCAAGGGATCCGTGAATGCGGAAATTTCGTCCGCGTCGGACAGACCATCCATGTCGGAGTCCGGATTGCAAGCCGAGGACCCCGAAACCAGACCTTCAAAGGCGTCGGACAACCCGTCGCCGTCGGTATCTAGTTTCGTTCCTAGGCGGAAGAATGCGGCGGTGCTGTTCGTGTTGATCCCGAAAACGACCTCTAACGGTGGAAAAAGAGCGGGCACTGTTTCCGACAAAGTCCACGGACCGTCGAGCGTCGGCGAGGAAAACACGTCAAGTGCGGCTTCCGGCAGCGGTTCGTCATGAGGCCAGACCGCTTCAAGAAAAACAGTGTTCGAGGAGACGGCAATCGAGGAAAATCGCAAATCCATAGATGTGGGATGCGAACAAGATTCGATGTCGCCGAAAAGTCCATGACCGCACGACAATGATCCCCCCGAACTCAACGGGTGGAGAATCCAGGTTCCGCCGTCGCTTTTGCTCCCGCCAATCGCGACTGCCACAATCACGGACACGAACGCGATGACGTGAACCGCCGCGGACTGACGCCTGAATCTCCGCAACGCAATTCCAACCGACCGGCTGCGCAGCAGGAAAACCACGCCGACAATAAGCCAGCCTGCGGCAATGCAGATGGTAAACAGTGAAGCTTTCATTGAATTCCTTGATGGCGTCTAGTCGCCAGTTCCCAAGCGCAGGTTGGCTATCATTTTCATAGAGATCTTCTTTTCAGCCGAAAGCTCGGCATATAGCAAAAAGCATGGCAATCCCGTACGCAATTTGCAGGATGCGCCATGAAATGGAAACTCTTTTCAACAACAATATCCGGAATTTTCCTATTTCTTTGAATGTTTTGTCCGGCGAATGCTTTTCTGTGACTTCAAACTGAAAAATCCTGACTAACGGCAAGACAATAACTGCAAATGCGCAAATTCCAATAGTCCCATGACAAAATCCATATACAACGCAAACAATTATCCATGCAACGACAGACGCCAGCCATGTGTAATCTGCCACTTTGCTCTGACTGAAATACGCGATTGTCTGGAAAACAGTCCAAGCAATCAAAGGAAGACAAATTGATTGCGGTCGAGTGCTGACATCGTCAAACGCGAGGCAAACGCACGCTGCGGTTATGAAACACCACAACAGCACCCATAAAAAAGAAAGCGGCCTAATTTCCATTTCTGATCTCCGGTTCCCCAATCGGTCCATCGTTTTGAGGGGATGTTTGTTATTGCAAATGTTCATTCAAAACCAGTCCATCACGTTTTTTGCTTTTGAAAAAAAGTCATCTTGGTGTTATGAATGGCTATGATCCAACCATGCAGTTGCAAGAAAGAAAAAGGAACAAAACCAGCCGGCAAGACAAGACACGGGAACAACTCCAAGTGATGAGTCTGCTGAATAAACGCATGCTGAATAAGCCAGAAATACCGAGATGAAAATACTCATTGCAATGCTGGAAAAAAGAAGAAATGCGCATTGGAGAATCCGTCCGTCAAGCCGAAATGCGCGATTCGACGAATCAAGAGTCGAGATTTTATCGCATTTTTGAAAAAACAGCCTGATACTTTTGAATGCAGGCTTCTGGTTTGGCGAGACTATTGTGCGGAATGACACATATTCGCTTGTGTAAAACGCTATGATTGAACAAACGAATGGGGGAAGAAACCATCCAGCCCCTAAAACTACTGCACTTATTGCAAACAGATGTTCCACTGAGTGGAACAAACGCAATAAAGCATTACAAAAATCTTTTCTATTCATGAACATTGTTCTTTCCTGTTTGTTGAGTCAATCAAACAAAGGGGCGATAAGATACTTGATTTTCATTTTCATGTCATCAAATGCATCATGTATCACTTCATATATGGATTTTGCGTTCCCGATGTGAAAAATGAATGATCTGGATGCATACACTCCGCCTCCGATTCCTCCGATTTCCAATCCGGTTATTGCCGGATTTTCCAAATCGGCGCCAATTCCTGCAAAAAAACTTCCGTGGGCCTGTATGGCCCCGCCGCTGTAATCGTATATGGTTTCGGGTTGTTTCGTCATGGAAAATCCGGCATTGTCCAAGATCCGCGAAAAACGACTTGAAAGCAATCGGTTGACCAACGGAAGCTTTGCTGACGTTTCCACTCCAAAGCCAATTTCTCCTGTGGCAATTATCCCAAAATCCGTATTGGAATCCCATACAAACCCCAGTTCTCCTCCCAATCCGCCAATAATTGCAATCCTCCCTCCTATTGTCGCAGAGTACGCATGTGTTTGATTTTCATCCTCTGGACACAGGCCCAGTGGGTCGATGTAGGAGAGCGGGTCGTTGTTGGCGTAGGCGTAGAGGTTGATGCCGCCGGCGGGGCCGAGTGGATCGGGGGAGAGGAATCGGCGGAGGGCCGGACTGTAGAGGCGATGCGATGTGAGGTGGAGTGCCGCGAACGGCGCGATGACGTCGGAGCCGGCAGGCGTCGCGCCCGATGCGGAGGACGCGGATGGAAACTCGGAGCGGACGCCCCATGCGCCGAGCCACGCGAATGGCGTTGGGTTGGTGCCGGCGCGGCCCCAGTTTTCGCCGAAGGGACTGTATGCGGCCTGATGCAGGATTTCGCCGGTGGTGGAATCGGTCAGCGCCACGACGGAGCCCTGGAAGTCCTCATGCGCGAGCGTAAGCGAGCCGGTGGCGGCGTCGATGAAGCCAAGCAGCCTGTCTTCGGCCCAGATGTACATGCGGACGACTCCGCCGATTGCGTCGCATTCAAGCACCGGACGACGCAGTGGATCGGACGGGTCCGGTATCCAGAGGCGAGCATTCGGCGCGTCACCAGGTGGCGATGTTTCTGTGCGCACGACGGTTCCGAATGCATCGCGAAGAAATGTTTCGGTCGTTCCGGTGAAGTCGGAAATCGAATGAGGCAGGCCGAATGCGTCGTGTGTGGCGGCCAGATTGTTGGTCCCCGAGATGGTGACGAGCGAGAGCGCGCCCGCGCCGTCATGCTGGAACGCGACGCTTTGCGGAACGCCTCCTGTGCCGTCGCGGAGCGTTCCCGCCGTCGGACGGTCGGCGGCGTCGAATTCGAGTTCCATCCGGAATGTCGATTGCGGCGCTGGAGCGGGGCCGACAGTGACGCATTCTTCCTCGCACTCCCCGGCGGCGTTGCGAGAAAGGGTCCGTGCGTGGGCGTCTGCGACGCTCCACGCCGTCACGCGTCCGCAAAGGTCATAGGATGTCGTGTCAATCGCGCCACCGGGATGGTGAATCGCCGTGCGGCGTCCCAGATCGTCGCGCGAGAAAGTCCACGCATGGCCGAATGAGTCCGAGAGCGCGACGAGGTTGCCGTCGATGTCGTAGGAGCGGGCGATGGAAAAGCCCGGAGTGCATGAGCTGTTGGTAATGGCGCCGGCGACGTCGCGGGAAAACGAAAAGGCGAACACCGGGCCGTTCGGAATCTCCGTGGACGCGGCGGCGAGGCGACCGGCTCCATCGTAGGAAAATGTCTGGCGGACGTTGGCATTTGAGGCGGCGACGACGTTGCCGACGGCGTCGCGGGAGAACGCGGCCAGCGTGTTGGTGCCGCCTTCGGCGATGGCGGCGACGCGTCCGAAGGCGTCGCGGGAAAAATCGAGGCGCACCCCGCGTCCGTCTGTGCGGGATGCGAGTCCAAGCGGCGACCACGAAGCGGAATAGACAGGCTCGGAGACGGCATTCGTGGCGGCGACGGCGCGGCCAAGCGCATCGCGAGCAATGAAATAGACATGATCCTCGGAGTTGGTGACGGCGACGAGATTGTCGAGCGCGTCGTATCCGAACGACTCCGTGGCTCCAGACGGGCGGAGCGACCGCACCATGCGGCCGAGAGCGTCGTATCGCGCGGCGCGGTGGCGGCGAATGGGATCAAGCGAGTCCGTGACGCGGCCGAGCGGGTCTCTCGCGAAGTCGGTTTCACCGCCGAGAGGATCGACCGCGAGAACGATGCGACCATTTGAGTCGCGCACGACGGAGGAAACCGCTCCCAATGCGTTCGTGATTGCGGACAGGCGGCCGAGCGCGTCGTATGCGAACGAATCCGCTACGCCGGACGGACGCATTGCGGCGGCGAGCGAGCCGTCGGCGTTCCAGGAGAAAGACGCGGTGCGGCCGAGCGGGTCGGTGACGGAGGAGAGATTTCCGTCGTGGCCGTATGTCAGCCGAGTTTGCGCGCCGGTGGCGTCGGTCGCGTTCGTGACGCGGCCAAGTGCGTCGTATGCCCAGCGCCTGGAATGGCCGAGCGCATCCGTGAACGCAACAAGGTTCCCGGCGCTGTCCCAGGCGAAGCGTTCCGTGACACCGAGATCCGGGAGCGCGACGCCGAATGTCGTGCGCGTGACGGGGAGACCGGATGGCGAGTGCGTCCATTCGTCGCGGCGGAGGACAGCGCCGGAGGAATCGAGAAGCGATTGAGCCGACAAAAGTCCCGTTTCGGTCCACTCGTTGGAGACCGTGGTTCCGTCTGGATGCGAGACTGCGGTCTGGCGGTCGCACGAGTCGTATGCGAATCGCGTCACTGCGCCCAGCGCGTTTGTGACGGCGACAACGCGCCCCAATTCGTCGCGCGAGAACGCGGTCTCGCGGGCGAGCGTTTCGTCGGTGGCGGTATCGCGGATGCGAATCAAGTCTCCGGATTCGTCGTAGGCAAGGTGCGTTTCCGTGCCGAGGGCGTCGGTTGCGCGCACGATGCGTCCGGAGGAGTCGCGCTCGAAGCGCGTCACGGCGCCAAGCGCGTCTGCGCGGGAAAGCGCGCGTCCACTGTCGTCGAAGCTGAACGTCTCCCGCGCGCCGTCAGGCCCCTCGCTCCAGGCGCCGCGTCCGGCGTATCCGAAACGCCACGAGCCGCCAGTCGCCGAGACCTGGTTCGTGACGCGCCCCTGCGAGTCGAAGGCGTTGTGCAGCAGCAGTGCGCCTGTCGGCGAGCGTTTCTCCGCGATCGCGCCGACATCAGGGTCAATCGAAATCGGCCATGACTGCCCGGCGGCGTCGACGACATTTGTGATGCGGCTGAAGTCGTCGTATGCGTAGAAGACGCTGCGACCGGCGCCGTCGGACACGGCGGAAACGCGCCCTGCGGAGTCGCGCGCCATGTCGAACGCGAATCCGAACGACGATTCAACGCGGGAGACGCGCCCGGAGGCGTCGCGGACGACCGAAGTTTCGTTGCCGGACCGATCGCGGATTGCGCGGAGGCGGCCAGCGGAATCGAAGAGCCACGTGTCGCCGTGATGGTACTCCAGCGCGAAACCGCCGGACTGGGTGCGGGAAAGCGCCGCCGTCACGCCGGGATACGGCGAGAACGAGCCGTCCGGCATGACCGTGAAGCGCAGCGAGGAGGCGCCGGAGCGCACGAGCGCCGTGCCGCCTGCGAGGCGGCGAGTCCACCAGTCCGCGACAAGCGCGGCGGCGAGACGCCGCCGGGCGGTTTCGCCGGGCGGCAGGTTCGTCGAGGACTGCACGAGCGCGTTGGCCGCCGCCATCGCGACGAGCGTCGGAGCGGCGGCGCCGACCGAGCCGCCGCCGAAGGCCGCAATGGGATCGGTGCCGAAGGAGACGCTTGCCTCGAATGGATGGAACCAACCGCGCCCGAGGTCGCCAGCGGAAAATCGAGCCCGGCTGTCGTAGGAGCGCGTCCAGGCGAGACCGGGCAGCGTCAAGTCCGTCGCCGAATCAAGCAGCGCGCCGGACGCCAGATCCACCGGATCGGCGGCTGTCGTCGCCGCAACGGCGGCGTCGGGACTGGCGGATGAAAGCGGCGCTCGTTCGATGTCGGCCCCAGTCCACTCTCCGGGGCTGGAGTCGTAGCCGCCGTGCAGACCGCCGGAAATGCGCATCGTGGTCGTCCAGGTCGTGGCGGAATGCTGTCCATGCCCCCAGTACCCGACGCCATGCCAAGCGCCAAGCCCCAAGTCGCCGGAAGCCGGAGCAAGAACCGACCATCCGCGCGCCAGCCAGTTGGAAACTTCCGTGCGCGAGGAGCCATGGTAGTCGTGGAGATGGTCTAGCAATGAGGAGACTTTTTCCGGTGGCGTGTCCGGGCCAAAGGCATGGACACTCTCGCCATTTGCGTTGGAAAGCGAGAGCAACCGCACCGTGGAGACTGCGCCGGTTCCACTGGTGCCACGCATTTGTTCTATCAGCGAATGCTCCAATGCGCTCGTGAACAGTGGCGCGGCATAGTGACGAGAAAGGTCTTCGCCGCGCTTGGACATCCCGACGGGCATGTTGATTACTGGCGCGCCAGAAAATTCCGAGAATCCGAAATTGTAGAGCCGCAACAGGCTGACTCCGGTCACAAGCGTCCACAGTCGTCCCACCTGCCCTGACTGCCATTGCCAGCCGTCACCGGCCAGCCGCGCCGCCGCCAGATTGCGGCATTCGACATTGTTTTGAGCCGCATCGGCAAGCTGTGACGATTCGACCACAAGCCCATCGGCCGAAAATCCGTCGAACGCAAAAACAAGGCATTGGAAATAATTCGTCGCTGCGGAAAACGAACTGGACGCGGAATACGGGTGGCGCGGATGACCGACCGAAGCATGCCAAGTCCGTTTCACCGCCGTCGTCGCATTCGTTTCCGCTGAAATGGCGACACCGTCACGCTCGATTGTCGCGATCATCGCGCCTGGATCACCAGCGGCAACCGAACTGAACCGAACATCAAACCGATGAGTCCCGATTTCGTGGAGAAACGCGGAAAACGCCGCGCCATCGCCAACGGAAAGTGAAACCGGAACTACGAATTGCGAAAGCGTCGTTTCGTCAAGCGCCGACAAATCGCGCGGCTCGCCAACGATTTCTCCGGGAAAACACGAATCACCGTCCGAAAACGGAACGATCTTGGGTCCAGAAACGTAATTGGCACAAGGCGCGGACGTGCCGCCCCATGCGCGGCAAAGAGAGAGGGAGTTCGTTGAGAGCAGCGCATCCAAGGCAGTGGCGTCGAGCGCGGCGCAACCATAATCGTTCGTCGTGCCACCGACGGCGGAGAGAATCGAAGATAGCGAAAGCCCGGAGTCCGCCAGCACGTCGCGAGTCCGTGCCGGAAGCGACGGCTTGAACGCCGGATCGAGATCGACGGCGACAAGATTTCGCGTTTCGTCGTCGGGGACGGAAAGCCGCACCCAGAAGCGCTCCACGCCGACATGCATGACTCGCCCAATCCGGTTCCAGGCGTATTTCAAGTCTCCCCACGAAAGTTGAGAACTGACTTGAACTTGGGTGTTCGTGTCGTCATCGAAAACCTCCATCCCAAGCCACGACGCGACATTGTAGGGATGCGCTCCGTCGTAATTCCGAAACGGAAACCTGACGCCGGAGAGAAGAGTTTTGTTTTCGTCGCGGACGGCCGGGAGATACATGATCGTCGCGTCGTCGTGACCGCTGGCGCGAAGAAGCGACCACAGCAGAAGCGCCTGGTCGGCGTCGCCGCCGGCGCGGTCGAGAAGCGTCCGGTCCGCACCGCGCGAAAAGCCGCAGTACGGGACAAACGCGATTTCGTCGCGGACAAAGCGGAAGCATTTGCGCCAGTCGTAGTCGAGCGAGCGCGCGAGGTCTGAGATGCGCTCCGACGGCTCGGCTAGGAGACTGGCGGAGATTTCGGAAGATTGCCCAGACGAACGTGACGGCGCAGACGGCGAAAACGTGCCGCCTGAAAAGCGATTTGCGCCTCCACTCGCCGCAACATCAGCCGTCCCGGCGAGCAGCACCTCGGGCGGCGGGGCCTCGGCCATCGCCCACCCGCCGGAATCCGCGAGCAAATCGCCGGCGGTCCCCGCCGCCGCGACAAGCGCCGCAGCGGCGGGGGAAAAGACGGCGACAATCCGACGAATGATTCCAAGCATGGCCAAAATGATACCGAACCGCGCGCCACTTGGCAAGACTTAATCGCATGGACCACGGATCGCACCCCTTGACTCTATTGATAGAAACATCTAGAATCCGGGGCGTCGCCGCGACACAACCCTGGCGATGGGCTCTGCGGCCAACCGAGAACAGCAAACGAACGACTGCCATGAACTACGCGGACACGCTTTCAAAACTGATCGCACGCAACGACCTGACCGAAGACGAGACATTCGCCGCATTTGACGCGCTCTTTCACGGAGAACTGACCGACGCGCAGATCGGCGGATTTCTGGCGGCGCTTTCGGCCAAGGGGGAAACCATTTCGGAAATCGCCTCTGCGGCGCGCGCGATGCGGCAGGCCGCCGCGAAGATTTCATCGCTGCGCGCCAACACCGTCGACACCGTCGGAACCGGAGGCGACCACGGCATCACTTTCAACATTTCGTCGACTACGGCGTTCGTGGCGGCAGGCGCGGGCGCGACAGTGGCGAAGCACGGAAACCGATCCAGTTCCGGGCGCACTGGATCGGCGGACTGCCTGGAAGCGCTTGGGCTGAACCTGGCCTGCGAACCGGAGGTAATGGAGGAGGCGCTAAACGAAATCGGAATCTGCTTCCTGTTCGCGCAGACGTTCCACAAGGCGATGCGGTACGTCGGGCCGGCGCGAAAGCAGCTAGGCGTCCGCACGGTGTTCAATCTCCTCGGCCCGCTCACCAATCCGGCAGGCGCCAGAACACAGCTGATCGGCGTCTACGCCCCCGAACTCACGGAAGTCTACGCGGGAGTGTTCCGGCTGCTCGGATCAACGCACGCGCTCATAGTCCACGGCAGCGACGGGATGGATGAAATTACAGTGACCGGGCCGACGCGATGCTCGGAATTGAAAAACGGAACAATCCGCACGTTCGACATCGACCCGGAACCGCTTTTCGGAGACTGCGCGGAACTGGGAGAGCTGGAGGGAGGAGACGCAAAAACCAACGCGGAAATCGCGACTGGCATCCTGACAGGCAAAATCCGAGGAGCGAAGCGAAACATCGTTTTGATAAACGCGGCCGGGACACTGGTCGCCGCGGATCTGGCGAAAGACCTGGCAACTGGAATCAAAATGGCCGAACAGTCAATCGACTCAGGCGCGGCCTACGAAAAACTCCGCAAACTGGTCGAAATTTCCAACTCCTGACCAATTTTCAACTCCAGCCGTCCATGTCCGACATTCTGAAGGAACTCTGCGATCTTCGAGCGGCGGATGCTGCCGAAGCCGCGAAAACCGAACCCCTGGAAACGCTTCTCGCGCTCCCGGAGACGCACGCTCCGCGTCCAAGCTTCTCAAAGGCGCTGCGCCGCAATGACGGGACACCGATGCGAGTGATCGCCGAACTTAAGAAGGCGTCGCCGTCGAAGGGGCTGATCCGGGCCGACTTCAGGCCAGCCGAACTTGCGGCTGCGCTGACGGCTGGCGGCGCGGCGGCGCTATCCGTTCTAGTCGAGCCGCATCGTTTCCTCGGCTCGTCGGACAACCTAGCGCTCGCCCGCGCCGCTTCGCCGCTTCCACTGCTGTGGAAGGACTTCGTCGTCGGGCGCTGGCAGATCGCGAAAGCCGCGGCATGCGGCGCATCGGCGGTGCTGCTGATAGTGGCGGCGCTCGGCGACGCCAAACTGCGCGACCTGCTGGCATTCGCGCACTCGCTCGGATTGGAGGCACTTGTGGAAACTCACGACAAGGCGCAAATCGACAGGGCGCTGGAATCAGGGGCGCGGATAATCGGGGTCAACAGCCGCGACTTGCGGTCCTTCCGCACCAGTCCGCAGGAGACATACGGAATGATCTCGCGCATACCGGCGAATTGCGTCCGGGTCGCGGAAAGCGGAGTTAGGTCAACTGCGGAAATCAGGCTTGCGGCGGCGGCCGGCGCCAACGCCGCACTCGTTGGGGAGACGCTCATGAGAAGCGCCGACCCGGCCATCACGCTGCGGGAGCTCCTGACATGAGGGCTCCGCTGAAAATCTGCGGTCTGACCAATCCTGCGGAAGCGCGATTCTGCGCCGACGCTGGCGCGGCGGCGCTCGGAGTCGTGTTCTATCCGCCGAGTCCGCGCAACGTGACGCCGGAGCGCGCGGCGAAAATCTTCGCCGGGCTCCCGCGCGAAGTGGCGCGCGTCGGAGTTTTCGTGAACGCGACACTGGTGGAAATGCTTGACGCCTCGCGGACCGCTGGACTGACAGTCGCGCAACTTCACGGAACCGAATCACCAGCGCTTGCGGCGGCGCTCTTGGCGTCCGGGCTCAAAGTGCTCAAGACGGTCCGCGGCGGCGAAAGCGTCGCGACCGAGGCCGCACGCCATCCGCACGGCACGCGTTTTCTCGTGGAATGCGGTCGAGGTCCGCTGCCCGGCGGCAACGGTGCAGCCTGGGACTGGAGTTCGGCTAGGACTACGGCCGGAATCCAGTTCGCGATCGCAGGCGGACTCTCGCCGGAAAATCTCGAAATCGCCGCAAACGCATCCGGCGCCGCTTTCTTCGACCTAAGCTCCGCAGTCGAATCCACACCGGGACGCAAAGACGGAGAAAAAGTCGTCGCAGCCGTGGCCGCCGCGCGAAAAACCGCAGGCAACCCGGAATTCCTGAATTAAAAAACTTAAAACGACAACCTTCAAGGACACGACACATGAAATACTCGGGAACTCAGCCGGACTCCGGCGGACATTTCGGCCAGTACGGAGGGCGATACATCGGCGAAACCCTGGCCGCGCCGATAGACGAACTCAAGACAGCCTGGGAAGCGGCCAAACGCGATCCGGCATTCGACGCCGAATTCCGCTCCATGCTCCGCGACTACGCTGGACGGCCGTCCCCGCTTGACTTTTGCGAGCGCCTGACAGCCCATGCGGGAGGTGCGGACATCTTCCTCAAACGGGAGGACTGCAACCACACCGGGGCGCACAAAGTGAACAACGTCATCGGTCAGGGACTGCTTGCACGCCGCATGGGCAAGCGGAAGCTCATAGCCGAAACAGGCGCGGGGCAGCACGGAGTGGCCACCGCAACGATCGCCGCGCGTTTCGGCATGGAATGCAAGGTGTTCATGGGCGCGGAAGACGTACGGCGGCAGGCGCCGAACGTACTTCGCATGAAAATGCTCGGCGCCGAGGTGATTGCCGTCGAATCGGGCACCGCCACGCTGAAAGACGCAATGAACGAGGCAATGCGCTACTGGGTGTCGCATGCGACGGACACGTACTACGTGATCGGCACGGCCGCCGGCCCAGATCCCTACCCGGAGATGGTGCGCGACTTCCAGCGCGTAATAGGCGACGAAGCGCGCGCGCAGATTCTGGAAAAGACAGGCTGCCTCCCGGACATGGTGGTCGCGTGCGTCGGCGGAGGGAGCAACGCCATCGGCGCGTTTTATCCATTCATCGACGATCCTGACGTCGCGCTGCTTGGTGCCGAAGCCGGCGGAGAGGGAATCGAGACCGGACGGCACGCAGCGTCAATCTGCGGCCGTCAGAAGGGAATCCTCCATGGAGCCAGAACGTATCTTCTCCAAAATCCCGACGGGCAGGTGCACGAGGCATGGAGCATATCCGCCGGGCTCGACTATCCAGGCGTAGGGCCGGAACACGCTCTGCTAGCCGACATCGGGAGGGCGCGGTATGTGCCAGTGACCGACGCCGAAGCGGTGCAGGCTTTCCACCTCCTGTGCAGGCTGGAGGGAATCATCCCCGCCCTGGAAAGTTCGCACGCCCTGGCCGCGGCGCTGCGCGAAGCGCCGAAGCTCGGCCGCGGGAAACGCATCGTAGTATGCCTTTCAGGTCGAGGAGACAAGGACATAGACCACGTAAACGCCTGGACGACAGCGCACCAGCAATGAACAGAATCGACGCAAAATTTTCCGAATTGAAAGCGCGAGGCCGCAAAGGCCTCGTGATCTACCTCACGGCCGGCGACCCGGATGCCGAAACTAGTCTAGCCATGATGGAGGCCGCGGCTGACGCCGGGGCCGACGTGCTGGAACTAGGGATGCCGTTTTCCGATCCCACGGCCGACGGCCCCGTAATCCAGCGCGCTTCGCAGCGAGCCATCAAGGCTGGGATGAACGTCCGCGGCGCGCTGGAGCTCGTGCGGCGTTTCCGCGAAAGAGGACATTCCGTCCCGATCGTGCTTTTCGGATACGCGAATCCGATCCACGCGTTCGGGTACGCAGACTTCGCGCGCGACGCTGCGGCGGCGGGCGCGGACGGCGTTCTTTGCGTGGACATTCCCCCGGAGGAGGCCGGAGAACTGGAAGCGGCCACCGGGAAAAACGGCCTGCACGTGATCCGCCTGGCGGCACCCACGACGAGCGACGCGCGCCTGGCGAAAATCGCCAAGGGGGCCGGCGGATTCCTCTATGTGATAACGCGCCTTGGCGTGACTGGAGCCGGCGGACTGGACTTCTCGGACGTGGCTGTGCTCGCGGCGCGGATCCGGCGCGGATGTTCACTGCCGATTTGTCTCGGATTCGGAGTATCCGGCGGCGAAGACGCGGCCCGCCTCGCGCCGCATGGCGACGGAGTGGTGTGCGGTTCGGCCGTGGTGGCGCTGGCAGAAACCGTCGCACCGAAGGAACTCCCGGCCGCAGTCGCCGCAAAAGTGACCGAGCTGCGCGCGGGAATCGACGGCGCGCGCTAGCGCATCAAACCGGCCGCAAAGGCCAGACTTATGGCGGAATAGGAAGTGCAGAGCACAGGATCGTTCTCCCAGAAGCGGCCGTTCGTATTGACGAACGAGCCGTCTTCCCGTTGCAGGGAGACCACCTTGTCAATCATTTCCGCGCGCCAGTCAATCGGCCCGTCGCCGGCTTCTGGTCCGCCGGAGCTCGCGTCGCCGGACGCCGCAACGCGCGGAATCAAATCCAGGCCTGCGGCCGAAAGCGCTCTGGAAACTATGTCGTAGAAAAAGTAAAGCCCCTGGTCCCCGACACCGGGATTCTCGTCAAGCGTCCAGTGCCGGGCCGTCCAATCGACGGCCGACCGGACGCGCGGATCAGTGCGGTCGAGATTGCAGTACACGAGCGAGAGCAGCCCTGAATAAGTGATGGACCCGTACGAGCGTAGCACCGACTTGCCGCTCTCGGTTTTCTCGGTTCCGGCCTTGGCGTCGGCCGGGCTGTACGCGAAACCTCCGGCGCTGTCGCCCGCGTCGGAGCCGTTGTGGAGGCTCTCGGCAAACGCCAGCGCGGCGGCCCAGTCAAGATCGGCCTTCCGTTCGCCGGCCGGACGGCGGTCCTCGAAGCCCTGCGTCCTGCGCATGGCCTCGATCACGAACGCAGTGTTGTTCAAATCTGCGTAGCGCTTTGGGGCGGACTTGTCGTAGCCGAAGCCGCCGGCGAATTCGTCGTCGCCCTTCAGCTGCGAATCGGCGAGAAACGTGCGCGCGTCGAGAACCACGCGATCAATGTCGTCGCGACCGCAGAACGAAAGCGCTGTAAGACACAGCGCGGTGTTGTAGGTGGAAAGCCCGCCGCCGACGCGGCCTGGAACCGGACGATATATGCCGCCGTCCGGCTGGACGCATGAAAGGATGAAATCGGAGGCGTGGCGAATGCTATCGGCGTACTTTGCGTCGTTCGCGCCCTCCAGCGCCCAAAGCGCGATCGCGGTAAGTCCGGGAAAGCGCGAATTGGAAAACGAACCGTCCGGGCGCTGGCGAGCCACGAGCCAGTCAGCCGCCCGGGCGACTGCGCCCGCCGCGCGCGACTCCCTCTCGCCGCCAACCGCTGCGACCGTCGTTTTTTCGGGCTCGGCGGCGGGGTCGGCCGCAACTGCGGCGCGCGGCGCGGAAAGCGCGCCGGCGACTGCGCAGAGCGCCAGGGCGCGAATTCCGCCTCCACAGAAAACTCGCGCAGAGCGCCAAAACTTCAAATTCGTGTTCATTTCACTTTTACCCGCACGACTGGCGGAATCGGCTATTCGATTGTTTCGGGGCGGACGCCGGAAACCCCTGAAAGCAGAGGAATCAGGAAATCCGGCTGGGAAACGGCCGTCGTGGCTTCGAGCAGCAGATGGACGCGAACGCCGCTGCCCTGCGGAGTGGAGGAATACGACGACAACGTGGCGCCAGCGGCGCGCAGGGCCTTGATCGCGGTCGTGGACACCGCGTCGTCTGGCGCGGTGAACACGACGCGCACCTCGCGCTTGGCGCGACCGAGATAGCGGTCGATGAGGCGCCCCGACTCAAGGCCGACGAGCACCAGTATGGTCGAAACCCAGGCCACGTGGTAGAGGCCGCCGCCGACGGCCACTCCGATCGCGGCTGTGGTCCAGATCGTGGCGGCGGTGGTCAGTCCCATGATGAAACGCTTGTGCAGGACGATCACGCCGGCGCCGAGGAACGAGATGCCGGTGACGATTTGGGATGCGATTCGGGAGACGTCGACGCGGACGGACATGTTCGCGTCGAACGACTTGGACTGAAGGGCGATCACGGAGGCCAGGTCGAAGCCATACTGCGACACAAGCATGAAAAGGCAGGCTCCCATCGCCACGAGGAAGTGGGTGCGCAGCCCCGCCTCCTTGGCGCGCCATTCGCGCTCGAAGCCGATCACGGCGCCGAGCATCGCCGCGTAGACAAGACGAAGACAAAGCACAGTAGTAGTCATGGCAGTTGAATTTCAGTTTCCTCGCGAGTGGAGAGATTCTTGACGCGGGCGCGACCGGCGGCAATGTCGTCCGGGCCCAAATAAACGGCGCGGGTGGCGCGCTCGGAAGCCTGGGAGAAAAACGCCTTTGCCTTCTGCGGACGCAGGTGCAAGTCGACGGGACGCCCCTGGGAGCGCAGGAACGCGGCGAGGCGCGTGGCGGCGTCGCGCTGCGCGGCGTCCATGTACCCAACCGCATAAAGCTCGGGGCGGTCGGCTGGACGGTCAAGCCCCAAGTCCTTGAGAAGCTCCCCGACAACTACGTCGCCAAAACCGAGACCGACGGCCGGCGTCGGCTTTCCGCCAATGGTGGTGAGGAGATTGTCGTAGCGACCGCCGCCGAAAATCGCGCGAAGCTCGCCCTTCACGTCGAACGCCTCGAAGACGGTCCCTGTGTAGTACGAAAGTCCGCGCACGACAGACACGTCGAACACCGCCTGCCCGCCACAGCCGTGTAACTCCAGCAAGGAGAACAGTTCGCGAAGCCGCGCAATCGCCGGCGAGTCTGGCCCCGCTAGCGCGGCCGCCTCGTCGAGCGACGAGATCGACGAAATCCCGAACGCCTTGGCCGAGGCTTCTGCGTCGAGGCCCTCGTCGCGCAGGAGCTGTTCGATTTGCTCCTGCGGGAGCTTGCCCTTTTTGTCGAGTGCAAGGAACGCACCGGCGTGGAATTTCGGCTCGATTCCCTTGGCGGCCAGCAGTTCGGAAAGCAATGCGCGGGACGAAACGCGAACCCTGTACGCGGAATCGGGGATTCCCATCAGACGCATCGCGCGGATGGCGGCCGCGATCGTCTCGGCCTCCGCTTCAACGCCCTCCTCTCCGACGACATCGAGATTGAGCTGGTAGTGCTCGCGCTTGCGCCCCTTGGTCATGCGCTCGTAGCGGAAGCACTGCGCGATGCAGAACCACTTGAGCGGAAACTGAAGCGCCCCCTGCCTGGCCGCGACCATGCGCGCAAGCGTAGGAGTCATCTCCGCGCGCAACGCGAGGTCGCGCCCGGATTTGTCCTGAAAGGCGTACACCTGGTTTTCGACCTCCTCGCCAGCCTTGCGCTTGAGCAAGTCCAGCGATTCGACGACGCAGGCGTCGTACTGTTCGAATCCGGAAAGCGTGGCTGCGGCGCGCCAGGCGTCGAAAACGCGGTTGCGCAGCTCCATGTCCGGGGGGTAGAAATCGCGCATGCCGCGCGGAGCGGAAAAATCCATCGTCTGAATCGTGATGTTGGAAGTTGAGAAAAAGAGAGACGGACAAATGGAGGTTCAAAGGGCGGAACGAATCGCCGCAAGCAGGTCGGCATATTCGTCAAAGGCAGGCAGATCGGGATTTTCGGCCTTGATTGCGGGCGTCGAACGGAAGAGAAATCCGGCTTTCGATGCGCGTATCATCGGAAGATCGTTGTGGCTGTCGCCGGCGGCTATCGTCTCGAAACCGACCGTATGCAGCGCCTTCACAGTCGAAAGCTTCGACTGGGGCACCCGCATCCTGTAGTCGGAAATCATGCCGTCGGGGGACACGACGAGCGAGTTGCAGAAAAGCGTCGGATAACCCAGTTTGCGCATGAGCGGCGCGGCGAATTGCTCGAACGTGTCGCTCAAGAGGACGACCTGAACCTCGGCGCGAAGGGAATCGAGAAATTCCCGTGCGCCTGGCAATGGATCGATCGTCTCGATCACCTCCTGGATCCGGCGAAGTCCAAGCGAACGTTCACGCAGGATTCCAAGCCTGAAGCGCATCAGACGATCGTAGTCCGGCTCGTCGCGCGTGGTGCGGCGCAGAGCCGGTTCGCCGACGGCGTCGGCGAACGCGATCCAGATTTCGGGGGTGAGAACCCCCTCGACGTCAAGGCAGACCAGATTCATGGCACGGATTCGTCTGGTGCGGATGGCTCGACCAAATCGGCCGAATCGACCTGCTCGACCTGATCACCGGAATCGACCGATTCAGCGGAATCGACAGGTTCGACCTGATCGCCGGAATCGACCGATTCAGCGGAATCGACAGGTTCGACCTGATCGACGGACGGAACAACCGGTTCCGGGAAACTGGACGGATCGTCATACGCGCCATGCTGGCGGAGTATTTCGTAAAGCGCAAGCGCCGTGGCAACGCCGGCGTTGAGCGAATTGACGGACCCGCGCAGCGGCAGGCGCACCATGAAATCGCAGAGCTTGCGAACTGGCGAGCAGATGCCGTGGCTTTCGGACCCGATCACGAGGCAGACCTTGCCCTTGAAATCGACCTTCGTGCAGGGGCGCGCCTCGGGGACGGCCTCAAGGCCGGTGATCCACGCGCCAGCGCCTTTGAAACGCTCCAGAGCCGTCACGAGATTCGACACCCGCGCGATCCTGAGATGCTCGGAAGCGCCGGCGCTTGCGCGGACCGCGGCGGGCGTCACAGCCACGGCGCGGGCCAGCGGCAGCACGACGCCCACGACACCGGCGCACTCGCATGTGCGCAGTATCGAACCGAGGTTCTGCGGATCCTGGACGTGGTCGAGCACCACGACCGTCGCGTTCCCGGGAGCCGCGGCCAGGGCGTCAGCGATTTCGTCAAGTTCCGAATACGGGAAATCCGCGCAGAACGCGACAACGCCCTGATGGTTCGCGCCGCTCGTCCACGCTTCGATCTCCTCGCGCTTACGATATTCGATCCGGACCGCAGCGCTCTCGCACAGCGTCTTGATTTCGGACACCTCGTCGCTGTCCTTCACTCCGTCGGAAAAAACGACGAGATTCACGGGACGGCGCCCGGAGCGAAGGATCTCGCGGACGGGCTGCCTGCCGTAGAGAAGCTCGCCATCCGCGGGAAGCGGGGACGGGCGGGGCTTGCGCGGCGCCGCCGGCGAAGTCGGACGATCCCGCCAGGGCTTGCGGGAAAACGACCCTTCGAATCCTTCCGAAGACCGGGCAGGACGAAACGGCCGATCGCCGCGCGTATTGCGAAAGCCGCCGGATCCGCGATCGCCGTGTTCGTCGTCATCGCGGCGCTCCCAGGGCTTTTTGAAGCCGGAAGCCTTGCGGAACGGGCGTTCGCCGCGGTCGAAACCGCCATCGCCGCCAAAGCGGCGCCCGTTGTCGCGCCCAAAACCGCGAGACTCCCCGCGATCGCCGCGTTCGTCGTCATCGCGGCGCTCCCAGGGCTTTTTGAAGCCGGAAGCCTTGCGGAACGGGCGTTCGCCGCGATCGAAACCGCGATCGCCGCCAAAGCGGCGCCCGTCATCGCGCCCAAAGCCGCGAGACTCCTCGCGATCGCCGCGTTCATCGTCGTCGCGGCGCTCCCAGGGCTTTTTGAAGCCGGACGCCTTTTTGAAGCCGGAAGGCTTGCGCCCGAAACCGGACGCACCGTCCTTGCGGAACCCGCCGCCGCGCTCCTGGCGCTCCCACGGCTTTTTGAATGCACTCATGTCGGATTGACCTTGAAAATGTCGGAAGTGGAAAGGCTGTCAAAGTCGCCGCCGCTTCAGCGCGCGGAGCCGCCGCGCGAAACGTTGCAGTGGAGCTGGCGGCCGAGCAGTTCGGTGCCGTCGAGCTTGGAGATCGCGAGTTCGGCCTCCTGCGGATGCGGCATGGCGACAAAGCCGAAGCCCTTGGACTTGCCACTGGGCTTGTGGGTCACGACGCGGGCGCCGCGCACGATGCCGAATTTGGCGAACGCGGAGCGAAGCATGTCGTCTGTGACGTCGTAGCTGAGGTTGCCGACGTAGATTTCCACATCTCCGTCCGGAGTGCGGCCGGGAGTGGTGCCGTATGGAGGCTGCCGGGAATCGCCACGACCGTCGCGGCGGCGGCCGTCGCGGCGACCGCGACCGGAGTCGCCACCGGCGCGATGCTCGCGACGCAGCGAAAAGACCAGCGCGACGGAAATGCCGGCAAAGGCGAGAAGAACGAGCCACGCGATGAAGTGCGGGGAAGTGAGGAACGAGGATTGCATCTGGAAATTTGATTTGTTTTTTGTGCCGAAACATCGGCGGGTTGGAAAAGTCGCGAAGCGCGCGGAACAGTGGCTCCGCGCGTGGTTCGCGGGATGGCCGCGCTACTTGGACTCGGCCTTGGGCTTTGGCGCGGCTGCGGCCTTTGGCTTGGCCGCAGCGACCTTCGTCTCGGTCTTCGGCTTCGACGCGGCCGCCGCGGCGGCCTTCGTCTCGGCCTTGGGCTTCGACGCGTCGGCTGCGGTCTTCGTCTCGGCCTTGGGCTTGGACGCGGTGGCGGGCTTCGCCTCGGTCTTCGGCTTGGAAGACTTTGCGGCGGACGCTGAAGACTGCTGCGCAGACGACTCTGACGGAGCCACGTCGCCTTCGGAATGCTCGGCCGGAGGCACGCCCAGCGAGTCCAGAAGCGACTGAAGCGCGGGGTTCTGGTTCTGGCGCAACCGGGCAATTGCCTTGTCGGCGGCCTTGCGGAACGTATCGACGGAAATGTCGTGTCTCGCGGCCGCCTCCTCGACGTCGTGCGGCTTGCCGTCGACCAGACCAAAGCGGTAGGAGACGGCGTCTCGCACGGTACCGGCCGGAATCGCCTCCATCGCCTTGCGCAACGCATCCAGAACGGCCTTGCTGTCGGCGGCGCTGGCGGCGTCGCCGGCCTGGCCGGCCGCGGACGGGGTGTTCGGCACTTCGTCGTTGATGAAGCCCTGAAGACGGCGCAGGCGCGTCGGATGACGCAACTTGCGCAGGGCCTTGGCCTCGATTTGGCGAATGCGTTCGCGCGTTACGTTGAACTGCTTGCCGACCTCCTCCAGAGTGCGCGAATAGCCGTCGGTCAGGCCGAAGCGGTGATCGAGCACTTCTCGCTCGCGCGGGGCGAGCGTGGACAGCACGCTGCGTATCTGCTCCTTGAGCAAATCCTTGGCGGTGACGTCGGAGGGGTTCTCCGCGGTGGTGTCGGCCAGGAAGTCGCCGAAATGCGCGTCATCCCCGTCGCCCACTGGCGACTGCAGCGAAATGGGCTGCTGCGCCATCTTGAAAATCGAGCGGACCTTGTCGACGGACACGCCCATTTCGGCGGCCGTTTCCTCGGCTGATGGTTCGCGCCCGAGATCCTGGACGAGCTTCTTCTGCGAACGCAGGAGTCGGTTGATCGTCTCGATCATGTGGACCGGGATGCGAATCGTGCGCGCCTGGTCCGCGATCGCGCGGGTGGCGGCCTGCCGGATCCACCAAGTCGCGTAGGTCGAGAACTTGTAGCCGCGCCGGTACTCGAATTTCTCGACGGCCTTCATGAGCCCGGTGTTGCCCTCCTGGATCAAGTCCAGGAAGCTAAGGCCGCGGTTCATGTACTTCTTGACGATAGAGATGACGAGACGCAAGTTGGCCTCGACCATTTCGGTGCGGGCGCGATGTCCTTCGCGGAGCGCGTCGCGCAGGGCGTTGAACTTGCGCCGCAGGATGTCGTTCACGGCATCGCGCGCGGCATCCTCGCCAGTGCGGCGGCCGCGTTCGCAGTCGTCGCGGATGAAGGCGATGTTTTCCTCCGAGAAGTCGAGCGGGGTGAAACAGTCCTTCTGGATCGCGTCAAGAAGTTCGAGTTCGCGCTTGACGGCCTGCTTGGCGTTTTTGTTTGCGCTCTTGGAATTGCGGAGCGATTCCTGGAGGCGGTGGAGTTGCCCGTTGTGGAAACGCCAGTTGGCGAAGTACTCGTCGCGCGGATCGACGTTGTCGCGCGGAGCGGGTTCGTCGCTCGTGGATCCCGCGGCCAGGCTCGCCAGCGCCTCGACCTCCTTCTGCTTGAACGAAAGCTCCAGGACGATGTCCAGAAACGCGTTGTATTCGCGGACGAAACGGTCGTGGTGCTTGCGCAGCTCGCGCGCGATCCTGTCCTGCTCGGCGCTGCGGCCGCCGCGCGCCTTGACGACGGACTCGATGTAGCGGAACCCAATGTCGGAATCGCGGAACGCGGCGTTCACCGCCATCAGCGACTCCATGCGCTCGTGAAGCGCCACCTTGAGTTCCGGAAGCTTCTTGAGGTAGTTGAAGCGCGAATCGACGTACTTGTCGGTGACGATGCGGTCGAAGCGCTCGGCCCCGGCCTCGATCTGCTCGACGACCTGGTAGTAGAAACGCGGTGCGAACGCGAAGCGGTTGAACAGTTCGCGGACAGTCTTCTCCGACTTCTCGATCCGCTTGCAGATGTCCACCTCCTGGTCGCGCGTCAGGAGCGGCGTCTGACCCATCTGGTGCAGATACATCCTGATGGGGTCGTCGAACGATTCGGCCCGCGAAGACCTGCCGGTCGACTGACGGGAATCGTCGTCCACACCCTTGTGCTCGTCCGCCTCGGAAGAATCGATGACCTCGATGCCCGCGGCCTGGATTTCGCTCAGGAACACGTCGATGTCGCCGTCCTTGACGACCGAAGCCGGCAGGACATCGTTGATGTCATCGTGCGTTATGTAGCCCTTTTCGGCGCGCTTGAAGATCTCGCGGAGCAGGATCGTGTGCTCCTCGTGCTGCATCCGGTCGGCCGCGGTGTCCTCGGGCTGCTGGTCGTCGTCGGCGTTGAACCCGAATATGTCGTCGGTGGCGCGAGCCGACGTCGAATCCGCAGTGTCGGAATCCGAGTCGTCCCAGTCGCCGGCGAGACCGTCGGAGGAAGACTGCTCCTCGTCGCCGCCGGAAACCCCGCGCAGGAGCTTCTCGATGTCGATCGGCTCGGAGGCCTCGCGTTCGATTTCGGCGGTATCGGAATCGGAGAAATCGTCCGGCGTGGGGGCCAGCTGCTCCTCGGCCGCCTTCTGACGGTCGTCCTCCTGCTGCGCGAGCCAGTCAGGATCGTCGCGCGGG
>CAMOSH010000045.1 GCA_946624575.1 uncultured Verrucomicrobiota bacterium
AATCGAAGACGTCCTCTTCGAAGGCAACGAGTGGCGCGCCGTCCCGCCGCCCGGATCGCACACCCCCGACATCATGCAGTCCCCGCCCGATGACGGCACCGGCCTCGGCCTCCGCCGAATCCGCTTTGCGTAGCGAAGGAGGGCGCATTGGTGCAGGTCGAACACAGGGGAACATAAAGACGAGGTTCCGCTTCCATGAACACCATGCGCAGCATCCTTTACGTAAACTTCCGTCCGGACGCCGGCATCGACAAGATGAGGCTTGCCGGTCTGCGGCGGTTCGCCGCAGGTCGCGGGTGGCGCGTGGAGACCCTCGACCACGAGGTCTGCTCGCCCGAATCGCTTCGCGAGGCGCTGTCGCGCCTTCGTCCCGTCGGATGCGCCGTGGAAGCCTGGGATCCGCACACGGCGCTTCGTCCCTCGCTTTTCGGTCGCGTCCCGGTCGTGTATTTCAGCCTTCCGCCGAATCGCGCCGGGTGGCGAGGCGCCCGTCTGATCGAGTGCGACAACGCCCTCGTGGCCAGGATGGCGTTTAGGGAGCTTTCGTCCACGAAACCCTCGTCGTATGCCGTGCTTTCCTGCTGGAAAAGGGAGTGCTGGGCCGTCGAGCGCATCGAGGCCTTTCGCGAATGCTGCCGCGAGGCCGGGGCGGACTGCCAGGTCGCCTACTTCCATGACGGCGGCGCGGCCGAGTGTCCGATGCGCGCCAGGGCGATGGTTCCATGGGTCGCTTCGCTTCCGCGCCGCTGCGCCATTTTTGCCGTGAACGACTGCTGCGCTCACTGCGCGGCGAAGGCGCTCGCCGCCGCCGGGCGACACAGTCCGTGGACGGCGACGCTTGTCGGCGCGGACGGCGTGGATCCGCCCCAAAAGGACAGGGCGCTTGCCGAGACGGTTTCGACGGTGCGGCTCGATTTCGAACTGGCCGGCTATCTTGCCGCGAAGATGCTGGGGACCCTTTTTGCCACAAAGGACACAAAGAATCGCAAAGGCTTTGTGAACTCTGTGTCCTTTGTGGCCAAAAAACAGGTTGACTCTTTCACCTTCTCGCCTCTGCTCGTTGACCGGCGCAAATCGACGCGCGGCCATGGGCGGCGCGACCCTCGCATCCTTGATGCAATGGCCGTCATCCGGCGAGAGGCATGCGACGGACTCACGGCTTCGGCGCTGGCGGCGCGCTATGAAGGGTCGCGCCGCCTTTTCGAGATTCGCTTCCGCGAGGCCGCGGGCCATTCCGTCCTCGACGAAATCATCAACGTCCGCATGGCGCGCGCCGTGGATCTGCTCGCCAACACGGAAATGCGAATCGAGGCGATCGCCAACTTCTGCGGGTTCAACACCGAACTCGCCTTCTGGAAGGCGTTTCGCAAGCGAACCGGCGTCTCGCCGCTGGATTTCCGCAAGAGCCGAAGCTAGGAAGGAAAATCTTTTCGCAAAAGTAAGTCTCAGCGGGCGGAAAGGTGCTATTGTTGTCTCCGCAAGGCGGGACTGTGCCCCGCCGGCGTTTGTCAACAACCTCCCGCCACGACCATGAAAACATACATCCTGCCTCTCGCGTTTCTTTCCGTGATCTCCGCAGCCTCGGGCACCACAGCCCTCGATTCGTCGCAGTTCGACTACAAGTACGAGATGGTTGCGCTACCGACGGCGCAGAATCTCGACAATGACGGCGCCTACGACTTCACGGCCAACGAGGGAACAAAGGTTTCCCTTGGGACGGGTGTCAACATTGCATCGATAACCATCGACGCATCCGCGGCCAACACATTCCTCATGAGCGGCGCCGCCGCGGGTTCGGCAGGCGGCGCATGGCAGAACTCCGGCATCTCCGCCGCGACGGGATACACGGTCGAGGCGCGACTCAGGATTACAAGCACGGCGGGGGCGCAGGCCGGCGCATTCGTCATCAACGCGTCGGTGGACGACACGGTTAACGCCTGGCTCAAGTTCTGGAGCGGCAGCATCTGGTGGGGCGAAACGCAAATCGGCAACATCGACGCAACCGCATACCACACCTACCGCATCGTGCGCGAGGCCGGCAGTTCCACGCATTCCGTTTATGTCGATGGAACTCTTGTCGCTTCCGGACTTGCAGGCGGTTTGTACAGCTCCTCCCCATTGAAACGTTTGCTGATCGGCGCTCCCGGCAACACCTACAGGGGCAAGGCACAGATTGCGTTCATCCGCTTCCACAAGGGCGGTTACGCCCCGCCGGTTCCCGGCGCAAAATCCGCGAAGAAGTGGTCGGGCGAGTTCCCGCTCCAATACGAGATGACCGCGAACGACACGCGCTTCGTTGGCCCTACCGCCGGCGGGACGGATTGGACGGGAAGCGTCGATGGCTCCGCGTCGGTCACGCAGAACGGGGTTCTCTCCGTCTCTCTCCCGCAGGGCAAGATGGCGTATTGGAGAGCGAACGATTCCGTATGGAGCGCGCTGATTGGTTCCGACAAGCCCTATACCGTCGAATTCGCGGTCCAAATCAAGAGCAAGTGGAATCTCTCGTCCGTCGGCGACCGCGTCATGCAGATTTGGTGCGGCAACCAGCGAGCCGCCGGCGTCTTCTACATCGGCACGGGCAGCGTGACCTGGGAACCGAACGGAGCCGCCACCTACACGACGCTCGACACGGGCGACAACACGGACAAGATGCACACGTTCCGGGTTTCCTACGACGGAAACACGCGGCACGGCTACACCCTGTGGCGCGACGACAAGGTGATCGGCTCCTATCTCGTGGACAGCAAGGTGTACAACTCCACGCTGAACAACAACGTGAACTTCCTCCGGTTCGGCGTGACCAGCACGTCATCGGTGGGCGGCTCGTTCGACGTCGATTACGTCCGATGGGCCACCGACGGCGCATGGGACTGGAAGGGACCGCCCGAGGCGTTCGTGATGACGATCCGGTAATGGAACTGCGGAATGTTGCCAATGTGAAAATGTTGCCAGTTCCCAAATCCAGTTTCCAATCTGGAACCGAAGCATTTTTGCAGCCACAAAGCACACAAAGGATCTGCGCCCTCCGCGTTCCCTGCGGCTGAGGAAAAATTGAGAATTGTGGATTTGTGAACAATTGTGGAATTGTGAACAATGATACCCTCTGCGCCTCTGCTCCTCTGTGCTAAAAAACTTTGCGGACTTTGCGAACTTTGCGCGAGTATCGCCCTCGGTTCCATTTGCGCTGCATCCATGGCGGCTTCCGTCCCGCAGATCGTCCTGGAGCTTCCGCCCGGCCCCGGCAATCCGCGCAACAGCGAAGGAACCTTCGCCACGCTTCGCGACGGGCGCGTCATGTATGCCTACTCGCGCTTCACCTCGGAAATTCGCGACGGCATCCCCGATTCCGGCGCGGCCGAGATCGTCGCCCGGTTCTCCGCCGACGGCGGCCTGACCTGGACGACGGATGACGCGCAGGTCGTGGCCAACGAGGGCGCGTTCAACGTGTGCTGTCCGAGTCTCCTGCGTCTCCAAAGCGGCGAACTCGCGCTCTTCTACCTGCGCAAGAACAGCCAGAGCGACTGCATCCCGATGATGCGCCGCTCGTTCGACGAGGGCGCGACGTGGAGCGAGCCGACGCAGTGCATCTCGGACGCGCCCGGCTACTACGTCCTCAACAACGACCGCGTGATCCAGCTCCGCGACGGACGGCTCCTCTTCGCCGTCTCGCTGTTGAGCGCGGCGGATGGCTCGTGGGACGAGAAGGGCACGGTGATGTCCTACCATTCCGACGACAACGGCGCGACCTGGCGGCGTGGCGGGGTCGTGACGGCGGTCATCCCTTCCGTGACATGCGACGACGAGGGCGTCGTCGCCACATCCGCAGACAATCCAGCTCGCGTCACATTCCAGGAGCCGGGCGTCGTGGAACTCCGCGAAGGACGCATCCTCCTCTGGATCCGCACCGACGCCGGCTGCCAGTATGTCTGCCATTCGTCGGACCGTGGCGAGACGTGGACCGAGCCGCGCCCTTCGCCACTCGTTTCGCCGCTTTCGCCCGCCAGCATCAAGCGCCTGCCGACGGGTGATCTTCTGGCGATTTGGAACGACCATGCGGCCCGCCCCGACATGGCGACGCGCGGTCCGGAGTGGGCGCATGGCGCCCGCACCCCGCTCGCGGCCGCCATTTCGCGCGACGAAGGCGCGACATGGGGGCCCCCGTGGCTTCTTGAAGACGACCCCGACGGCTGGTTCTGCTACACGGCGATTCATCCGCTCGCCGACGGCACCGTCCTTCTCTCCTACTGCGCCTTGCAGGATCTCGCCCATTCGCGCATCTCTAAGGTTCCGATCCCCTGGCTGGACGGCAACGGAAAATGAAGCCGAATTAATCGCGGTTGACATCAGGTAGAACGAGTAGTATGATTCTTACCTGTCTTACGCAACCTTACACAACAGGGATTGAAATGTACGTCATCGAAACCGCAAAGTTGTCCTCGAAGGGGCAAATGGTCATTCCCGACTCATTCCGGAAGCGCTACGGCTGGGTGCCGGGCGCAACGCTCATGCTCATCGGCACAGGGGACTCGCTCGTTGTCCAGTCTCTTCCTAAGCCGGAAGAATCGGTCGTGGAAAAGTCTGTCGCGGAATCCCATCGCATCGCCGAAACGGTGTCTGAACGCATGGCTGCGGCAAGGAGCAGACTGGCCGCCTTGAGAAAACTCAGGATTTCCCTCCCCGTCGGCATAGAGAACAGCGATGCGCGAATGAAGGCCATTTTGGAGAAGCACGGATGAAAGCTCTGTTTGACACAAACGTGGCTTTCGACATTGTCGGGAAGCGAGAACCATTCGTGAAGGCCTCGGAGGAGGCATACTTCCATGCCATCGAGACCGATGACAAGCCCTTTCTGCCGGCCCACGCATACGCGACGCTCTTCTACCTTCTTGGGGCAGCCGCGACCCGGAAAAAACGGCAGGCGGCAATGGACTGGGTTTTCGACTCGTTTTTTGTCGCGGCCATCGGCGAAACCGAAATCGCGGCGGCTCGGTCGTATGGCATGCCGGATTTTGAAGACGCCATGGTGGCCGCGGCCGCCGTTTCCGCCGGGTGCGATGTCATCGTCACCCGCAACGCATCTCATTTTGCATCTTCCCCCGTCTCGGCAATCTCACCTGACGAGTTCAATGCCATGAGGTAGTCCAACATGAAACCACAACCGAAAATTGCCCTCCAGCTCTACTCCATCCACAAGTACACCGATTCCGTCGGACTGGCCAGGACTCTGGCCGACGCGGCGAAGATCGGCTACCGGGGCGTGGAGTTCGCCGGCTACCGGGGGCACTCCGCCGCCGAAATCCGCACGATGCTCGACGACAACGGCCTCGCCGCCTGCGGCACCCACGTCGGCCGCACCGCCCTTGCCGGGGACGAACTCGCGCGATCGTGCGAGTTCTGCCGCGAATGCGGATTCGACCTCCTCGTCTGTCCTGGCGGCGGGAATCTGCCCGGCGACGACTGGACCGGCTCGTTCGACGACTGGATGAAGTTCGTCACGGACTTCTACGCCAAGGCCGCCGACCGGGCCGCCGCCTTCGGCTGCCGCGTCGGGCTCCACAACCACGCCTGGGAGTTCGAGCGAACGCTTTCCGACGGCACGACCTACTGGGACTACTTCTTTGCCAACACGCCTCGCAACGTCTGCATGGAGCAGGACGTCGGCTGGACGACCTTCGCCGGACACGACCCGTGTGAGCAGTTCACGAAGTATCCGGGACGCTCCCCGACGCTTCACGCGAAGGAAAACGGCACGGACGAACCCGGTTTCGACGCCATTCTCGGCCGTCCCGCCCCCGGCCGCATGGGCGTTGACTGGAAGCGGCTGATTTTCGCAGCGCGGAAGGACGGTGTCGAATGGTTCGTGGTCGAGTGCGAGCGTCACTTCGATTCGCTCGACGCGGTCGCGCCCTCGTTCGCGTTCCTTTCGGAGGCGATGTCGGCGCAATGAACACGCCTGCGTTGTCGGCATTCGCTTCCGCCATCCTGCTTTCGCTCGCTCTTCCCGTCTCCGCCGCATATGTGCGCGGGGAACTCGTCTGGAAATGCGACTTCACGCCGGAGGAGGCCGCCCGCTACGGCGTGGCCGGGCGCAGCCTGGACGCAACCGGACGCGGCGCGGAATATGACGCGCGCGGCGGCGCCTCGGGCGACGGCGCCCTGCGCTTCCGCTCCCCGGCGCAGTACTACGAAGTCAAGGTTTCGGTGCAGCCCGACGCGCCGCTCGCGGGAATGCTTCTCGTCGAGGCCGACGTTCGCGGCATCGGCATCGGCGAGGGCGTCCGCCTGTGGAACGGCGCCAAGGTGATGATGCCCTTCACGCCGCCCGGCGCGGAAACGCAGTATCCGCAGACTCCGAACGAGACCGGTTCCTTTGACTGGAAAACGTGGTCGATGGTGCGCGACTTCGGGCAGCCCGAAAAGGGGCCGACCCTTGTTCTGGGGTTGGAGTTCGCCGCCGGGGAGTTCGAGGTCGATGCCGTGCGCATCTACCGTGTGAAGGAAATCCCCGACGACGAAATCGTGCCGCCAGCAGTCAACGAGGCGGCCGCGCTGATTCCGCGCGGCCCGTATGCGCACGGCGGCGCAAACCCCGCCGTGCGGCGCGGAACGATGGTCGGCTACCGC
This sequence comes from uncultured Verrucomicrobiota bacterium, assembly GCA_946624575.1. Lineage (GTDB taxonomy): Bacteria > Verrucomicrobiota > Kiritimatiellia > RFP12 > UBA3636 > UBA3636. The sequence goes on from CAMOSH010000045.1 coordinate 6,625, forward strand.
ATGGAGGAAGAGGACGTCGCCACGCTCGCCTCGTGGGGCGCGAACCTGATCCGCCTCCAGATCGGTGGACGGGAGATGGTCGAGGCTGCCACGACGGAGGCGTGGTTCGCCGCGCTCTCCAACCGGCTGGACTGGTGCGAGGGCGTCATGGACCGCTGCGCGCGCCATGGCATCCGCGCCGTCCTCGACCTCCACGTCGGCCCCGGATGCGCCGTATCCAAGAACGCCGCCAACCTGCTCCCGAAGGACTACCTCGGCCACCCCTACGACCCCGCCGACCTCGTTCGCGCGTGGCGCATCATCGCCGCGCGCTTCCGCGACCATCCGGCCACATACGGCTACGACCTTCTCAACGAGCCGTCGGTGGAGCCGGAGACGTGGCAACGCATCTGCCGCGAAGTGATCGCCGCCATCCGGGAAATCGACCCCAGGACACCGTGCGTCATCCAGATCCCAAGCGTCACGGACAAGGCGCGCTACCGGCTCGACGAGCCGAACGTCATCTACTCGCCGCACTTCTATTCGCCGAATGAGCTCACGCATTGCGGCGTGGGCGGCGCGAACACCATTCGCTGGAGCTATCCCGGCTACATCAACGGCGTGTGGTGGGACAAGGAGCAGCTGCGCGTCGCGCTGAAGCCGTGGATCGAGTTTCAGCGCGCTCATCCCGACGCCCCGATCCTCGTGGGCGAATTCAGCTGCATCCTCTGGTCGAAGGGCGCGGACCGGTGGATTCGCGACTGCATCGAACTCTTCGAGGAATACGGCTGGAGCTGGTGCTACCACGCCTACCGCGAGTGGCCCGCGTGGGATGTCGAATACACCCACGACCCGGACTGGTCCATCGGCGCGTGGGTCAAGGCGGAATCCGACACCGCGCGCAAGCGCGCTTTGCTCGAAGGCCTGCGGCACGAGTGACATTTGCCAAACGTCCTACGCGTCAAGTTTCCGAATTATCGTTCGCACGACGTAGTCATCCCGCAAAAGGCATCCATCGGGCTGATACCCCCGATGGATGCGATGCTGTAAATTCTTTTTCAAAAAGTTCGCATTTAGCTGGGTGTGGCATGGTATTCTTATTGCCGTGACGGCGCGACGTGCCCCGCGCGGGGCCGCGCGACTGCCACGCAAACGAAATGCTACAAGGTGATCAAAATGAATTGCCAGACCATTCGCAACGCAGTGCGGTCCGCCCTGCGACCGGCCGCCACCGCGGCCGCGTCGTTCTTCGCCGCCTCCGCGGCTTTCGCCATAGATGCCCCGACAGGCTTGTCTGTCGCGCCCATCGACTACACGCAGGCCGCGTGCAACATCGATTGCTCGGCGCGCCTGTCCTGGACGGCGCCCGCCGGCTCCCCGACGGGCTATAACGTCTATCGCCGCATCGCGGCCAGCGAGACCCCGACGCTCGCCGGGACCGTCGATGGTGCCACGACGTCGTTCACCGACTCCGCCGCGACGGTCGGCCAGTCCTACCTCTACACGGTGACGGCCGTCGATGCGGGCGGCGAAAGCGCGGAGTCCGCCGCCGTCTCGTTCCGCAAGGTCGAGAATGTCGCGACAACGGCCAATGGCACGTGGTCCAACTCTGGAACGCTCACGACCTGGGGCGGCATGGCGCTCGCCAACCTGAATGACGGCAACGTCGTCTCGGCCGCCCGTCTCGAAGGGTGGGGGGGATTCTTCTACAGGTTTGGCGGTAGCAGGCCACATGTGACTTGCGTCCGCGTCTATCCCAGCAACGCCCATTCCAGTTCGACGTCCCAGATGCTGGCGGGGCTCCGCGATTCGGATTCGGACCGGGTCGATGTCCGGAACCTCTCTGCCACGCCCGCAGCGTATGCTTTCCCGTCCGGCGCATGGACGCCCTTCGCCGTCCACGATTCGTTTGCCGGCACGGTGTGGTCCGGGTTCCTCTGGGGCGGCAGCAACCAGTATCCCATGCTCTGCGAGCTTGAGGCCTACGGCTATTTCGCGTCGTCTCTTCTCGGCGCCCCGTCGGGTCTCGCGGCGGAGGTCGTGGATGGCGACGTGTCGCTTTCCTGGACGGCCGGAGCGAACGCGGCCTCCTACAAGGTCTATCGCAAGCCGGACGGCGGCGCGTGGACCGCAGTTGCGTCAGGTCTTTCTGTCTGCGCCTGCACGGACACGACGGCCGCGCGCGGCAACACCTACATCTACCGCGTCGCGGCGGTGTCCGCGGCCGGCGACGAGCTTTCCTCGTCCGAGCGCTCCGCCTATCTCCCCGCCGGCGCGCAGGTGTGGTGGAACTTCCCCAACGTGAAGTCGATCGCCTATCCCGGCGCGGCGGCGTGGCCCGCCAGCCCGCGCCCCCACTTCCTTTCCCGCGACCGCGCGGGGACGGTGCTTCTCGCGGCGATGTCCACCGACAGCGGCGCGCTTCCCGTCATGTCGTTCGACCTCCAGGCCCTCATGGACGGCGACGGCGAACTCCTGAGCCGCGAGACGCACGCCAAGTCGTGGTGGATCTACGGCGAGAACGCCTACGCCCCTTGGCAGAACAAGGGCTTCTGCTGGAAGGGCGCGGCGGCGACCACGGACCTGATCTTCTGGGCCAACGGCACGGCCGGCGGCACGACCATTGCCGTCGTGAACCGCGCCGACGACAGCGAGGATGTATTCACCATCCTTGACGAATCCGGCAATCCGTTCCGCTTCTTCATGAACGGCGGCCTGGACGCAAGCGCCGACGGCAACTTCCTCTACTCCAACTGCGGCGCGGACGGCGAGAAGAACACGATTTACAAGTTCGCCATCGACCGGAACGCCAGGACGCTGCGCGTCGTCGCTTCCTACGCCATCTCCGGCATCGGCCAGATCCGCAACCTTGCCGTCTATGCGGTCGGCGGAAGCGAGATCGCCGTCTTCGGCGAGGGCGACAGCGCCGGCGGCGCGCTTGGCGTCCTCGATCTCGCGACCGGCGTTTCGACCGCGATGTCCGCGCCGGAGATCACCGGCAAGATCATGAACGTGAAGCTGGCCGACACGACGGACGGCCTATACCTTGTCGCGCAGAACGAGGACGGCCTCGTCGCGGTTTACGCCTTCGACGCCTCCGCCAAGACCATCGCGCTCGAAAAGACGATTCCGGCGGCGATGATGCGGACGCTCTATGGTGCGAGCGGCTCGTTCGAATGCCGCAACCTGGAGATGACTGCCGACGGGCGCTACGCCTTCGTCCTCTGCAACGGCGGCGCGGACACGCGCCTCACCGTGATTGGCGCGACGCTGAAGACCGTTCCGGAGTCCGCTCCGGCGTATCTGACGGCCACGGCGGACATGTCCACGCTCTGGCAGGCGAAGCTTGAATGGACCAATGCGTCGGGCGTGACCGCGACAGGCATCCGCGTCCTCCGCGCACAGACCGGCAAGGCCGGCTACGCCACCGTCGCCGACCTGCCGCTTGGCACGACCGAATACACCGACGCCACCGCCGTCGGCGGCGTCGCCTACACCTACGCGGTCGCCTACGTCAATTCCTTCGAGGGCACGACCGTCGCGGGGCCAGCGACGACGGCGACCTGCACGCCGTGGCAGTCGCTGATGCCCTACAAGAAGCAGGTTGTCAGCACGAAGTTCAACGGGACCTCCTATCGGACGGAATACGCGAAGGCGTTCGACGGCAGTCTCGGCACGGAGTGCGGAAGCGGCTTCTACGGCCCGGTCTTCGGACTCCAGTTCACCGAACCGGTGGTCTTCGGCGCGGCGCGGATCTCGGCAATCGGCTGGGCGGCGTCCGACACCTACCACCGCCTTGACGGACTAAAGATATTCGGCGGCGGACACGATGCCGTCACGTTTTCCGGCGGCGACATCGCAGCCCACTCCGGTCTGGTGCAGCTGGCGCAGGCGGACTCCCCGCGCGGAAGCGACTGGTTCGCTCTGGACAGCGGAAACACGTCCGATTCCTGGGAGTTCCTCGTCTTTTCCAAGAGCGGCGAGTGGTATGGCGAGCTTCGCGAGGCCGAATTCTACGGCGCGGTCGCGTCGCTGAAGGCCGAGGCGGAGAGCAAGCCGTCCGAGGCGGCGGCGTCCGTCGCGCCGATCCTCTCCGCCAGCGCGGGGACGCTAGCCTGGGCGACCGAACCGAACGAGACGGTCGCGGTCGTGTTCTACCGGGCGCGCATGGCGGAAGGCCCCTATGCGCGGGTCGGCGAAGTCGCGCCGGGTGTCGGGACGTTCACCGACGCGGACGCCTCGACCGGCGTCGAATACCACTACCGCGCCGCGTTCGTGACCGAATACCACGGCGTCAACCTCGAAGGTGTGCTGTCGGACGCCGTGGCGAGCACGAAGCCGGTGGCGGTCGCGAGTGTGCTGCTGACCGAGAACGGGGCGGCGACGAAGACATACGGCTACGCAGTCAAACGCGCGGGCGGCGTCCCGCTTAAGGACGCGGAGAAGGCGTTCGACGGCTCGACTTCGACCGTCCCGCTTTGGTACGATCAGGCGGCGGGCTGGGGAAAGAACCTCTACATCGGCTACAACTTCAACGAGCCGGTCAAGATCACCAAGGCGAAGGTGGTCGCCTACAAGAACGACAACAACACGTGGAACCGCGTGTCGCTTCGCGTGAGTCCCGACCTCGCGTATCTGCAGAACCCCGGCGACACCAGCTATCTGTTCCCGAACAGCGACGCCAATGCCCTCTCTTGGGGTGGCGCGTTCAATCCAACGGCCTGCACGGTGCTCAAGACCTTCGACGGCAGCGTGGTTGACCAGCAGGTCTGGGAGCAAGGCGTTTCCACCGACTGGACGCAGTGCGCCTATCTGTGGGGTCGAGCCGATGTGGAACCTGGCTGGTGGGCCGCTGCCCGCGAATTTGAGCTCTGGGGCTACACGGAGTCGATGTGGGAGGCGGCGCAGCCGAAGACCGTCGTCCAGCCCGTCGAGAACGTCGCCGCGCGGATGGACGACGCGACGCTGACCCTCACCTGGACGCTCGCGAACGATGCGGCGACGTCGATCACGGTCAAGCACCGCGTCAGCGGCGGCGCGTGGGCGACCATCGCGAAGCTCGCTGGCGACGCCACGACGCTCGTCACGGACGCGGTGGAGATCGGCCGCTACAACGAATACCGCTTCGAGGTGGGCGACGGCGCCGAGACCGTTTGGGCGGCAGACGACTTCGCCATCTGCCCGCTGCTTAGCCAGGGGACGCGCACGGCCATCGGCTGCACCCCGACCGCCGCGTGGGACTACATCACGGCGGAATCGGGCGCCTCGTTCACGGCAACCTTCGGTCTCGCTGGCTCAAGCGCGGCCGCGCTGGGCCTCACTGCTGGAACCGGAGCGGGGAAGACCGTGAGTCTCTACATCCGCAAGACCCTCGACGCCACGCCGGCTGTGAACGTCCAGCGCCACTGGGTTTACGGCAACACGGTCGGCTTCTACGCCTACGACGCGGCGGCGGCGCAGCCCGGCTACAACTACGTGATCCCGTGGACGGCGGAGGGCAACGCCTCTACGCGCTTCAAGTTCGTCAAGAACGGGAAGACCTACCAGCTTCTCACGGCCGCCGATGGCGGGGCCTGGACGGAAACGTCCACCTACGCCTTTGTCGGCGACGATCCGCTTGGAAGCGGGCCGTTCCTCGTCGGCGTCCATGTCGGCGACCCCAATCTCGCGACCCTCCCGCAGATTCAGCCCTTCGCGCTGCGCGTCAACTGCCAGACGGCCACGACGCTCATCATCCGGTAAACTCCGGATTGGAATGACGGGGCCTCCATCGGAGAACCCATGAAAAGCACGCGCCCTCTACAATGCCCTCCCGTGCCCGAAGTCCATCGTCTGGGTCCAGGGTTCGACGCACGCCGACGTTCCGCCCGAGCCGCACCAGGAAGCCCTGTTGGAAGAGGACGCGCGATGAGCGGGTGTGGCGTCCGCGTCGCCAGGACCGTCAGGCCGACCGGGACGGCATTTTGCTTCAATCCCGACTTGCAGACATTCCGGCCTCTCAACGACGATTTCGACATTCGTCTGAACGGACGGCCGGTGGAGGCGAGGGCGTGCCGCGAGTCCCGCGTCCCGTTCAATCGGCCGTGGCCGGGGCGGCAGCGCCCCCTCGACCAGACGGAACGGGCGTCCTACATCGCGTGCGAGGCCGCCGGGCCGTTCACCGTCGAAGTCGAGCCGAAACGGCCTTTCGCGCGGGCTGTCGTCCGCCCCATGTCGGCCGGCATCGCGACGCAAGTCGCCCATCGTGCCGTGTCGTTTTCCGTTCCGGGGCCGGGGTACTATGTTCTGGAAATCGACGGACCGCACGGGGCGTTGCACCTGTTCGTGGAGCCTCCGCGCGACTTCCCGGAGAAGGAGGGGGCGACCTACCGCTACGGGCCGGGAATGCATGTCGCCGGTCTCGTGCGGTTGAAAAGCCATGACAGGGTGTATGTCGACCGGGACGCCATCGTGTTCGGATGCTTCATCGGCGAAGGCGTCGAAGACGTGGACATTTTCGGCCATGGTGTCATCGACGGACGCGTGTGCGAGCGCGTCTTCGAAGGATGCTACTCCCCGCTTCAGCCCTCCTGCATCCGGTTCCACCATTCCCGCGGCATCCGCATCGACGGTCCGGTCCTGATGGACTCGCCAAGCTGGACGCTTGCCTTCTTCGACTGCGAAAACGTCGAAACGCGGCATGTGAAGATCATAGGGCAGTGGCGCTACAACACGGATGGAATCGACATCTGCAATTCGCGTCGGGTGACGGTCCGCGACAGCTTCGTCCGGTCGTTCGACGACACGATCGCCGTGAAGGGAGTTCCGCCGCTCCGCGACCGACCCGTCGAGGACGTCGCGGTGGAGCGCTGTGTGCTTTGGTGCGGGTGGGGAAAGACCATCGAAACGGGAATCGAGACATGGGCGCCCCGCTTCCGGAACATCCGCTATGCTGACTGCGACATCCTCCGCAGCCAGGCATCCTCCCTCAACGTGAGCGCCGGGGGCCCGGCCGTCATCGAGAACGTCGTGTTCGAGAACATCCGGGTCGAAATGCAGGCAGACACCCAGACTGCGGTTCTTCAAACATCGGACGGACAGCACTACGAGGAGCCTCATGGAAAAACGTTCCCGGCTCTTGTGGCAATCGACAACGCCCGCTACGGTCCGGATTCGGAAGACCCTGTTGGACGAGTGCGAAACTGCACGTTCTGGAACGTCTCGGTGTCGGCCGAACCGGGCGTCCCCCGGCCGACGATCAGAGTGCATTGCCGGATTCCGCCCGGGGAGAACCCAGTCGAATCGTTCAATCTGGTGTTCGAGCGCTTCTCCGTGAACGGAAACATCGGAAACTGGAACGTTTTTGACATTACCGCGAACGTCCCGATCACAATCAGGTGATTCGGGATTTCAGAACAGCGACTATTTCGTTGCTACGCATCTTCCAACTCCCACAGCCAGTATTCCTTCCCCGGTTCTGACTTACTGGTGGAATAGCCATTCGGCATTGGCGGAATATTCCGTCAGGGCGGCAGACTCGTCGCCTTCCGCATCCTCTGCGATTCGTCTGCGGTAGGCGTTCTGCCTGCCGTCGATATCGGCCCTTGCCTTGAGGCCCAATTCCACCGACGGCACCGCCGCCTGAAACACCTCTGTCACGTTCTGCGCCATGTCAAGTCTTTATGAACCATCCGCCTGTCCGCTTTGAACCTCGATACTCGATTTTGTCATTCGCGGACAAGCGTTCCAAAACGCGGCGCACCGCGCGTGTTGGCGTTCGTATTTCCAGGAAAATGGCCTCAAGCTTTATTCCCGGATTATTCCGAATCACTTCCAACGTAGCATGGTCTTGAGCATTTGTGTCGTATGGTTTCGCCTGTTTTATCTGGCCACTTTCGGGTTTTATCTGGCCACTTTCGGGTTTTATCTGGCCACTTTCGGGTTTTTATCTGGCCACATTCTGAGCTTATCTGGCCACTTTTCGGTTTGTCTGCCACTTTATCTGGCCACTTTCAGAACGGGCCAGTACGGTGACGCGGAATTCCGTCTGTTTGTTGACATCAAACTGGGCCGGGGGATTGCCGTTCTTCTCCAGTTCCCGGTTGGCCTTTGTTATGCCGCGGTTGTATTTGTTTACCACGCCCAGGACCTTCATTGCTTCGGCCAGGAGGGGATTCCGGTAATCATTGACAAACGGAAAATTATCTGGTTTAGCCCGCCCGAAAAGTCCTCCGGGGTTTGAAATCTCTATCCTGTTTTTTCTATATTCGTAAAACTTAATCGGCGTATTTCCCAGGAAATAGTCCCGTTCGCAATCGCGTCCGCGATCCTGCCGCGCGCGGCAAACGGCGCGTCCATGCCGCAGACGCTCAAATCGGAATCCACGCCGAACACGATCCTTCCGCCAGAGCAGTTTGCGTCCGCGATCATAATCTTCAGTCATTATATCTTGTCCTTGTTCGAGACATGCTTGAATTCAAGCAAGTAGTATTCACCTCCAATGATTTCGTCTTTGAGATTCATCGCCATGGTTTCTACCACCATTACGGCTAGATGGCCAGATGCTTGTCAGTGCGCACCAGAATCTTGTCCGCCATGGTTACATCAAACTCTTTTTCGTGTAAATTGGCAGTCGGCATGGCAGTTCGTCTTTCCATAAACGGGATAATCATGCGGTGTCTGTTTGAGTCCATAGTTGGCGATGCGGGAAAAGAGGTATCTTCTGATGCGCATTGGACCTTACGTCTGTTATACTAGCATCATGTAAATCAGAATAATTCAGGTTGGTTTGTAGTACTCGCCGGATTGAATTCCAGAATGGAGAGGATTTCTCTGCATTTTGTTACAAAACAGTGTTTCTGTTCACTGAAAACGAGCCGTTTTCTCACGAGGGCACGAACCCGGTCACCTTTTTGGAATGAAATCGAACGATTGTCAATTTTACTCACAAACGCTTCGTCCAAAATTTTGGCTGTAATCGAATCTCCATTGTCGATAAAACCCCAAGTCGATCGTGCGGGATTTGAGATAGGTATTTTAGCAATCGTCAAAATTTGTTCTGACTCTTCTACCTTCTCATTTTCAGTAGCATCGGCTGAAGCCCGCTTGCCAAAAAATGGGAATTCGTCCCCGGAAACTCTTGCCACCTCTCCCTCTTTTTCCATGCGAATGGAAATTGATCGGATACTTTTTGCGTCAAGTGAAGAGATGTCGCCTAGAGGAGAAACAGGGGAATTGACGAAGGTGTTAAACGTGCAATTGTTGAACGTCATTTTTTCGCCGGAATCATTCGTAATGGTCTTATGCGTCTCGTCATCTGGCTTCACCTCTTTCGGGCGTTTTCCGCGAAGAAAGCGGAAAAGAGCAAACAGATCACGGATGTTTGTGCCAAGATAGGACAACGTTTCTGGATTGGCAATGCTTTGCAAGAACTGGACAACGGCCCCGATTTCAAGGCAACCAGGCGATATTCGCTGGACTTCAAATGTCGTCTTTTCGACTTCGCCTCTCGTTTTTGCAATTTGCTCGATCGTCCGCTTGAAATTGATAAGGGCAGATCCGATCAACGCAGCGTCAACCGAATGGCTGTCCGTGTCGAATTTGATGATGATTGATTCGGCATGGGAAACCTGTGGGACAAGACATGGGCTGTTGTTCTCGTTCATGGAAAAACCTTTCACTTGGCTTCGGTGTCGGCGTTTGTCAAATCTACCAACCGCTGGAGTTCTGTCCGCCACCACTTGATGGCTTCATGGATCCAATCCCTACAATCCCAATCTCCCCATTTTTCAATGTCGCTCATAGTCAGGTATAAATCGCCGAATTCAAAATCTCCATCATCCGAAAATGCCGTCCATGTATCAAGTGAATAAGATGGCTCCTCACCGTGAACGACGTTATTTCGTTCCAGATGCATTAATCGTTCAAATATAAGATAGTCTATGTGGCATTCCTCAAATGGTGTCTCATCGGGCGTTTTGCGAACAAGGTCAGAAAGTTCTTTGAAACGCTGTGATGCGTGGACTTTTATTTGCGGAAACGATACAAAATCGGAATGGATGAGGTCTTCATTCGTTTTTCGCAAGAAAACTAAGCAGACCGTCCAATAAATGCGAAAAAGTTGTTCATCTATTCGCGGAACCTCTTCCAACAACACCAGCGCCCTTTCGCAGTCGTCAAGATTGCGAGAGGCTTTCAAGTCAGTCGTTTGGAGTTCACTTCGTATTTTCATGTTAGAGTTATGGATTCCTTTCTTGTCCCGACACCCAATAATCACACATCCCCTCCATCGGGAAGATGTGCTTCATCTTCTCGCGGTTGGTTCTTACAGTATCGGCAATCCTCAACTTGAAAACCGGTAACTTGAACCTGGACTCTGTGGCTCATGCGACAACCCCATTGTTTTATGTTATACTAGCAATGTGGCGAATTTCGTTGGGATATTTCCCTGCCGTTCCTTGACCATGCCTATGAATCCGGCAAGGGAGGAAATCTTTTCGCGGAACTCTGCTGGGAAGAATCCGATGTTTGACTTCGGAACGATTACACCGACGTGCAGGGACTCCATTTCCTTCAACTGGTGACTGGTAAGTCCCGGCTGTGTTGTGAAAAGATACTTAAATTCGGCCCGGTCTGCCTCCGTCGCGACTTGCCGCCACCTGTCCTTGCAAGTCGTTTTCGCCCCCATGACAGTCAGTTTGTCTGTTGGGAACTCAAAACAATGGTAGCAAGCACCGTTCGGAAAAACAAAATCGGGACGTTTGTGGCCTTCAGTAATCACCTGCTCTTCAAAGCGAACCTGATTAGCTGTAAAAATCTTTGAAAGATGATGTTCAAGTGCTTTTCCTGCCCGCGATTTCCTTGTGTTGAGAATCGAGTTGGCTGTGGCAATGAACTCGTCAAGGTCAGAGAAAGGCTTTGTGCAAATGTCGGAATGAACTTTTCGTTCTATTGCCTTGAACAGGTCATATTCGGCAGAAATCCATTGTTGCAGAATGGTGTCTGGATTGACAATCGGTTCTTGATCTGAAATGCCATGTGCCTTGTCGTATGCCTCACGGGCAAAAGCTGACATGATGCGTGTATCAGGGAAATCCGAACATGTTGCTACAAATGAGGCTATCAAATCCGCAAACACTTCGCTGGGCTTTTTCGTGCCATGAATGTCAATCAACTGATTTGTGTCTGCGATTGAAAGATTGAAGCGTGAAAGAAAGTCCTCAATATCATCGTCGGCACTTAACACAAAGGCTGAATAGTATTCTGGCGATTGTTGTGCGACGATGAGGAGATTGCCAATGTTTTCATCTGACAAGAATGGAAAATCTCGTCCAAAGCGGGTAATTCGATATTCGTTTCTCGTTCCTCGCCCATAGTAAATCATGCGGCTGTCCGTTGTAAAATCGTCCTGCCACTTGATTTGAACGAACTTGTCTATGTTCTCTCCTTTTTTGCCGGGCTTTTCAAAGAACAATGGTGCGGCGCACTTGGGCATATAGAATCCCTGCTGATGCGCACCTGTCGCCCCTGTGTCGTTTGCCGTGATAAAGCGGCAAAATGCGATGGAGGCATTTTGAACTGCGTTGATTGCGGGTTGAAGAAGTTCACTCATGGTTGAACAGTGCCTTTACGAGTTGCCCGGAAACTGCGGTTATGAGAGGAACGATTACTGAATTGCCACATTGTCTGTAGGCCTGAACTTCGGAAACGGCAGACAGGTCATAATTGTCGGGATAGCCCATAAGTCGGGCACATTCACGTGGCGCAAGACGACGCGGATTAACCCCTTCACCTTGAGGAATCAGAATTTCAGACCCATCCTTGTAATAACGTGCGCTTAAAGTCCTAGAAACGCCGTCCAAGTCGGTCATGCCGAAACCAAAGCCGTTGCCCTTTTCTTGGTGGTGCTTGGCGTAATCTTGCAGATACTGCCAAAGTTTGTCCGTAAGCGTATATTTGGGGTCTGGATGAGGAAGGAGGATGTCGCGGATAGCATGGCGCGATTTTGGCAATTTGGGAAATTCAAACACTTCTGCGCCATGGAAGCGTTCCCGGTCAAAGCCGACAATCATAATGCGCTCTCGGTGTTGCGGAACAAAGGCCTGCCCGTCCATAACGCGGTAATGAAGCGAATAGTCAAGTTCTTCAAGCGTTTCGCGGATGACGCGGAACGTGTTGCCCTTGTCGTGCGAAACGAGGTTCTTCACATTTTCAAGGAAAAACGCCTTGGGACGGTGGCGGCTGATGATGTCCGCCACGTCGAAGAAAAGCGTTCCTTGTGTCTTGTCCTTGAAGCCTGTCTCGCGTCCAAGGCTCTTCTTTTTCGATACGCCCGCGATGGAGAACGGCTGACAGGGAAAGCCAGCGCAAAGGATGTCGAAATTCTGCGGGATGTATTTCTTCGTGATTTCCTGTGTGATGTCTCCGAACGGCATTTCCCCGAAGTTGGCAAGATAGGTCTGCTGGGCAAACTTGTTCCATTCCGAGGAGAAAACGCATTTTCCGCCGTGTGCCTGCATGGCAAGCCTAAAGCCCCCCATGCCCGCGAACAAGTCAATGAATGTGAATTTGGGATTCTTCGGATCTGGAAAAGGAACATCAAAGAAGCAGGAGAAAACGCCTTGTCGGCCATCTTCGGCAATGCGAAAGATCTCTTCATCCGTCCATCCGTCGCTATCCCCCGGAAGAGCTTTCTTGCGGTATAGGAAATCCAAAATACTTGCGGCTATCTCGTGGCGTTGCCGAATGGCATCGTCGCCCACTCCCGCAATTTCGCCGTTGTGGAGAAAGTGGCTCAAGACGGCCATCTGCGTTTCCAACGACGCCGCGCCATAAAAGTGAATGCCCCGCTGCTCATCAACGGATTCCGGGAACATGGATATGGGGAACGCTTCGCGTATGGGATTGACCGAATGTTCATTTGAACAGCAATAAGCGCAACTCTGGCGCTTTGGCTTCTTCAAGGTGGCGCGTGTTGATGCAGCTTTCCTGACCATTGCTTTTCTTTGCTCCATCAATTACGACAAAGATTGTGGTTGAGGTCAATTTCCCGGAGCGAGTCAATCAAGACAGCCGGGTCTGGGGAGATGTCGAGGAGAAGCAGTTGCTCCATGAGTTAGTGCCTCGGTTGAAGCGGCCTATACCGCGTCACGTTCCTTTTCATCGGTGAATTCTTCGTCAGTGAGTCGGCCAAGCAACTTGAGCCTCTTCACGGGCTGGAGTGCCTTCCAAGCATCCTCGATCATGCCCGCCAGTTCCGGCGAAAGGGTGTCGAGACTCCGTGCCGCCGCGTGTTCGTAAAGGTTGAAAACAGCTTCGTTGAGGTCGTTCGCCGCTGTCAGTTCCTCTCGCGACAAACGCGGATGGTCTATCTTGGCGGGTTGCGGTGCGCGATTACTCAAATGAGACCGTTGTGTGTCCCGATAGGCTGCAACAGAGTCATCGACAAAGGACGCTTTTTCCGCTTCCATGAAGTTCGCGGGAACAATCTTCCAGCGAGTCAGCCCTGGCCAGATTCCGTCACGGTCAAGAAAAGCCCCGCCAAAGTTCAGACCACGCGGAACCGTTTTGTCGAGAGGATCGCCATTGAACAGTTCGCGGCATTCAGCTCGGAATTCCGAGGCCATTTGTGCGTAGGCATCATTGCGGCTTGGAAAAGCCGTCTGCGCGAATTCAACGGAAGGCGTAGTGTCCACCCGGAGAAGGAGAAAACTGCCATCGGCAACCTCTGGCGGTGCGGAATCGCCGCATCCGGCGAATAGATCGACGAATGCATGTTTGATTGGATGTTTCACGGTGTAAGGTTCGATGAAGTAGTCGTAGAAGTCCAGTTGCTCCGCCGCCTCGCATACGCAAAGACGGTCGGACCAGTCGGAGAGGATATCGTCGGGGAGGAAATCGAGGTAGGAGAAGGGCTTTGCGTCCTTTGCTTTCTTTACGTCCGGCAGTTCCGCCATGGCCTGGCGGATTTCGGCGAGTTTCGTCGCTCTGCGCTTGAAGTCGGTCAATCGGACGAAGATGCTTGGGCGCGTTGCAGAATTAGCAACGCGGAGACGCGGAGACGCGGAGCCTTGCGACGGCGGCGCGTGGAGACACGCGCCCTCCCTCTGTGCTTCCGTGCCTCTGTGTGAGGTTTCCTCTGCCCCCTCTGCGGCTCTGCATGAGGTCTTCGATTCGCGGACTTGGCGGACTTCGCGCGAGATTCCTTTTGTGTCCTTTGTGTTCTTAGTGGCTGAAGATTCATCTTTCTTCTCCACCCGGAAGAGCAGATAGCGCTCGGCGTGGGGCTTACCCCTGCCGCGCGGGTAGCCAAGCGTGTTCAGTTCGGCGGCGGAGACTTCGCGCTCGAAGGACGCGGAGAAGCGCAACTTGTCCTTTTTTCCGGCATAAAGCCAGAGTTCAGACACGGACGGTGCGGCGGCCTGGATGGCCGCGTCACCGCCGTGAATGGCGTAGTTGTAAAGCCCCTTCGGCAGGACCCATTTTTCGAGCTGGTCCTTCCGGTAGGTTCCAACGAGTATCGTCTTTTCCGGCGTTTTCGCCTCTTTGGATTTACGTTTCATGCGGCGCACAAAATTCTACCACATTCAGCCGCAGAATGCGATACTGGCAATTGGCGATTGGCATTGCCCACAACCGATCCGGCCGTCTTGGCTCCCCAAGCCAAGCCGCCCGGACCGCAAAAGAGTTCACCAGATCTGAAAATCATTTTGAATCGTCCTTAGTTCCGTTCACAAGCGCTTTCCCATTGATGCGCGAATTATATCCGCCTGTTCCATTCCAAGCGACAGCCCGCCGCACCCGGAGAAGAGGGTGAGTATTTCCCTCATTATTTGCTCTCATTCGCTTTGGCAAAACCCTCCGGCGCTCCTTGATGTTTTGATTGAGCTATAAGTTGATTGGCATATGCAATATTGGCTTCACGCATTTTAGTCATGAACTCGATTTCTTTCGTAACCCAAACTGGCACATAGGCGCCACGAATTTGCTCCCAATCTATATTGGTATAATTCAGTGAATCGGCCATAACTTCCAACAACTTAATTCGCTTGTTTTCAAAATCTGTTAAGTTGTCGGTACCGGACACCTTTGCGGCATCGAGAAAACACTCAAGGGCTGTTAGAACTTCTTTCTTGTCGTGGAAGATGACGGGAATGGAATTAATTGCATTAAGCCATTCATAACTTGCTGCCAATCCTCTTTGTGACATCAGAGTCTTGAACAGTTCCATCTGTTCTCGCCGCTGTTGCCGACACATTTCCACCTTCATGGTTACCCATACGGCTATTAGCGGGCTCGCGATGATTGCTATGATCGACATCCAATCTTTGAATTCCATCTTCGTCTCCTATCCTTGAATAGCTTTGGCACCAAAGGATACAATCTCCTTCCGCAACCAGCCAACACCTTCTTTCAACCAATCACGGCAATCCCAATCGCCCCAGAGATCGATGTCGCCCATCGGGAGATAGATGTCGCCAAGGTCGAACAAACCATCCGGCCCAAGGAATGTCCACGGATCGGAATAAGTCTGTTCAACTTCGTGGACGGCGATGTTCCGCTCGCCATGAACCAGTCGATGGTAAATTAAATAGTCCAAAGGGCATTCCGTAAACGGCGTGTCCTTGTTGAAATTGTCTTTGAGCGCAAACAACTCGGCCTTTCTGCGCTCATGCGGTCCACGCATTTCCGGGAACGCTACGATGTTATACTCCGTCAGGATGGGGCCAAGCATGTCGAGCGCACGGACGTAGGACGCGGCCTTGCCGCTTCCGTCCGTGTTCGTAGCGAAGATGAAGTCCGTGAACGCTTGCCGGAGTTTCATGTGGCGCACTCCTTATATTCCAAGTCACATCTCACCCACGCATCACGCCGCCTGCGCGAGGCAACGAGGCAGAACGTCCAGCAACTGCGAACCATCGGAAGGGCCCACTTTTCGGGCGGGTCCTTCCGGTCGGCTCCCATGAGGAGGGGCGGGGAGGCGGTTTGGGGTGTGTTTAAATCGTTGTGCATGCGGCGGCAACAATTCTACAACATTCGGGGAAAAGTTGAAAGGTTGAAAGCAAATTGGGGCGCGACCAGAAAATGTCCATGCAGCGGAACGCAAAGAGCGCTAGGAAAATG
>CAMOSH010000046.1 GCA_946624575.1 uncultured Verrucomicrobiota bacterium
CCGGCGGGGGATTTGGGAGCGGAAAAGGCTGTCTGAAAAAATCGGGATAAGTCTGAATGAGGTTTGCTTTGACTCAATCTAGCCCGCAGAGAACGCAAGGAAACCGCGAATTGGAACTACGGACGGAATGATATCGGCGAACTGGAGTTCGCCGCCCCGCTTTTCAGGCGGTGCGGCCTCCGGCCGCGCCAACTTTCCGCACACTAGAACGTCGCCAGCGCGGGCGGGGGAGGGGAGGGCGCGCCGGCGTGGATGGCGTCGCACCAGTCAACGAAAGACGCCAGAGTCGCTTCGAGGTCGTAGCCATGAAAGTGCACGTCTAGCCGCGTCGCCGGTAGCGCTGGCCTGTTTCCGAGGCACGCCACGACAATGGATTCGGGTGCCGTGCCGAGCGTGTGGAGCGCGCCTTCCAGAGGTCCGAGCCAGTGGTCGTCCATGAGCACGACGCAGTCCGGGGTCCAGTCACGCCCCGGCGCGAGCATCGCCGTGACAATCGCCTGAATTGCATCCCGCGTTCCTTCCGTTTCCCCGATCATCTTGGTCGCCTGATAGTGCCATGGTCCGAGTTCCAGTCCTCGTTCCGCCGCGAGGCGGGCGACATCTCCGGCCTGGAATCCCGTGTGCCGTCCCTGGTGGTCGAGGACGGCGACGCGCCGCCCGCCGGCCGCCGCGCAGACGGAAAGAAGCGGCCCCATTAGGGCGGCGGCGGAAGGTCCCGCGATCTTCGACACTCGGGAGCCGCGAAAGGACGCGTGGTGATTGCTGCGGGGTTTGACGAGGCATATCGGGACATTGTCGAGGCGCACAGGCCCGAATTCGTCCATTTCGCTGGTCCATGTCCGGATGAACACGCCTGCCCAGCGCTGCGAACGCATGTCGGCGAGAAGCTCCGTCCGTTTCTCCGACGGCGATTGCAGCAGGGCGGAGTCGGCAATCTCGAAGCGGACGCCCCGCGCCGTCGTCAGCCGCGCCGCAGCCGCGCGCACTGCCGCCATGTAGCCGACGCGCATGTCGTCGGAGGTCGAGCCGACAAAAAGATACCTCCCATCGAAAGGAGGCTTGTCAGGGGCGTGAGAGCCGCCTCCGGGAACGTTACGAGCGAATCCCTGCCGCGCCAATGACGCGAACGCCCCCTGGACGACGGCCGAGGTCGTGCGGAACGCCTTTTGCACGCTCCTGCGCGGCGGAAAGAGTGAGCCGGCCGCCACGGCGCCGAGCGCCACGGCGTCGCGCGCCCAAGTCTCGATTGCAAGGCGCGCCGCCGGGAGCCGTCCACGACGCTTTTCGGCGGTTTCTCGCGCGAGCAGGACGTCCGGGACGCCAGTCCGCAGCCGCAACGCCTCTTCTCCCTCCGGCGGCGGTGCGGTGCGCCGGACCTGGAGTCGTGTCGCGAGCGCGGCCGCGCCGCCAGTCGCGAATCGCCGTCGGGCCGCGCGGACCGTCGCGTAGGTAATGCCTAGCGACTTCACGATCCGCGTCGGCGTCTCGCCGCGCGCGAGCGCCAGCACTATCCGCGCGCGCATTCCGTTCTGACCGCTGCGCGCCGACATCGCTTCCAGCTGCGCCAGCGCCGCGGCGTCCGGTGCGGGGGGAGGCGTGTCGAAGAACTTCCGTGTCATTTTCGGTCCTGCATTCGCGTTGATGCGTGGATTGTATGCGCACCCGTGTTTTGTGGCAAGCGGAATCTGCGCCAAAAAGGAGGGGCCGGCTCGCATCCGCGTTCCATTGTCAAATTCACAGTATCCCATGTCCAATTGTAAATTTCGAAGCTCAGTTGACAAAGGCCGCACGAATTCGGATAATTCCGTTTCGTGTGAAGATGCCATGCGCGTCCGCATGCTGCTCATCGTCGCCCGATCGCCAATTCCCAATCCACGATTCCAGCAGAAAGGCCCAGTTCCATGCACTTGAACCTGATCCGTTCCCGCTCATTTGCCGTTCTCGCCGCGTTCGCGCTCGCGCTTCCCGCGCAGGCCGCCGAAATCCAATGGAACGTCAGCCACGGCGGCGACATGCAGGAGGACTCCAACTGGCGCACCGGCGCGAAGCCGGCTGTGTCGGACTACATCAAGATCGCGAGGAAGAACGACGCTCCAATCACGTTGTCCGACGACTTGACCGCCACGGGAGGCTACAGCACCTTTTCGGCGAACTTCGAACTGGCCCTCACGAACTCGACGGGCGAGGCGAAGACGCTCGCTTTGAAGCGCGTCACAGTGAGCGGCGCCGCGACGACGGAGCGTCTCACGGCCGGGACGTTGTCGTTCACAGACGGGTTCTATCTCGGAAGCAACTCCACCTCCGATTCCGGCGAAACCTTTTTCGTGGACGGCCAGACCGCGGTCCTGACGGGGACCAGTCTGGTGTCGGTGGGTCCGAAATGTCCCGATTCCACGATGATCGTGACCAACGGCGCCTCCTTGACCGGGGCCGAGCTGTATGTCGGGCGCGAAAGCAGGCAGTTTGGAACCGCCTGGGCCACTAACGAATGTCTGTTCGTCTCCGGAGCCGGCACGGTGGCCGGATTCACAAAGGAGGCGGTAGTCGGCTGCGCCGGCGGCAATCGCATCGAGGTGTCCGACAATGCCGAAATGACCGTCGCCGCCATCAACATTGGTCACTGCTCCCATCTTTCGAACACAACGTCGCTGGGCGTCGGGGAAGCGCGAATCGTCGTTTCGGGCGGCGCGTCGCTCACTGTCACCAACGGGGCGTCGGTCGTCGGCCAGCACACGAGGAGCAATTTGCTCGCCGTGGTCGATGGCGGCCGGCTCGTATGCGTCACCAACCAGCTCCGCGTCGGCAACAACGTGCAGGCTTCGCAGACGTTCGCGGCGCTCAGTCCGGGATACGCGCTTTCCGGGAACCGGATGCTCGTCTCCGGCGCGGGATCCAGCGTGACGCTGCACGGCTCGTCCAACGCCGGCATCTGGATAGGTTCGGCCGTCGCGCCGGATTGCTCGGTCGTCGTCGAGAACGGCGCGCAGTGGACGAGTCGCGGCGTTTTCAAAATGGCGGACGCCGCCGTGACGAACGCGTCAGTGCTCGTGGCGACCGGGGCATCGCTCGTCCATGGGGAGTCCCACATTTACGTCGGCACCGGAGACGCCTCCACGAACGCGACGTTCACGATCGACGGCGGCACCGTGACCATTGAAGACGGCTACGGCGTCGTTGTCAGATCCCGATCCGGGCGACTCGTTGTCGCGAACGGCGGAAAGGCGACTGTCGGTGGCGACGTCAGGATCGGCGTCGCGTCCGGCGGCCAGACGTATCCCGACGCGCGGCTTTCGCTTTCCGGAACGTCAAGCGCAGTTTCCGTCGGAGGCACCCTGCAACTCGGGGAGACCGGGACGTTCGTCGTGGAAATTCCGGTTGGCGGTTTCTCCGACGGGGCTCCTCCAGTGACGTGCAAAGCGCTTTCACTCGACGGTTCGTCGGCGGTGGCCGTGACGCTTGAAGAAGGGTGGAAGGACGCGACGCCAGGCACGAGGCGCATCGTGCTTGTCGAGGCGGAGGAAAGCATTTCCGTTCCAAACGGATTTTCGTTCGACCTGCCCGCTGACACGCCTGAGATCAAGGTGACGCGCGACGCAACCAATGCCAGGCAGTTGGCCGTGAATGTCAAGGTCGCGGCCGGGGCGATGGTTATCTGCATACGGTAGGCTGAGCCAGGGAAATAGGAATGATGAAATCGCTTTTCGCGTTTGCGACGGCTGCGGTCGCCGCGTCGGTGCATGCCGGAATGGTGCATGAACTGTCCGAAGTGCATGTGGCGCACGGCGCGACGCCGCAGGCCGCGTTCACGGTGGTGCCGGTTTCGCTTTCCGAACACGCGCTGCACAATGCGGCGGCCGACGGCGAAAGCATGGAGGCCTCGACCTACGAGGGCCTCTCCGCCGAAGTCGGGCTTGCGTGGGACGGCGCTGCGCTTCATGCAATCGTGCGCCATGGCGCGAGGCCCGTGTCCGGAGACATGGTGGTCGTGTGCGGCGATCGCGTGGCGCGTCGCGCGCTTGAGCCATGCGGCGGGGATTTCCTCATGGCGGACGTCCCGTGGAGCGCCTTGTCGAACGACGGTTCGCCGCCGGAAGATCCGACTGCGGTCTTCGATTTGGCGTGGGACGGCCTTGACGCGCCGACGTTGCGCGCGATGCCCGCCGACGTGCGTCGGACATGGGTGCACACGTCCATGGCCGCGCTCTGCGCGAAGCCGGCCTGGCGTGCGAATTCGCATCTGGCGAGGGCCGAGCAGTGGGGCGTGGCGAGGTTCATGGACGGACAGGCTGACAGCGGCCGCCACGACTTCCGCGACGGGTTGCTGCACGATTTCACGGGTATGCCCTGCCTTGCAGGTTCGAGGACTGTTGACGGCGACCTTTCCGACTGGCCGGCGGCCGGCTTCTCCCGCGCGGCGATTCTCCCGGCGGCGCTTGGCGACCGCTACGCGGCTGATTTCGCCGCCGCGTTCGATGCGGATTATCTCTATGTCGCGGCGAAGGTTTCGCGCCCGGACGGACGCCTCTCCAACACGGCGGCGGTCGCGACCGGCGCCGGCTACAACGGCGGAGACGCGCTGCAGATCCGAATCGCGCCGGAAGGCTCTTCGCCCAAGTCCTTCTGCGCCTGGATGTCGCCGACCGGCCCGGCTCTTGCCATCGACACCGACAAGCCGCCGGAGCGCGACTTGCTTGCGCGCGGCGGACGGATAGCCTTCGGGCCGGCGGCGGGCGGCTGCGCGATTGAAATCGCGATACCCTGGGATGCCGTCGGAGCAAAGGCCCGGGCCGGCGACGAATGGCGCATGACCTTCCAGCCGTGGTGGAACGCGACGACCGGCAGGTTCGCTTTCTTCGCGCCGTTGGTCCTGGAATCGCCGGTCGCCAAGACCGTCGAGGCCGACGTGCCGCGCGAGGGGGCGGTTTCCCTGGGAGTCTTCGATCGTGACGGACGCCTTGTGAGAACGCTCCTCAAGGCCGACTGGCGCAAAAACGGCGCGATTTCGGAGCCCTGGGACCTCAAGGATCAACGCGGCGAATTCGTCGCTCCCGGGAAATACTCGCTCAGGGGACTTGTCACCCAGGGCGTTTCGGCCGAATACCGGCGCTCCGTCTGCAACCCCGGCACGCCTCCGTGGCCGACGGCCGACGGGACCGGCGACTGGCTTTCCGACGAGGCGCCGCCGCAGGCCGTCGCGACCGACGGCGTCAATTTCTTCATTGCCGCCCCCGGAAGCGAGAAGGGCTTCGCCGTGATCGCGATTGGGCCGGACGGCCGGCGTATCTGGGGCGTCGGCGAGCAGTTCTTTCCGCGCTGCGTTTCGCTGTCGTATCTGGACGGCGTGCTCTATGCGCTTTTCTCCGGTCCCGTCAAGGACGCCAAGCCCGGCGCGAAGATGCGCCCGGACAACGCGAAGGACTGGGCCCGCGGTCGAGCGGTTCTAGTTTCCTATGACGCGAAGTCGGGTCGGCGCGTCGGTTTCTCGGCCAGGAACCCGCGCATGGAACTTGGGGAGCGATGGCCATACCGCGAAGAGGCGTCTCTGCTCTGCGACCACATTGCGGCGAAGGATTTCGCTCCCTCCAACTACATCGGCCAGCCGCGCTATTTCGCGAGCGGGGTCGGCGAAACGGACAACGCCATTGGCTTCGTTGCCCTGCCGGGGATTTTCGCGGTGTCGAAGTTCTACGAGAACAAGATCGAGTTCTACGATGCGGCGACGCTCGAAAAGGCCGGGGAAGTCGCGGTCGAGGCGCCGGCGGGACTCTGCGCAACTCGCGATGGCGCACTGCTTGCAATCAGCGGAAAGACGGTGGTGAAAATTGCCTTGCCACGGGGCGCGTCGCGTATCCCGCGTCCCGTGTCCTCTCCTGTCCCTGTCGTCGTCTCAGGACTTTCGGCGCCTGTCGCGCTTTGCGTCGACCGCGCGGGCGTCATCTACGTCAGCGACTGGGCCGGAGAGATGCGCGTGAAGAAGTTCGCGCCGGACGGCTCGTTCCTGGGCGCCGTCGGCAAGGCCGGCGGACGGCCGTGGATCGGCGCCTTCGAGAAGGACGGCATGCTGCTGCCGCACGGACTGGCCGTTTCCGACGCCGGCGTTCTTCTGGTTGCGGAGGCGGACACGCTCCCGAAGCGCGTCAGCGCGTGGAATTCTTCCACCGGAGCCTTCATCCGGCACTGGATCGGTCCCGCTCCATACGGCGGAATGTCGGGCTTCTGGTTCGATCCCGGGGAACCGGGTTTCTTCCATGCGATGGGGTGCAAGTTTTCATGGAAGCCTGAATCCGGCGCATGGGACGTGGTCGCAACCGACTGCCGCCGCACGGGCAGGGACCAGGCATTCGCCACTGACGGCGCCGACTGCATGGCGACCGGCTCTCGGATCGTGAGGCGCGGAGGCAAGACGTTTCTCTGCACGGGAAGCCGGAATCACACCGTCTGGCTGCGCAGGGACGGAGACAGATTCGTGCCGTGCGCGGCCGTGGGAGGGCTGCAGTCGACGATGACGGACGACGGAACGGGCGTCAACTGCTGGGACAGCAACGTCGGCCGCCACCTTTACCGCAACGTCCGGCCGGAATGCTTCCGGGGGCATTCCGGAAAGCGCGGCCGCGGGGGCGACAACTACGCGTGGAGCGATCTCGACGGCAACGGAACCGTGAGCCCGGACGAGCTCACGTGGTGCGAAACCCTCACTCGCGGCGACAGTCTGGATACGCTGCGCGACGGCGCACTGCAATGCGAATTCCACACCGGCTGGGGAGCAATGCCGGCGCCGGACGGGACGCTGCATTTCTCGGGTTTCGCCAAGGACGGCGACTGCATCTGGCGCATCGCCCCGGAACGCTGGACGGAGTTCGGCCCGGTTTACGACATCGCATCGGCGCGCCCAGTTCGCCGCGAGCCCGGAGTCGCTAAACAGTTTTCGGGCGTCTGGACGACGACCGACGGCAATGTCGTTGCGGTTGGCGCGCTGAATCAGCGCGGCGTCACGGCCCGGTCTTCGGTGTTCGCCTTCCGCCCGGATGGATCGGTGCGCTGGGAATGGGCCGCGCCGAAGTCGCGTGACGAAAAGGACGTCGCCGCGTCCGGCGTGAGCGGCGAATGGGAGATACCCGGCATCGGCCGCGTTCTCTGCGCATGGAACTGGTGGTGGAACTACAGGCCATACTTCTTCACCGACGACGGCCTCTATGTCGGCACCTTCGGGGAAAAGACGAGTCTCGGTCCGTCGGCGCTGTGGGGAGAGAGCGCGACCTACTTCTTCCAGACGGCGGACGGTCGCCCATTCCTAGTCAACGGCGCGAACCAGGCGGCGCACGTCTTCGAGATCAGGGGCCTCGACGGCGCGGAGCGCTTTGGCGGAACAGTCTGCGTGACAGAAGCGGAACTGGCGGCCGCGAAGGCTGGCGCGGAAGCGGCAGGCGGGCGGGCTCGCACGTCGCGGCGCCGGGCGCCGGAGGCGCCGATCCGCCTCGACGGGACGCCTGTCGCGATGGACGGCGGCGACGGCCGCGCCTGGCGCATAGCCCTCTCCGCCCCGTTCGGTTCCGGGACGCTGCATGTCGAAGCCGACGTGGACGACGCGACTCCGATGCTCCAGACCGGCACTGATTTCCGGACTCTGTTCGTCACCGGCGACTGCGTGGATCTCATGATTGCGACCGATCCCGACGCTCCGAAGGGCAGGAGGCATGCGGCGGCCGGCGACAGGCGCGTCCTGTTCTCCGAACTGGACGGCAGGGGAGTGGCGATTCTCTACGAACCCGTGTCGATCCCGCGTGCCGCGCGCCCCGAACGCCTCATGGCCGCCGAAATCGACAGGATCGTTCCGCTCGAAAACGCCAATGTCGCGATCTCGCGCCGCGCAGACGGCAGCGGCTACCGTCTTGTCGCCGACGTGCCTCTTTCCGACATCAGTCTCGACCCCTGCTCCGGACGCACGCTGCTCGGCGACGTGGGCGTCGTTTTTTCCGGCGCCTCCGGCGGTCGCGAGCTTCGGCTCTACCGTTACAACCGCGACACATCGATGACAAGCGACCTGACGACGGAGGCGACTCTCCAGCCGCACGAATGGGGGAAGATTCTGCGGCCGCGGGGAGTGAATCTGATCGAGGATCCGACGTTCGGGGCCGGAGCCGCGCCTTTTCTCGCCGAAACGACGAACCACTTCACTGTCGGCCAGACGGTCCGCTTGCCGCCAGGAACCGGCAGGACCGCACAGCTGCGCCTCCTCATGCGGGCCGAGGGTCTCCATCCGGAGAACAGGAAGGTCGAAGGAAAGCCAGGAGCGTGGATGGCGGTCTGGGCGTTTTTCAAGGACGCGGCGGGCAAGGTTCTCTCGCAAGGCGTGGTCTATCGCCGCGAAACCGACGTCCACGACTGGACGCCCTGCGTTCGCGACGCACGGCACGACAGTCTTGATTCCGACGACGCGATTTTGCTCCAGGTTCCGGATGGCGCCGAAACGGTTCGCATAAGCTTCAAACTCACCACGCGGGGGCAGTCGGTCCCCGCCCGCGTCTGGATAGACGGCGCGGAATTCTCCGTATCCAGGCAATGAACATGAAAACCGTCTGCTTCAACGAGGACAACGAACACTTCTACGCGACGCACCCGCCGCAGGATATGACTCGCGAGGGGTGTCGCGCGCTGGTGGACGCATACGCGCGCACGGGAACGGTCCGTTCGCTGCTCTTCTGCGTCAACCTGCAGCGCGCCCTCTACGACAGCGACGTCTGGGAGCGCTTCCGCGACCTGCCGCCAGATTCGCGCTACGTCCAAAACCTCCGGCTCCTCTCGGAGCGCGGGGTTGACCAATTCGCCGAATGGCTCGCGCGCTGTCGCGAAGTCGGCGTCGAAGGCTGGCTTTCGATGCGGATGAACGACTCGCACGGGCTCAAGGAGGCCGCGAGGGGAATACCGTCCGCCATCGCCTGCTGGCACACGCTGCGCTGGGAGAAGCATCCGGAATGGCGGCGCGCGCCGTGGCGTGACGAGCGCAGCTGGGAGGGGTCGTTCGACTGGTCACATGCGGAGGTTCGCGATCACGCCCTCGCGCTTGTCCGGGAGATTCTCGGGCGCTGGGATCTCTTTGGTCTCGAACTCGACTGGATGCGCTGGGGGATGTTTTTCCGCCCAGGCTCGGAAGTGGCCGGAAGGCGGCTTCTTACGGAATTCGTCGGCGAGGTCCGGCGTCTCGCGGATGCCGCTGCCGCGCGACTCGGCCATCCCGTGCTTCTCGCGCATCGCGTCCCCGTGGCTCCCGGCGCAAGTCTCGACCTCGGCTTCGACGTGGCGGCGTGGGCCGAACGGGGCGCGGTGGACATGCTGACGCTTTCCGGCTTCGGCAACGAGGCGTTTCCCGCTCCGCCGGTTTCGCTATGGCGCCGGCTCCTGCATCCAGGCACGCGGGTCAACGTCGTCGCGGGAACTTCGGCGACGCCTCATTCAGGATCGCGCGTCGCCTCGCGCGAAATCCTGCGCGGCGCGGCGGCGGCGGCCTGGGCGGCCGGCGCCGACGGCGTCTATTTTTTCAACGAATGCTACCGCGAGCCGGATCGGATGGACGTGCTGGAACGCGATCTGCGGGCAGTGGCGTCGCACGGCGGCGTCGCCTCCGACACGCGCAGGATCGCAGTCTCGGCGAGCATGACTGTCGCGCCGGGCCATGGAGCCGAGGAACTCGTCCTCCCGGCGCCGCTGACGCAGCGGTTCGTGGGCACTGATTTTTCTCGAATGGAGCAAAATCTCACGTTTCGGCTCCCTGCGGGAGAACTCGCGGAGGACGCGGACGCGACGCTCGAACTAGCCTTTGACGCCGCCGCGGCGGCCGCTCCCGGCGCGGAGGCGGCGCTCCACGCGATGGACGTGCGGGTCAACGGAGAATCAGTCGCGCCGTGCGGCGAGCCGGAGCGCATCGATCTTTCCCGCGTCGATCAGGACAATGTCTTCCAGCGCTTCGACGACTGGCCGCGCGACGCCGCGCTTGCGATGCGCTGGCGCGTGCCCGCCAGAGTCCTCCATGTCGAGGACAACGCGATCGAGATTCTCCCGCCACCCGGAACCACGGGCGCCGTCGTCTGGTGCGCTCTGCGCATCCGCCCCGGCGCCGTGACGACCAAACTGCCATGACAAGACTTAACTTCGCGCTTCTGGCCTTTTCCATTGTTCTTCACGCGCCGGCAATGAACCACAACCTCCTAGGCCCGTGGGCCGATCCCCCGCGCTGCTCGCCTCCGCAGACTCCGCTTTTCGCGTTTTTCAACAGGCGGAACGTCGATTTCATGTTCCGCGACGGCGGCGACACGGTGGAAATCTGGTGCCAGGCCGCAGTGCGTTCCCCGGCGCTGTCGTGGACGCTTCACCACAACCGGCTCGTGAAGCCGTTCCGCGAGGGAATGGCCGAAGCGCTGCCCGGCAACCTCTTCCGCGTCGAAATCCCGACCGCGGACCTGAAGCCCGGCTTCTACGACGTGCGCGTCAGGATCGAGGGACTTGGTTTCGACACGATTGGACTTTTTGTCGATCCCAAAAAGGGCGGAGTCCAGAAGACGCCGCCCACGGGCGTCTGCACTTTTGGATGGAAGCCTGACGAAATGCCCATTGTGGACGCGGACGCTTACCGCCCCGGCGACTTCGACGAGTTCTGGGCCGAGGCGCTGGCCGAATGCCGCGCGGTCCCGCTCGACCTCCGCATAGAGGACGAGCCGAAGGTCTTCAGGGGCGCGGAAATCGACCGCTACAACATGGAGAGCGCCGTTCTTCCCCCGAACTTCGATCCGGAGGGCGCGAAATTCGACGAAGTGGTGTCCTGCAAGGTCAGTTTCGCCGGTCCCGACGGCGGGCGCATCTACGCCTGGTTGGCGCGTCCGGCGGCGGAGGGCAGATATCCGGCGCTCGTGGTCTATCCTGGCGCGGGGACTGGTGGGCGTCCGCGTCCGCTCGACCATGCGCGCCACGGCTACGTCGCGCTTGACGTCCAGGTTCACGGCCTCGATGTCGAATGCGACGGTTCGGCGCGCTATCCGTGGTATAACGCGCCGCTCGATTCATATTCCGACCAGATCGCCTCGCCCAAGGACCTGGTCTGGTTCGACATCTACCGTCGCGCGGTCCGCGCGATCGACGCCGCCGCGGCGCTTCCGTGCGTTGACGCCGACCGCATTTCCGTTTGCGGCGGCAGCCAGGGCGGACGCCTGTCAATCGTCGTGGCGGCGCTCGACAAGCGCGTCAAGGCCGCCATCCCCTGCATCGCAAATTCCCCGGACATGCCGCATCTCTACTGGACGAAAAAATGCAATGGCGAAACTTCATGGTGGGCCAAGGCGAAAGTCTCGGAACCTCTGCCGAATCCCGTTGACGGCACGGAAAGCTACGGTTCCTTCGATCCGGCAGCCACGCCGGAAATGAAGGTTCTCGCATATTTCGACCCGCTCAATTTCGCGACGCGCGCCACATGCCCGGTCTTCTTCAACGGCGGACTCGTCGATCCGGTTTCGCCTGCGTATTCGACATACGCGGCCTACCTGCGCTGGGGCGGACCGGACAAGACCTTCGTGGCCGTTCCCAACCACGGCCACGACTGGTGGCCCGCCTTCGACCGCGCCGCCTACCGCTGGCTGGAAGGCAGGCGCTACTGACGTGCCGAAGCCGCGCCAACTGACGTGTCGAAAATGCGCCAACTGACGTGTCGAAATCGCGCCAACTGACGTGTCGAAAATGCGCCAACTGACGTGTCGGCTTGGCATTTTCGCCTACCGCCGCCCGGACGGGGTTCTGGTCTGTCCCGTTTCCTGTTTGAAGGACTGACGACGGAGCGGTCCGTCCTCGCATCGGAGGAAAAGGCGCTTTCGATGGTTGTCGTGACGATTCCGCGCTTCACGATTGCAATCAGGGGTGTTCCCTGCGCCACTCTCGCATGGACATCCCGGTTTCGCGGCGGAAGAACTTGCGCAGCGAGCCCGGCGTCGAGAATCCGTAGAAATCGCTGATAGGTGTGATTTGGCGGGCTGGGTCTGCGAGGAGCCGCTTCGCCTCCTCCAGCTGCACGGCGCGGATTTCCTCCGCGATGGTGCTGCCGACGGCGTGTCCGTACGTCGCGACGCCTTCGTCTACGACGGAAAAATACTCAAGCGCGACGAGAAGCACGGCTTCCTGATGGCGATGCGAAACCCGTTCAACGCCAACAAGACCGCCATTGTCCAATGCGGCATTCCATGGGCCACGGGGCAGTCGCACAACCACCGCTTCGACAGGATTCCCGACGTGATCTCATACACCGGCGACAAGGATCGGTTCGGCTACCCCATTGCGGACGAGGCCGGCTTCATCGGCGACGACGGCAAAGTGCGCTGGAGTCCGAACCCGACGGCCGAAGTCTATGTCGAGCCGGAAGATTGGGATTCGCCTTTTCAGCTGTTTTGAAACGAGGCGGCGCCACTATGCGGACGCATGTGGAAGTTCGTTGAAGCCGATGACCGCCAGACCGCACTCGGAGGCAGTGTCTAGTATCTTTTCGAGCCATTCCGTCTTCATGTGGATGTGCGTTGCGTCGGGCGCGATGTTGTGCGACGTGACGGACAGCACCTCCTTGCGCTCGGCGGCCCGCCGCAGGCATGCGCATATTTCGTCGATGTCGGTGTGGTACGCCTCGCCGACGATGATGGTGTCGATGCGGAAGCGGTTGGGGAGGTCCGAGGCCGGGAAAAAGATGGCGTCATTTGTGACGAGAGGCTTGCGGTCGGACGGCTTCACGCCGTCGGGGTCGTATGGCGTAGCCCCTCTGACGCCGCCCCTGACATGCTCGAAGCCCCTTTCGCGGAAAAGCGCGTCTGTCTCGTCGTTGCGGCGGCAGTTCGGGTAGGCGAAGGACTCGAACGGCACGTAATTCTTTCTGGCCTGGTCCATCTGCGGCCAGACTTCCTCGGCGAAGTAGCGTTCGGCCCCGCGTTCGGCCACGGCTTCGTCGGCGTTTAGGTGGCCGAGCCCGTGAAGCCCGATCGAGTGGCCGTCACTTGCCAGGTGCTTTAGCACGCGAACACCGTCCTGGGGTAGTGCCCCGGAGACGAAGAAAGTGGCGTGTGCGCCGTATTTGGCGAATATCGGGCGCGCAGCCTCCCAGCCGGCGAAGTTGTGGTCGTCAAAAGAGAGGAGCAGAACACCATGTGCGCCTAGCGGCAGTGGTGTGCAGTCTATAGCCTCAACTTTGCCAACATTGCCCGATGTTTCCAGAAAGTCGCGGTTGCGTTTCTTGTGATTCTGCAACCACTGGCGTCCCTGGCGCACCTTGACGCGCTCTATCTGCCGATAGGAGCAGTTGCGGAAAACGATGTTGTCTGGGCAGCTCTTCTCCGTGCCGCAGATGCAGGATGGAAGGAGCGCCTCGAAGCGGCAGTTCTCGAAGAGGACGTCCGCGACGCGCGCGTCGCCGTTCGGCATCCAGATGGCGACGGGGCGTTCGCTCTCTAGTGAGACGCAGTTGCGCACAAGGATATTCTCGATGTAGACGTTCTTGCCGTCGTTGATCCAGGCTGGGGTGAAACCGAAGCCATGGGCCGACTCGTGGAAGCGACAGTTGTCGAAGGAAACGTCGCGGATCGTGCCGGTGCCGACACCGAAGCGGACGCCGAAGCAGCAGCTCCAGACATCGCAGTTTTCAATGTGGATGTTCTCGCAGGGGTGTTCGGCAGCGTGAAGATTGCAGCTGGCGCGGATTGCGAAACCGTCGTCGCCGGTTTTGATTACGCAGTTGGAGATTTGCACGTCGCGGGTGCAGTCGATGGAGAAACCGTCCGAGTTGGCGATCTCACGGTCCGCGTCGATAGTCACGCCGTTGGCGGTGAGACCCTCGCAGCATCGGAAGTGGGCCGTCCAGCAGGGCGTGTTGCGAAGGGTGACCCCTTCCAGTCGGATGCGTTTGGAGAGGAAGCAGGCGACCATCGGTCCGGGACGGAACCAGTCGCGGTCAAGCGGGTGGAGCTTGATGCCGTACTTGTATGCCGGGAACCAGCCGTCCTCCTGCGTGTCGCCGAAGAAGGCGCCGCCGTTGCCGTCGATGAGGCCCTCGCCCGTGATGGCGATGTCCTCTGCCTTGTAGGCGAGAATCAGGTGCCCGCCGCTCCACTCCTCGCCGACGCTGCTGAAGTTTTCGGGGAAGATGTCGTTGGGGTTGTAGTCGGCCTGGCGGTCGCTTCCCTTGAGCACTGCGCCTCGTTCCAGATGCAGTTCGACGCCGTTTTTGAGTTCAACGGTTCCCGTGCGCCATTCGCCGGGCGGGATGACGACGCGGCCTCCACCCGCGGCGGAGGCCGCGTCAATGGCTTGGTTGATTGCCGCGCGGTTGGCGGCTGGCGCGATTTCCTCTTTCGCGCCGAAATCGCGGATGTCGTAGTCGCTCTGGAGATTGTTGTCGCTCATGGCTTACATGATTAGAACTTTCCCAATTGGCTGGGGTGATACCCCGCCAATAATGCAAGGATCTTTTTGCACCGCCACGTCGGCGACCACCACGTCGGCGGAATCGGACACGTCGAGTCTGCGGGATGGTTCGAGAATGTCGCATCCGTCGCGCACCGGAACCGGCGGGAGATTGTCGGACAGTTGTGTCATGGATTCGGATACGCTTTGGGGAGGTCGTCGAGGATCAACCGGCCGCCCGCAAAGAAGACCGGGTCGCCGGAGACCGGGACGCGGTAGGCGCCGGGCGCGATGCGGACGGGCGCGAGCTTGAGGCCGGTGAAGGCGCGGAAGACGATCGGGTCGGCGTCGAATTTCAGCACCTTCTTTTCCGCGGGGCCGGTGGTCCAGAGGAGGCCGGCCTTCGTTCCGTCGGGGCGCGTCCACTGCGGGAAGAAGAATTTCCTCGCCTCGTCGTGCCACGGCCCCGGCGTCTGCACCGACCCCGGAGGCCGCGCGAGAATGAAATTGGAATAGGCGCCCAGCGCGGGCTTGGGCGTCCGGTTGGAATGGACGAGGCCGAAGTGGTGCTCGCTGTAGGCCGGGTCGTCCTCCCGTGACCGGAAGTTGTACCAGTAGAACTGGTCCACCCCCTCGGCGAAGGCGATGGCCATGCCACGCGGCAGGTAGCGCGCCTGTCCCGCCTCGCCGGCGGAGCCCGCCACGCCGCGCCCGCTCAGGCCGGAGAGGAGCAGGCATCCGCCGTCCGCGAAGCGCGTCACGCTCGCTGCGGCGGCGTCGCGGCCGTTTGCGTCCTTCACCGTCAGCAGCGGGATGAATTCGTCGCCTTCTTCCAGCAGCTTCGGCGTCTGGAAGCGAAGCGCGCCCGGCTCGCCGGCGGGGTCGCCCTTGAAGCCGGCCGCCTTCGCCGCCTCGGTGGGGAAGGCGCGGTCCCGGTTGTCGAGGGCGTTGCGCGGGAGCGCGTCGTCGATCCACCAGGCGGAGACGTCGATCTTCAGCGCCATGCGGTTCGGCGCGGACGCGCCGCCGGTGATTCCGGAAGGTCCTTGGAATGCGCCCGGCGCCGTCTCGCGCATGGGGAACCACAGCGGCATCCCGCCCAGCACGGCCAGGACGCCGCCTTTTTCGACGAAGGCGCGGACGTCCCCGAAGGTGTCGACCGGAAACGACTCGTCGAAGGGATAGACCACGAGATCGACGTCGCCCGCGGCAAGCCGCTCGCGGAGCCGCTTGCCGAAGCACGCCTCGGCCGTCGATCCCGGCGGCAGCGCCTCCTCCAGCGCCTCGGCCACGTCATATGGCGGTTCGCCGTCGGGACCAGCCATCGTGGCCGCGAAAACCGCGCGCCAGACCGTTTGATCCGGCTTCGCCACCTTGAGTCCGGCCAGAAGGACGTTGAGGTTGCTGATGCGCGCGCGGTGCGTGGGCCAGCCGTGTTCGGTGATGACGACGGGCTTCTCCGCGTCGCCGTATTTGGCCATCAGCGCGCGCAGCTCCTCAAGCCGGACGTCGAGGTCTCCTTCGGGCGGGCGCGGGTGGCTGTAAGGATGGATGTTCATCGCGTCGAAGAACGGCCCGCCGCCCGCCTGGTAGATGCCCTCGATGTAGCCCATGGGGATGCCGGCCAGTCCTCCCAGAAAAACGCGGACATCGGGATTCGCCCGCTTGGCGGCCAAATACGCCGCCTTCAGCGCCTCGGTGTATCTGGCCGGGTCGCGCGGATGGTGCCAGAAGCCTTCGAGATTCTGCTCGTTCCAGATTTCGACATCGGGGAAGCGGTCGCCGTAGCGCGCGATGACGGCCTCGACGTAGCGGCCCCACTCGTCGAGATGCTCCCAGACGGGGCGCGCCCACATCGGCACGGGGTTGCCGTAGATGATGGGCAGCACGGCGAGGCCGGCGGCCTCGGCATCGGCCATGCAGGCGTCGTAGAGCGAGAAGTCGAACGGTGCCCCCGGCCCCTTCTGGATGCGCCACCACTCGAAGTCGAAGCGGACGCGCCCGATGCCAGCCTCCGCGATCTTGCGGCACTCCTCCGCACGGTCCCGCGCCTCGGCGATGCGGTGCAGGTGCGCGCACACGCCGTAGGGGCTGGCGGCAAGGCCGCCAGCCCAGTGACCAGTGACGAGAGCTGGTGCCACATCCCCGGAAATGCGGCCTTCCGGTCGCGCCTGCGTCGGTGTCATTTCGATCTCCTGGCCAAAGGCCAGAATTGCCGGAAGAATGCCAAATGCGACCGTCGTTTTCACAATGCCGGTTCCTTTGCGAGCAGTTTTTCGTCGATGATGTTGCCCCGTTTGCGCATCGCCGCTGCGATGCCCGTCGGTTCGATACGCGCGGAAGACACTCCTTCCCGCGTAGACATGGCGGAGGCGAGACCGCATGCCTCGCCCGTGGCGGCGCATACGGGGATGACGCGCATCGCGTCCCACGCGCTCTCGTCCCACGAGGCGCATCGACCGCATACCGTCAGATTCGCGGTGCGTGTGGCGGCGAGGCACCGCCAAGGAATCGCCCACACCGGCCCAGGACGCCGCCAGTCCGGCGCGAGGCACACGGCGTCCGGGAACGGGCGATGCGCGTCCGCGCGGCGCAAGGCGACGGCGCCGGCGAAGCGGCGCGTCATGCGGAAGCACGGGATCGTGGCGATGTGGATCGGCTGGCGGCGGTCGTCCGGCAGGGCCGCACGGTCGGCGGCAAGTTCCCCACGGATAAGATCACGTGACGCGAGAATCTGCGCCGTGACCTCGCAGGCGTCATCGCCGCGGAAAAACGGCCCCTCCGCGGAATCTCGGTCGTCCGGGTTCTCGGCGAAGCGGTGCGAAGCGTGGTGGATGCGCAGCCCCGAGCCGTCGCCGCGCACGGTGTAGAACCAGCCGCAGGGCACGTTGTTCGCGTTGGAGACGGTCGGCTCCCCGGCGAGGAAGCACACATCCGCGTCTCCGGTGGCATCGACGAACGCGCGGCCGGCGATGGCTGATCGTCCGCTCTTGTTTTCGACCACAAGATGCGTCAGGGCGTCGCCTTCGCGGATAACCGCGCAGACCTTCGTGCCGTAGAGGATCCGCACTCCCTCGCGCACGAGGAGCGCCTCCAGGTCGAGGACGTAGGTCGCGGGATTGTAGGCGGTCTTGAAGCGGACGCCCCTGCGCTGCTCCTCCGTTGCGTTCTTGTCCAGCCAGACTGCCGGGGCGCGGCGGAAGCATGCCTCGGGCAGTTCACGGGGAAGGTTCGCCGTGGAGAGGTGCAACAGTTCTTCCGTGATGCCTCCAATCACCTTGCGGCCGCAGCCGTCGTCGATGGGGAGATATTCCGGCACCATGCCGACGGTCGCGAGCCCGCCCGGGGAAAAGGAGTCTTCAAGGAGGAGGACGGACGCCCCGGCGCGTGCGGCCGCGAGCGCCGCCGCCACGCCGGCGATCCCCGCCCCGGCGACCACCACGTCGGCGGAATCGGACACGTCGAGTCTGCGGGATGGTTCGATGATCATGTTCGACGGAATGGAAGTGGCTTTCATTGTGCCGGCGAACTCTGGACGATGGGGGCGGTTGAACGAGAACCAGACAAAGCAGGCTTCGGTTACGCCTTTTGGAGGATTCCGAGCGTGTCGATGCGCTTCGCAAAGGCGGCGTATTCCGCGTCGGTGAGCGGCGCATAGGGGTGGCGGTAGGGGCCGCAGTCGAGGCCGATGTATTTCATCATGGCCTTGCGGTAGGACCAGTTCTCGTTCTCGATCATCAGCTCCACGACGCGGTTGGCCTCGTCCTGCATCCTCGCCGCACCCTCGGCGTCGCCCGCGAAGGAGAGTCGGCAGATTTCGGCGAAGTGGCGCGGAATGATGTTGTAGGTCGTCCCGATGCCGCCGGAAAAGACGTTGCGGAGAGCGAGCGCGCAGACGAGCTGCTCGTCGCGCCCGGCGAAGAAGATCGCCTCCTTGCCGGCCGCGACCAGCCGCCGACGCAGGCACTGCACGGCGAAGTAGTCGGCGCCAGTGTATTTCATGCCCTTCACGTTCGGGAGGTCGAAGAACCGGACGTCCCTGTCGGGCAGGACCTCCGCCCCGATGGAGTAGATCATGAAGGGCAGGTCCGTCGCGTTCGAGATGCGCTCGTAGTGGCGGTAGGCGGCCTCGAAGCTCTGCCCGAAATAGACGGGCGCGACGGACGAAACCCAGTCGATGCCGACCTTCGCCGCATGGCGCGCGAGATCGACGGCGTCGTCCGTGGCGACGCAGCCGACGTGGGCGATGAGCTTCGCCCGCCCCGCAACGGCCTTCGCCGCCCGGTCGAAGACGCGCTTGCGCTCGTCGAGCGAGAGGAGGAACCCTTCGCCGGTCGAACCGGTCAGGTAGAAGCCGACGAGGCCGTTGGAGAGTCCGTGCTCGACGAGGCGTTCGATCATTTCCTCGTTGACGCTGCCGTCGGATGCGATGGGGGTGAACATTGCGGCGTAGGCGCCGCGCATGCCGGAGAATTCAGGAGAGGTGAAGGTAGGTGTATCCATAGTTGAAAGGTTGAAAAGAAACTACGACTTGCGGGCGAACTCCGCGACGTTCAGCCGGGTGCAGACGACGGAGTGCCTGCGTGCGTCGGGCCAATGCTTGGAGTAGGTCGTGCAGAGGATGTCGCCGTCCGGCAGGAGTTCGACGCCGGAATAGCCGGTGTCGCCAAGCCAGGTATGGTTGGCAAGGCTCTGGGCGCCGGCCCAGCTCTTCAGCAGATGGATGCGCAAGGCGCCGGGACGGGCGGCGCGAAGGTCGTCGTATGTGCCGACCCACGCGACGTATTGCCCGTAGGTCGGCGAGTCGGCCATCCGGTCGCGGAAGGCGATAAAGAGTCGGCCGTCCGGGAGGACGACGCCCTCATGGCGGTCTCCGGTGAGTTCGGGGGCGGTGTCAACGGGATCCGTCCATGTTGCGCCCTCGTCGCGGCTGAAGCACATCATGCTGCATCCGGCGTGGCGGTTCTCGCGCAGGAGAAGCGCGATTTCCGCGCCGTCGGGCGAGCGGATGGCGAAGGGCTCGCAGAGGTTCTTATCCGGCACGGAGGCGACGATTCGCGGCGCCGACCACGACAGGCCGTCGGGCGAGGTCGCCATCCAGACATTCTGGTCATCTGTAGGTCTATCCTTGGCCTGCTCCAAACTCTTGAAGACCTGCCCGAAAAGGGCGACACGGCCGTCGACGAGTTGAATGAAGCCGGTTGGCGGCATCCCGGCTGACAACTTGGCGGGCGGTGCCATTCGCCAGGTTGCGCCATCGTCGTCCGAGAAGGCGATGCCGAGAGGGCACGGGCCGACAAAGACGTCGCCGGAGGGGGGCCGGGCCGAGAAGGCGAGAAGGCGTTCTCCCTCGTTGGGAAGCGCCATTTTCTGGAGCGTCGGGCAGTTGCGGCATTCCGCGCCGTATTCTGGCGGAAGCCGGTCGTCGATGCGCGTCCAGTTGCGACCGCCGTCGAGCGACTCGGCGGCGGGGCCGCACGGGCCGCCGTGGCCGGTCGTCCAAACGCAAAGCAGCTTACCCGTGCGTGTGAGGACCGTCGTCGGATGCCCCTGGTAGAGGTTCTCCGTTCCCGCCGCGATCACGGTCTGGCGGGCGGCGTCGCCCGAAATGTCAATGATGGAAATCATGTTCATCAGCCTTTCTCGCGTAGCCAGACCCGCATTTCCGCCGGGCCTCGGTTTTGCTACGGCTCGACGGGGATCGGGCACACCACGCGGAAGCCGGAGCACAGGAACGGGCCGCCGCCCGAAGTGCCGCCCCAGTCATCGCTGCGGAACGAAGCGGTGCAGGCGGAGTTGCCGTGGACTGTCTGCTTGTAGCAACCGCCTCGCAGATAGTATCTAGCGGAAGGCAGCACCGGATCCACCACTTCCTGGCCTTCGGAATAGTAGGCCGTCTTGTTGGCGGACGGGCCGTCGAGGGTCCATTCGAGGGCGTTGCCGAGCATGTCGTAGAGGCCCCAGGGGTTGGCGGGCTTGAGGCCGACCTCGCGCGGCTTGCCATCCGTGCAATTCCATTTGCACCACGCGAGACGTTTCATGTTTTCGAGCCCCTGTCCGCTTGAGCCGGCCTCCGTGCCGTCGTAGAGCGTCGTCGAAGTCCCGGCGCGGCAGGCGTATTCCCACTGCGCCTCGGTCGGGAGGTCGAGGCCCGAAATCCCGGTGCGAGTGCGCAACCTGTCGATCGTGCTTCCGGACTTCGGCTCGTCGGTGGCCGTGACGGTGTAGTTTTGCGACGTTCCCCTGATGTCGTTTTTGTAGAACACTCCAACAACTGGGTAGTAGTCCTTGTCGGCATCGGTCAGCCAGGTCGGCGTTTCCTTGCGGGTCCCGGCGACAAGGGCGTTCTGCCGTTCGGTTATCTCGTAAACTCCCATGTAGTAGTCCTTCGTCAGCGTGACATAGTGCGCGGCTTCAAGATCGGTATGGAACGGGGCATCGGAAGGGCTTCCCTGGCGGTGGCGGACGTTCTTGGCCGGGATGCGGCGCATCAGCAGGTAGTCGGACTTGTAGATGCGGTTTGTCACGCCGCCCGGAATGTCGTTGGTGGAAGCGTAATACCAGCGCTTCCGCCCAGCGGCGTCGTCGAAGAGCTTCACGACCATGTAGTCCGGCGGCACGTCCTTCGTCCAGGCCCGGACCGTGGCCGAGACGTTCGCGGCGGACTGGAGAGGCCAGTCGAGGTTCGGATTCCAGACGGCCTTGAGGCCGGTGCCAGCCGCGACGAGGCGGTTCGCGTCGCCCGCAATGGTGGGCGGGACGGGGAGCGGCTCGCCGCCGACCGTCAGGGAGACGGTGACGATGGCCTCCTCGTCGAGGTCGTAGGTGATCACGACGTTCTTCTCGGCGTCCTGCGTGACGGCGACGTTGGATACGGTCGGCGTGGCGAACGCGGCTCCGGCGCAAAGGGCGCCGAGCGCGGCGCAAAGGGACGAATAGTCAAAGGCGTGTTTCATGTCTTGGTTCTCCTTTCCAAATCAGGGTTCGGCCGGAATCGGGCACATGGCGCGGAATCCGGAAATCTGTTGCGTGACGCCATGATATCCGCCCCAGCTTTCGGCGCGTTGGGACAATGTGCATGTTGCGCCCGTAAGGACGGCGTTGGTGAAGCAGCCCCCGCGCATCATGAACCGGCCGACATGCAAAGGATCTACAACGTCATCCGTCGTGGTGTAGTCCGCAGTCGATTGGGCAGGCGGTCCGTCGAGACACCATTCGAGCGCGTTGCCGAGAACGTCGTAGAGGCCAAAGGCGTTGGCGGGCTTGAGGCCGACTTCATGCGGCTTGGCGCCGGAATTCGACAAGCACCAGGCAAGCCGCTGGACATTGGCGAGACCCGTTCCGCTGTTCGCCGCCTCCGTTCCGTCGTAGAGCGATGTCGTGGCGCCGGCACGGGCGGCGTATTCCCACTGCGCGTCGGTCGGCAGGTCGATGGCAAGCCCCGTTCTCGACCGCAGCTTGCCCAGAGTGCTGCTGGATGTCGGGGCGTTGTTTGCGGTGACATCGCCGCGAAGGGAGTCCTTCCAGAAAACGCCGATCACCGGGTAGTAGTCCTTGTCTGCATCCGAGAGCCAGGATGGTGTTAGGGAGCGCGTTCCGCCGACGAGCGCATACTGCGCCTCCGTGAACTCGTAGACGCCCATGTAGTAGTCCTTCGAGAGGGTGCAGTAGTGAGGCGTTTCCATGACGTTGCGGAGTGGCGATCCTTCCGGGCTGCCCTGGCGGTGGCGGACCATCGCGGCGGGGATGCGGCGCATGAGGAGGATGTCCGACTTGTAGAGGCGGTTCGTGACGCCGCCTGGAACGGCGTTGGAGGTGGCGTAGTAGCGGACGCGCGGGGATTCGGCGTCCGCGCGCAGATCGACGGCCATGTAGTCCGGCGGAGCGAGCGGCGCC
>CAMOSH010000047.1 GCA_946624575.1 uncultured Verrucomicrobiota bacterium
CGCCCCCGCCGTCGCGCGACGACGAGGCGTCGTCGCCACATCCTGCGCCGCCCCCGCCGTCGCGCGACGACGAGGCGTCGTCGCCACATCCTGCGCCGCCCCCCTGAAGCGCCTTCCACGCGAGAGAGCCATTTTCGAGGACGAGCCCGTGCCAGACGAGGGCGCCGTCGCCGCCATCCACGGGCGCGAGTCCGGCGCGTTCGCCGTTCGCGGCGGCGAACGCGAGCAGGGCGGGGAGGTTGGATTCCGAAACGAGCGATCCGACGGGTAGAGCGGTTTCCGCGCGGACGAGTCCGGTGCGAGATGCGTCAGCGATGAACGCGGCGCCGCCGGAAAGGACGAAAAGTGAATCGGATGTGGCGACGGCGTCCCCGCCGTCGCCACTCCATGCGCCGCCGGTGATTTCGCCGGTCGCGGGGTCGGCGGAGAACCACGGCGCGGCGGAGCCGAGGCGGAGGACGGCGGAGGTTTCCGCGGGCTGGAAGCCCGCGCTCCCAGGGCTAGTGCCATCAGGATCCGCGGGCTGGAAGCCCGCGCTCCCAGGAAGCACCGAGAACGAGAGCGTGTAGTCGTAGCCGGAAAGGGCGGAGCCGGAGACGGCCTCCGCCGTGTCGAAGGCGTATTCACCTGTCCCTGTCCAGTCGCGGTCCACGGTGCCGACAACGGCGCCGGAGGCGTCGGAGATGGTCATGCGCACCACCGCGCCCTCGGGCACGGCCACGCCGTTCGTGACGGCCGTGCTCACCGTCGCGGTGCCGTTCGTCCAGGCGAAGCCCGGCGCGACGGCGGCGGAAATCGAGAAGGCGGGTTCTGGCGGTGGCTCGGCACCGTCGACGGCGTATGTCGCGAACGACGCGTCGGCAATCGTGTCGTGCGTCGCCTGGATCCAGTCCGCCGAGCGGACGCACTTGGAGATGCGCACCTCGTCGATCTGGCCGACGTAGTTGGCTGCGGTTCCACCTTGCATCGCGCCGAGGCAAAGGTTGGCAATGCCGGAAAACGCGGCGACCGACTTCGTGGCCGGCGTTTTGGAAAGTCCGTTGAGATAGCTCTTCGCGTTGTCCGATGCGGCTGCGGTGTCGAAGGTGAACGCCTGGTGGTTCCATGCGTTCATCGCAGGAGTCGTCGAGACGCACGACACATAGTTCGACCCAATCGTGTCGCCGGGCAGGCATAGCACCGTGCTCGAACCGTTGTCGTAGATGAAGTAGGAAATGTTGCTGTTGTATCCGGCGCGCTTGGAAAGGATGCCTGCGTTCTGCGTGTGCGAGACCTGCTTCGTCCAGACCTCCAGCGTGCCGCGCGCCAGACCCTCCAGGGCGGCATTGTCGAGCGCGACGACGGAGTTGGTGCGTCCTGCGGCCACGAAATCGACGGCGCCGCCCACGATGCCTCCGGCGGCGAAAACCACGCTGTCGCCGGTCGAGCGCGTGAAGTCAACCGAGACACCGCTCGACTCGCGGAGCGGAAGCCCGCTCTCGCCCAGATGCCATACACCGACGTAGTCGCCATCCCAGACGCCCTCCGCCCCCGGTCGCACAGGGCGCGGGCAACCCCAGTGCGCCGTGATGGCCGCCGATTTCGTGAGCAGAGGCACCTTCACCCAAACGGTTGATTCGCCATCCGGGTTCCACGTGTCAATCTCGTGTGGGATCACATTGCCGGAAGCGTCGGTGAAGCGCAGGTCTCCGCCATCGGGGAGTAGGAAGCCCGTGTAGTCGAAGCCGGAGATTGCCGTCGAGAGCCGCACCAGCACCGGGAAGCTTGAAAGCGCCGCGCCGGTGTAATCCGGAAAGGAAATTGTCATCGACTTTGCGTAGGTCGCCGCGTCGAATGTGTCGGAGAGGCCGTCGTCGGTTGTGATCGGGGCGTCAAATGTCACGGTTGCCTGTAGCGCCTGCGGGTTGTGCGTGTAGGAAACGGACGGTGCCTCTTTCGGGACCAGAATGGGGTCCGGGTGTTTCGCCGACGCAGCAACGCTGGCGGTCGCGTAGGCGCACTGGTAGGTGAGGGTCCCTGAGTAGTTTCCCAAGTAGTGGTATGGCGAGGCCAGCGCGGTGTCGGCGCGGGCCTTGATGTAGTTGAGGAGCTTTTGATCCATGCCCTGCAGCAAGACGATCACATTCTCGTCCTTGACCGCATCCAGCGTCGTGAAGAGCGTGTTGAAGCCCTGCGCTACGGTGCTGCCCGCAGTCTCGACGCCGTTCGTGGCGATCACGTTCACGCTGATTACCTTGACGCGGGCGTCCGTCGCCTTCTCCTTGAGATCGGCGCACACGGCGTAGCAGTTCGTGAATGCGGGTTCGTCCGAGAGCTTGAGGATGTCAATGCATGAGCTGGACACCGAGAAGCGCTTCGAGTTGAACAGCACACTGGAGAAGAGCGGGAGGCGACCGTTGCTGTAGCTTCCACTCTCGAGTTTCGGGTTGTCGCTGCTGTTCCACCCGTTTGCGTTCGCGCTGATGGAAAGGAACGAGTAGTCCGGGATGTCAAACTCGGCGCGATTGGCGATCGTCGCGATCGTCGGCTCCGTGAGGAAGGTGAGCACGTCCGTCTTCTCTCTGGCGAAGTATTCTGAAAGTGCCGTTTTGATGTAGTAGCGCTCTGTGTAGCCTTTGTTGATGTTGTTCTGGTAGGCACCGGAGCCCGGACGGCCCCATGTCATGTCCCAGCCGCGCCAAATGGCGGCTGTGACCGGGGCGGAGAGCCTGGCTTGCGCGGGTGCGGCCTCGTAGCTGGCCGTGTTGCCAGCGTTGGTGTTCGTGAAGATGCGGCAGTAGTCAACGAGGAAGTCCACGCCTCGCTCATCCAGCTCCGGGACGTCATCCTTGCTGACCGGGGCGTCGCCCTTCGCCGTCACCCAGGTGTTGGACTGCAGCCCCATGCCGAAGATGATAAACAGCGGCCGGTCGCGGAGCATGTTGTAGCGCGAGTCGCGCACGTCCATGCGCTTGAAGATGTGGTCATCGACATACCAGACGACCTCCCGCTCGTTGACGATCGTGCCGAAGCGGTGGAAGCCGTCGCCGAAGTGGACGCCGTCCTCCGGCGTTGTCGGATGCCCGTTGGGAATCGACCCGCCATTGACGCCCGGCATCGGGAGGTGAAACGTCCCCGCGATCCAGTCGCCGCCGCTCGGTTGCTCCAGGACGTCCAACTCGCCGCATTCGGGCCAGTTCCCGGTATTGCCCATCATCCAGAACGCGGGCCACGCTCCGCGTTGGCGCGTGAGCTTGGCGCGGATTTCGCATCGTCCGTGCTTGAACGCGACCTTGCCGTTGCTCTTGAGGCCGCCGCCCGTGAAGTCGTATTCCGTCTCCGGCTCCCATCGCCCTGTACTCCAGTCCCACCAGGCCTGGCGCGTTCTCTTCTCGCGCCGGACGTTGATGTCGAGAAAGCCGTCGATCTCCTTCTGGTTGTCGCCGGAGGTCTCGTAGTTGAGCTGGTTGCGGTTTTCCGTGTCGTAGTTCCAATAGGTGGAACGGACGTCGTTCGTCCCGCTGCGCGAGAACTCGTCCGCCCAGGCCATGTTGTCGTACATTTGGAAGTATTCTTCGAGCGAATACGGGATGTCGCGCTCGGCGATGGACTGCGATCCGTAGCCCGTCCCGGCGGCCCAGACCTTGGTGCCCTCGTAGAGCGCCCAGACCTGAATGTCATTCGTCACGCAGCCGAGCCAGTCGCCGTGGTCCCAACCCTTGAACGTGTGGTCGGGCTCCACAGGCCCCTCCGGCGCGGCGACGGAGCCGCCGTTTTCGACCTGTACGCGGGAGAGGACGGTGCCGTTGAGCCGGCGGAACGTGACGACGTGCGTCTGCCCGGCGGTCGCATTGGCGGCGCTGAGCGCGAGCGCGAAGAGAACGGAGAGGAAACGCAGGGCTTTGGGGGATGTGACGTGTTTCATTGCAGGCGGCGCGGGTTCCGTTTGCTAGGATGCGGCAGGAGGGCTGGCGGTTCAAATCGAGCGTCGACGCAGTTCATTATAGGGGAACCGACGCTTCGTCGCAATCGCAAGAATGCGACGCGACAATCGCAAGAATGCGACGCGGCGGGAAGGGCCTTCGCGACGCGTTCGACTGCGGCACAGGCGGCGTCATTCCAGTTCGACCCATTTGGAGCGGGCGGAGCCGGTCGCGTCCGTCCATTCCAGGCGGTAGCGTCCGCGAAAGCCGCGAAACGCGACTTTCGCCGGAGGCGGCCTTCGCGACGGTCCTCGTTCTCCACTCGCGGTTGACGAGATTGTCGAGCGCGAACCAGACGGGCTTTTTCTCCATGTCGCGCGTGAAGATGCCGGAGACGAGCGGCTCGCCCGCGACGCCGGCGCCGTCAACGGTGTTCCACCACGTGATTCCCATGACGGCGGGGTGGGAAAACCACGCGCGGTAGATGTTGCGCGCAAGCTCCGCCTGGATTCTGAAGGCGCGCGCGTCTTCGCCCGGAGCGGCGATGGTGACTTCCGAAACATGGATCGGGCGCCCCGCCCCGGCGATCATGTCGAGGCGGTCGCGGATGATTTGCGGCGAGCCGATCCAATTCACGTTCGTCGCGCCGGCGGCGAGGCGGGCGCATGCGTTGGTGTCGAAGATGTGCATCTGGCAGCCAACGATGTCGATCCGCGCGCCCTCCTTTTCGAGGTCCTTCACCTGCTCGACGTAGTATGGTTTGAGATTGGCGTCGTTGACGGCGAACTTCACGTGTTCCGGGAACGCCTCCCCGGCGTCGAGAAGCGCATGGAGCGGATAGTCGCCGGGCATGAGGCCGAACCAGCCGAACCAGAGCGGCAGTCCCGTGCGGGAGGCGCCGTATTGCGAGAAGTCGCCGGCGCTTTCGTTCACTACGTCCCAGCTGTCCGCCGCGTCGCCGTATGCGGCTGCGACGTCGAAGACGCGCTTGCGGTGGAGTCTGCGCAGGTTCGCCGCGAAGACGGGGATTCTTTCGGCAAGCGCGGTCTCGTCCAGCCCCGCCTCCCTGAGCGCCGCGTATTTGCCGCGCCACGCCCTGGCCCGCCTCCCCTGAAAGCCGTTCCCCCAGTTCTGTCCGGCCGGCTCGAAGCCGAGATGGGCGGAGTGGCGCGGGATGCCGAGTTCGTCGAGAACGCGCTTCTCGCGCTCCGGGCAATGCCAGTCATACACCCAGTAGGGCGTCGCCTGCCCCCAGACGAGGACGTGGCCGTGCACGGCCACGTCCCGCGCGCGGAGAAAATCGATCACGGGGCCCGGAGCGGGCCTCCGCCAGTGCCTCTCGCGCATGGCCTCCTCGCGCGTGAGCGAGTTCCAGAAGCGCTCGGAGTCCTCATATCCGCCGCCGAAGCGGAACGCGCCGGGCGTGAGCTCGTGGTCGATCCAGTAGAACGACACGGTGGCCTGGTTGAAGAGTCCGCCCGCGCCGTAGCACGCCTTGTAGGCGTCATTCGCCGCGGTGGAGCCGAGCTGGTTGAAGTTGAAGATATGGGCGCCGAACCGAAACGCGTGCGAAAGCTGCTCGATGCGCACTTCCGCGCCGTCGGGCGCGTCGATCTCGAACACACCGTCGGCCTTGCGGTTTTTCTCGATGTCCGCGTCGATCCGGGCCTGCTCGGCCTCGTTCCAGATCGCGCGGTAGGCGTCTCCCATGACATCGTCGGCGGCGACGGCGACGGAGGAAGACTCCGCCGGGAGCGTGACGGCGCACAGCGCAAAAAAGAAAGAGAGGGAACGCGTGTTTCTCGTTTTCATGGAAGTGGCCGGCCGTCAGGAGTCCGGGCCGGGGTTTCGACGTTGAGATTCGCGAGAATCGTGCACCAGACGCGCGTCAGCGCCGTGCGGGCCGCGGCGGGAACGTCGCGTGGCGCGACGGCCATGACAATGACGGACTGACTCCCGTTCTTGAGGTGCGCGAAGCACGCGGGGCTCGTCGCGAGCATCCACGCCGGGCCGCTCGCGACTACGTCGCATTCGCACCCGCCCGCAAGGCGGAGAAATTCCTCGAAGTCGCGGCGGATGCCCGCGAAGACGGGAAGCTCCGGAACCGGGGGTGCGGCCTCCGGCCGCGCCGATGTGGCGACGGCGCCCTCGCCGTCGCGCGGCGGTCTGGAGACCGCCGCCCCTTTCGCGGGCTGGAAGCCCGCGCTCCCAGGGCAAAATGCTAGCGCGGCGAACGCGCCATACCGGCAGGGGCCGATCGCCTGGCGGCCCGCAATTTCTTTGGATTGGACGTGGCGCGGGGGCGGATGTAGAATCGGGCGCATGCAGAATGCCATGGATGTTTGCAACACGAAAATCGCAGCCGAATGACGGACACA
This sequence comes from uncultured Verrucomicrobiota bacterium, assembly GCA_946624575.1. GTDB lineage: Bacteria > Verrucomicrobiota > Kiritimatiellia > RFP12 > UBA3636 > UBA3636. Next base: position 6,281 of record CAMOSH010000047.1, read on the forward strand.
ATTTCAAGAGAGCGCCGAAGTTGGATGATGAGCCGAATTCGGAGCCGCGACACAAAGCCCGAGCTGGTGGTTCGACGCTATCTTTTCTCCCGCGGTCTTCGGTTCCGCGTGAACGTGTCGCGCATTCCGGGGCATCCTGATATCGTCCTGGCACGGCGCAGGGCCATCGTCGAAGTTCGCGGCTGCTTCTGGCATCGACACGCCGGGTGCAGCGCGGCGACGACGCCGAAATCCAACGTCAAGTTCTGGAAGGCGAAGTTCAGGCGGAACGTAGCCCGGGACCGACTTCACGAAGAGCAGTGGGCGAAGGCCGGGTGGCGTGTGTTTGTCGTGTGGGAGTGCGAACTCCGGCCGGCGGTTCGCGCCGCCACGCTTGAGCGTCTTTTCGATGCGATTGTCGCTCCGGCTTCTCCGCTGGCGTCAGTGTCGTCCAGACGATTCGCCTATTCTGTCCCCGAAGACGAAACTACTTTCATGATCGCCGCCGAACCGGAGGCGAGTCCGGCCACCATACGTGGTTCGTAGTTGGCAATTGTCCATAAATGACAATTGCTTACAAATACCAATTGTTCACAAGTCTGCATTGATACCACAGGAAGCGTGCGGCAAGCCTGTTTGCCCGCAGAGCACGGTTGGCGCGTTTGGGGCTGGGGCGCAACGCCACTGCACGAAACGCGCCAACCGTGGACACTAGAGGGCGGTATTGCCGCCGAAGGCGGTTCGTGGTAGATTTTGCCGCGTTCCGCTTTTGGAAAACAAGACAGACCCCATCGTTTCCAGCAATGAAGCTTCCAGTTTCCTGGCTTGCAGAGTTCGTCGACATCTCCGACCTTTCGGAGCGCGAATTGGCAGATCGAATCACTTTCGCCGGCATCGAAATCGAAGGCATTGAAAAGGTTGGCGCCGATTTTACCGGCATCTGCGCCGCGCTCGTCGAGACGTGCGAACCCCATCCCGATTCCGACCACCTCCACGTCTGCACCGTGTTTGACGGCAAGGAGCGTCTGCAAATCGTCTGCGGGGCGCCAAACTGCAGGGCCGGGCTGGTGACGGCGCTGGCCCATGTCGGCGCCAAGGTGCCGGAAAGCGGCGATGTTCTAAAGAAGGGCAAGCTCAGGGGCGTCGAGAGTTTCGGAATGCTCTGCTCGGCGCGCGAACTTTCCCTTTCCGGAGATCATTCCGGCATCATCGAACTCAAGTCCGACGTCGCTCCGGGAACCGCCCTTTCGGAGCTGTTCCCTGAGGCGCGTCCTGAGACCGTGTTCGAGGTGGAAATCACCTGGAACCGCGGAGACTGCCTGTCAATCCTCGGCATAGCGCGGGAGTTTTCCGCGATTCTCGGCCGTCCGCTCAAGCTGCCCCCCGTTGATTTTCCGGAGCTGCCAGGCGCTAAGGCGTCGGACTCCTGCACGGTGAAAGTGGAAAATGGGGACGAGTGCCCGCTTTACACCGCGAGAGTGCTGCCGCACGTCGAGCGCCTGCCGTCGCCGGAATTCATGCGCCGCCGCCTCGAACTGTGCGGAATGCGCTCCATCGACGTCGTGGTGGACGTGGCAAACTACGTGATGCTCGAATGCGGCCAGCCGCTGCACACGTTTGACTACCGCCACGTTCGCGATGGCGGCATCGTGGTGCGCAACGCTCGCCCGGGTGAAACGATCCGCACCCTTGACGGCCAGGACCGCGTGCTGGACGAGACGATGCTTCTCATCGCCGATTCCGAAGGCCCGCTCGCCGTTGCCGGCGTCATGGGAGGGGAGGGCAGCGAGATCGAGCCTGACACCACGTCCGTCCTGCTCGAATCGGCGGCATTTTCTGCCCCAGGCATAAAGCGCACCGAGACTGCGCTTTCGCTCCACACGGAGGCAGCGCACCGCTACGAGCGCGGCGTCGATCCATTTCTGCCGGACTGGGCAAGCCGTCGTGCCTGCCATCTGCTTTGCAAGTACGCCAACGCCACGGTCGCGACGGGTTCGGTGGAGGACGACCATCGTTCACACGAGCCGGTCCGGGTGCGGCTTCGTTTTGCTCGCGCGAACGCCGTGATCGGAATGCCGATTGCGCCGGAGCGCCAGTTGTCCATATTGGAGAGCCTTGGCTTCGCGATCGATGAACGCGACGCTGACGGCGCGCTGCTGCGCGTCCCGACATGGCGTCTGGACTGCACTCACGAGTGCGACCTGGTGGAGGAGATTGCCCGCATGAACGGCCTTGACGCGCTTCCGGACGTGGTGCCGAGCGCGACGGTCGTGCCCGGTGCCGACGACGCCCCTGTGCGCGCCGCCGCATACGCCCGGCGAGTGCTTGCCGGCCTTGGCTTTACCGAGACGATGAACTACTCGTTCACGGCGCCGGCGGTGCTTGACGCGTTTTCCGCGCCTGGGACGGAGTCCCGGCGCGTCTGCATCCCGAATCCCGTGAGCGCCGACCACTCGGTGTTGCGCGATTCGCTCATCCCGCAGGTGTTCGGAAACCTCGCTTTCAATCAGGCGCACGGCACCGCCACGGCCGCCATCTTCGAGGCGGGGCGCGTGTTTTTCGCCGGACGCGACGGCACCCCCGCCGAGGAGGACCGCGTTTGCGCCGCGGTGATGGGGTTCGCCGGACGCGACGGAACCGATCGCATGCGAAAGGTCGATCCCCGCGAGACTCTTGGCTGGCTGAAGGGCGCCCTTGAGGCACTCTGCGAGGCGTTGCACGCGCCGGCGCTTCGTCTTGAGGCGGCCGACGCGCCGGGATTCGAGCCCGGACTGTCAGCAACCGTTTTTCTGGCCGGGCGCCCCGTCGGCGTGTTCGGCCTGGTGTCCGCCGCCACTTGCCGCAAGCACCGCATCGCTTCGCCGGTCGCCGTTTTCGAGGTGAGGCGCGACGCGCTTGTCGCGCAGGCCTTCCGCGTGGCGAAGGCCAAGGACGTGCCGTCCCTGCCGGGCGTCGAGCGCGACATCGCGCTTGTGGCCCCGGAGGGCGTCACTCACGAAACCATTGTCAAGACGATCCGCAAGGCGGGTCCCAAGGAGCTTTGCGACGTGACGCTCTTCGACGTGTTCCGCGGCAAACAGCTCGGCGAGGGGCGCACCTCCCTGGCGTATCGTCTCACGTACCGCGCCGCGGACCGTACCCTCACGAGCGAGGAGGCAAACGGCTTCCACGAGGCGGTCAAGAACGTGCTGCGCAACAAGCTCGGCGTGGAAATCCGCGACGCCTGACGAAATGGCAGAAGAACCGGAAATCGGAACCCCCGTCCCCGACGAGCCGCCGGACATGGCGCTGGAGCGTTTGACGCTGGAGCGCGAACGCCTTGCGCTGGAGCGCGACAGACTCGACGAACGGGAGCGACGCCTTGACGAACTAGAGGCAGCGCTTTCGCCGGGGGACGAACATTCCGTCACGCTTGTGCCGACCGCCGTTGCCGTTCTCGCCGCGGCCTGCATCGTGATCGGGGCGCTCATAGGCGCTGCGCTCGGCTGGGATGCCGGGCGCGCCAAGGCGCCTCCCCCGCGCAAAGTTCTCGTGAGTCGTCGCTTCCTTTCTATGCTGGCCCGCACTGGCGGTCTGCCGTTGCGCGAGGGCGCCGCCGCGGACGATTCCGCCGCTGCACGCGCCTGGTTCCCGGCGGTTCGCGCCGAATTCCCCGAAAACGCGATTCTGATACGATGAACGACCGCCGTCGCAGGATACTCTTCATCGCCTCCCAGCCGTACTTCCAGTGGCGCGGCTCGCCGATAAGGCTTGGCTTTGACGTGCGCGCCCTGGCCGAGCTGGGCTTCGACGTCGATTTTCTGACTCTCCCCATCGGGCAGGACCGGCCCGTGCCGGGCGTCCGCATCATTCGGGCCCCGAATCTGTTCTTCGCCCGCGACATAGCGATTGGGCCGTCGGCGCTCAAACTGGCGTTCGACGGCGTGATTTTCGCAGAGGCGCTCGGCATGGTCGCGCGCCGTCGCTACGATGTGGTGCATGGCGTCGAGGACTGCGGCTTCCTGGCCCTGGTCCTGGCGCGCCTTTGCCGCGCAAAGGCCGTTTTCGAGAAGCATAGCGACGCCGGCAGCTACAAGCAGGGGCTGGCGGTGCGCGCCTACGCCGGCGTGGAGCGTTTCGTCATGCGGCGCGCCGACGCCGTGATCGGCACCGGTCCCGGACTGCTGCGACAGGCGCGCGAAATTCGCGGCGACGCCCCCGCCTTCTGCGTGAGCGACATCCCGTCTTCGCTTGAGGAACCGGATCCGGAGGTGACCGCCAAGGCGCGCGCCCGGCTGGCGCCGACTGCGGATTCCGTCGTCGCGGCATACGTCGGCTCGTTCGCCGCATATCAGGGCATCGAGCTTCTGTTCGAGTCGATTCCGCTGGCCCTGGCCGCCGAGCCTCGTCTGCGTTTCGCAATCGTCGGCGGCACAGAGGAGCAGATTGCCGAACGACGCGCCGCGCTTCGCGAACGCGGGTTCGAAGATCGCGTTGATTTCCTTGGCAAAATCCCGCCTGACGAGCTGCCAGGCTGGCTCTCCGCGTGCGACATACTTCTTTCCCCGCGCATCCAGGGGCTCAACACTCCGCTGAAGCTGCTTGACTACCTTAAGGTCGCGCGGGCGATCGTGGCGACCGACCATCCGGCGAACAGGCTGATTCTCGACGAGAGCACGGCGCGTTTCGCGCAACCGGAGCCAGTTCCGTTTGCCGCGGCCATTGCCGCTCTTGCGGGCGACGAGGCTGCGCGCGGCGCGCTTGCTTCTCGCTGCCGTCGGCTGGTCGATGAAAAATACAACTTCGGCAAATTCCGCGAGGGTCTGGCCGAGGTCTATTCCTCGATTCTTCCGTGACTGCGGACACCACAGCCCCAGCCGTCCACAGGCATTTGGTGCTGACATCCACCAATGACGAGGCGCTGCGTCTGGCCGCGTCCGGCGCTCCCGCAGGAACGGCGGTCGTGGCGGAAGAGCAGACGGCGGGGCGGGGCAGGGCGGGGCATTCATGGAATTCCCCACCCGGCGTGGCGCTTCTTTTTTCGGTTGTGCTCCGTCCAGCGCTGCCTCCGGAACGGCTGCCTCTTGTGCCTTTGGCGTGCGGCTGCGCAATTTCGCGCGCAGTAGTGGACTTCACCGCGCTGCCCGCGCGCGTGAAGTGGCCGAACGACATTCTGGTAAACGGCCGCAAATGCGCGGGACTGCTTTGCGAGGCCGCCTCCGGCGCGGTGGTCTGCGGCGTCGGCGTCAATGTCAACACTCCGCCAGAGGCTCTGCCGCCGCGCCCCATTTTCCCCGCGTCATCCCTGCTGGCCGAATCCGGAGCTTCCTCGCCGTTCGACCGCGAGGCTTTGCTCTCGGCCATGCTCGATGCGCTTCCGAAAGCCGTTTCGCGGCTCGAAGAACCTGACGGCCCGGATTGGCTCGCGCGGGAGTTCGCCGCGCGCGACGCCCTGCGCGGGCGCGCGGTCAAGGTCGCATTGCCCGATGGTTCGACGGCGACGGGAGTTGCGTCGGGCATTGCTCCTTCCGGGGCTCTGCTCCTGGCGGATGTTGGCCAGGGGCTCGGCGGCGGCGCCGCCGGCGACGGGAGCGCTGTCGTTTTTCGCGAAATCTTTGCCGGGTCCGTTTCGTTGTGACTTCGCAGGAACTGGAAATTTCGTTCGAACCGGGATCCCGCGTCAGGGCACTGGTCGCGCTGCCCGAACGTTCCGAATGGAATGGCCGTCTTGTCGGGCTCGGCACTGGCGGCGCGGCTGGGCGCATCGACGCCGATCGCGCCGCCGCGCTGGCCAGTTCCGGCTACGCCGCCGTGACTTCGGATCTCGGCACGGCGCCCGATCCGCGCCGCCGCGGAGTCCTGAACCCGGCGGTCTGGCGTGATTTCGGCCACCGCGCGACGCATTGGATGGCCGTCGCTGCCAAGGATGTCGTGAAATCCCGTTTCGGGTGCCTTCCTGATTTTTCGTATTTCATGGGCGCTTCGACCGGGGGGCAGCAGGCACTGTCCGTTGCGCAGCGCCATCCCGGGGATTTCGACGGAATCCTCGCCGAAGTTCCCGCTCACGAAAGAGTTGCCCTGCATGCTTATTTTCTGTGGAATTGGCGCGCCATCGTGCGACCGGACGGCTCCAATCGCGTTTCGGAAAGACAGTTGCGCGTCTGGCGCGACGCCGCTCGTCGCGCGACTGCGGCCGCCGACCCGCTCGATGCGGCCGCCGCCGGTCTCTACGCCGCTCGGCCAGCGGTCTGGACCCCGGCGCTTTTCGAGGAAGTCATGCGCGCGGTGGAAATCGCCGATCCGACTGTCGGTCCGGAGCAGCGCGACGCATTTTGCGCCCTGGCCAAGGGTCCGCCGCCCGTCGTCGCGCCGGATGGTTCCGAAGCCTGCTCCTTCGGCGGTCTTCCGCCCGGCGCGCAATTCGGGAGAGACGATGCATTCCGCAATCTCTATCCTTTCGAGTGGGCGCTAGGCGAGGCATTCGACTCGTTTGAATCGGATTATTCGGAGCTGTTCGCGAAGGCGACTGCGGCGCTGTCGCCGGATCTGGACGCAGTGGATCCCGACATTTCCGCATTCGCCGCGCGCGGCGGAAAACTGATGCTTGTTGCCGGGGCGCTTGACGGCATTTGTCCCTGGCATTCGGCCGCGCGTTGGCATAGGGCCGCCGCCGAACGCGCCGGTGGCGCGGAGAACCTGCGCTCTTTCTGCCGCTTTTGGGTGCTTCCCGGCAGGGAACATGGTGGTGGCCCGGGTTTTTCCACGTTGCGATTCCCGTTGCGCGAACTTGCGCGCTGGCGCGAGCGCGGCGTCGATCCTCCTCTTGAAGCTGTCCGCTTTGGCGGCGCCAGTCCAAAATTCCTTTCGGTGCCGGAATTTTCCGCTGCCCCGCAGTTGCCGATTGATGGCAATGAAGATTTGTGAACAATTGTCAATTGCGAACGATTGTCAATTGCGAACGATTGTCAATTGTGAACAATTGCCAATTGCGAACGATTGCCAATTGCGAACGATTGTCAATTGCGGACGATTGCCATTTGTGAACAATGATATTGGTGAACAGTGAATGACCTGAATGTTCACAAATCTTCGATCCTCAACGTCCACCAATCGGCAATGTCAATTTCGGCACGGGCGGTGCGCAGGCCTTAACGGAATGGCGTGGAGGAACCGGGGCCGGTAGGGGCCGCGCGCCGTGCGGCCCGCAAAATGGCGGCGGACTCCAGACCGCCGTCGATGAGAGTTCCACGGCGGACTGGAGTCCGCCACCCCGCTTCTGCCGTTCTTATTCCGCGTTTCGTTCGTCTTTCCCCGTTTGCGAATCGTCTTTTCGTTGACGTTCTAGAAACGTACGTCGGCGCATGGCGAATTCGTCATCGACGAGATCCCCGAACAACGGACGCATCGCGTTGACGCGACGCATGATGTCGTCGCATCGGAATCCGCCCTTCATGCGGTGTCCGATCATTTCGGGCACGATGCCCGGATTGTGGAAGAAGTAGTACAGCGCGAGGGCGATGTCCGTCCTGTGAAGTCCCTGTTGACACGAAACGTAGAATCCGTCGCCGTCCAGGATGGAGAAGAGCCTGGGCAGATTTTGGCGGATGTCTTCAGCGGAGGTGGCGTGGGCGTCGATTGGGATATGAATGTAGTCGAGACCGGTTTTGCGGCATTTCCGGGAAAGCTTGTCGTTGTGGTCCGCCGTGCGCAAATCCACCACTGTCGACACCCCAGCCCCCATGAGGCGGTCAACCGTTCCGGCCATGTGACATCCTTTCGCCAGGGTTTCGCCCCTTGCGCCGCGCCCGAACACGGAATGCAGATTCCGTATTCCGAGCGTTTCTAGTTTTTCCACATCGACTTTCATCATCGTACGCAATTGGGTCCGAGAGCCTGGACAAGTTCGCCTCATTCGAATTTTAGATTTGAGCGGCCTGGGCGTGAAATCTGACAGAAGTTGCGGCAAGACAGGACTTGGTTCACTCTTCTCCGAATTGGCGGTCAAGATCGTTTGGCGATTCGTTCCCACGAAGCAGCCTGATGAAATATGGTGTTACGCGCTGTAGCGTAAGATATGAGAGCCCCATCGCGACCATCGGGGCCCGTTCTCCGAGGGCAGCGAATTCGTGCATGGACATGCGATAATCGTAGTATAGTTCGCCATCATTGAAATCCACGCCCACGAACCCCCATTCAAACCGCATGTTGAGTCGAGCTGCAAGTTCCGCCGCCTGCGGCAATTTTGGAGTGGTGTTTACTCCGACAGCCGATGTTCTCGCCCAGACGGACTCGTCGTAAAAGAACAACTCGACTTTGTAGTGTTGAACGGCACCTTTCCACTCCTCCTGAGGACTCCGCTGGATAACGATTCTAGGAGGCTCCCCGATCCGGACGGGTTCATCGTAGTCCAGTCCTTTGTTTTTGAACACGGTGCGAGCGATGCCCGCCGCAGATTCGGCATTCAACTTTGCAGAGGCGCCGGTGCCTCCGTCATCAGATGGCGCGCCCACTTCAGAAGAAAGATAGGAGACGACGCCGGAAAGGGCGTCCACCACCTGCTGACGTGTCATGGCCCCGCCGAGGCGCGTCGATTTCCCGCCAGAGACGACGACGATGTAGTCGAGGAATCCGTCGATGGCGTCGAGCGCCTGTTGCTTCGTCGTGATGCCGGGTGGCGTGGTGTTGGGGTTCGGGACGGCCGTTACGCGCGCTGGCAGAAATGCCAGGCCTGCGGCGAGCGCGAAGGTAAAAAAGGAATAATGCAGAATGGGATGGTTCATGGGTTGGATTCCTTTCCGGGTTGGGGCATCGACTTGATGCGCTGATGTCGAAGCTTGATGATGCGGAGTTGGATGGAGTCGATCTGCTGGGAGAGCCGACGAATTTCACCGGGTGGACGGTGCCCGCCATTCGCGCAGCGGAAGAGATCAAGGCGGAGTCTATACAGTAGCGATTCCATCTGGGCGATCTCCTGGTCGATGTCGTCAAGAGTGTGCTCGCTTCCCGACTCCTGTGGAGTCGGATGTTTCTTCGTCAGGCAGTCCAGCAGTTGGGGGTTGTCTTTGGCGTCGGCGAGCATCTCTTCCGTCACGGCGCATCGCCCTTCCTCGACGAGGATGCGGACGATTTCCGGATCCGCTCCGCGCATTACGACATAGCCCAGCGCGTCTTTTTTGTAAAGCCCCTGTCGCAGGTTCGCGTCGGCCCCATGCCGGAGCATCAGGCGGATGCCCTCTGCATAGGCCCTGAGCTCCCTGGACGTTTTCCTTCCCAGGCAGCTCGATTGGACAAGGGCGAAGAACGGCGTGATCTCGCGGATCCCTTTACGCTGGTTCGGGTCGGCTCCGGCATCAAGCAGCATTCGGAGGATTTCGGCATCGGGCGCCACCACCCCTGCCACGGCGGAGGCGAGTGGCGTGGCGCCCCCTTCTCCTTCGAAGTTGGGGTCTGCGCCCTTTGCCAAGGCCGACGCCACGAGTTCCCGGTTGTTCTCCCTGGCCCCCCGTACAAGGGCCATGCCGGGCGTTTCGTCCTTTTCCGCCGGAGAGGGGCGGCGTTCAAGAGGGTTCACGCCCCCTTTGTACCCCCACTTGTCGGTGAAAACCATGTAGAGGGCGAACCCTTCGGATTTTCCATCGGTCTCGGCCGCCTTCTCCCAGTGGATGAACACCCCTTTCCGGGCGTCTTCGAAGACGAGCAGGTTCTGCCGCTCGATTTCGGGCGTTTTGCGTTCCCGGAATTGGAAGAAGATGTGGTTCGTGTTCTTTCCCGTCCAGTACTTCCGGAGTTTGTCGAGGGCTTCGTGGAGGGCCGTCTCGTCCGGCGGGTTCTGGCGCGCGACCAAGTCCGTGACGCGCAATCGCGTTCCCTTGCTATCGGGCACCGGCCGGGTGAGAAGCCGGAAATCGGTGAAGCCGAGATCTCCCCACTGGGGCTTTCCCTCCACTTCCTCCCGCGCCACGGCGAAGACTGCCAGAGCGTCGACGCCATCGCGGTACGTCCCTAGCTTCCGCGCATAGGGCAGTCGTTCCGGGGACGGCCACACGGAAACGGGGAAGCCGGAACCCCAGAGGTGGAGGAACGGCTTGTCGTGGTATTCCGCCATGATGACTTCGATAGGCCGGACGTAGTTGTCGTTGCCGAGGTATGTGTCAACAAGCCGGTCGGCGTTGCGCGGCAGGACGAGGGAGAAGGTGGCTTGCCTCGACCCGTCATCGGCAAACCATGCGAACGTACGATTCACGGTGGCGGAATCGTCGAGATCCGAGCCAACGTAGCCGAAGGCGCGGCCCGACGCCGGCAGCGGAGCGGAATCCGCCATTGCCACGGCCGCCGGGAGCAGAAGGCACAATGACAAAGGACGAATGAGACGGAATGGGGAGGTCATGGATTCTTTTCTCATGGCTGCGACATCAGCATTACGCCTCAAGCCCCAAACAACTACCGTTGAATTCATATTCGTGCTTTTCATGGCGTTTCCTCCTCTGTTTAACGAAACAATTTCGCGTTTCTCTTTATACGCCTCCACGGCGCAGGCGATTTTCTGTTTGGCCATTTTTACTTCTCCATTCAGTTCAAGATTGAATTTGCCAACACGGACAAGACATTGGCGTACATTTCCACTGACGCACTGCGAATTGCCACACCTATTTCTGAATGCATGTCGCCATGGCAGGGCAGACAGATGGAGCAACATCTAAGGTCGTGTTCGTCGTATTGCCAAGCCTCATCACATTGGGCATCAACAACGACCTTGGGGCGCTTGTCTACTTCTAAAAGTTGCGGCACCCATCGCACAAGCAAATTTGCGACCGACTGTCCATCATTGGGGAATATGTTCTCTATCGTGAAATGTTTGCCGGATTTCCATCCAACATCCGTCACATCCGTCACGATGACAAAACCGATTTCAATACCTTTTTGGCGAAGTGCCGCTACGATCTCGTCCGCCCCACGGCTGTCCTCTTCCTCATCGCCAGTAAACGCTACAAGCACATTTGAGGCGAACCCCATTTGCACCATCTTCGACACGACTGCGGCGTTCGTGATCAGGTTGTCAAAAGACCCTTGCCAAAATTCCCCGCCGCAATCCGCATAGCAGCGGTTTGCCACCATATCGACATGGGACGATACGACCACTGCTCTTTTGCGAGAATCAAAATCGGCTCGCGCGTATATCTTGGCCAGCCGCCCACCCACAAGCAACTGCCAACGCTCATCAAGGCATTCGGCGATTGCGTCCAGCCGTCGCGTATCCGTGAATATGCGGCCATTATCCCTGCATGGCAAGGCAATCTTGTTAAGAACATCTTTTAGCATAATCACAACTCCCTTCAAGACTTTATCCCAGAGACCCAGAGGTTTCCACCCTTGTCGACTCCGACAAGCGTTCCATAATTCCCTTTTATGGCGGCTATTGGTGGCCATGACTTTAGGATTTCAGAAACATCAGGCATATCGCCCGCGAGCAAGACGTGCCCCCTCCTGTCCAAGCCTACTACACCGCGGTCGCTCAGGCATGAAACGGACACGACATTCCTCCAAGAGTCAATTTCCGGACAATCCAGCGTATGGTAAACAGTGCCGTCCGCTCGGAGTCCTACCGTTTGAATGCAAGAATGATAGCATCCGAACACTTCAATGTCGACGACATCGTGCCAGTCGTCTACCGCCCCGGCATTGCAATACTCCTTCTCTCCTACAACTGTCACATGACCTCCGTTGTCAAGCACGGCCGCGTGCAGCCAGCCAACGGCTACTTTCTTGACCCCGTTTCCGCACGTCCTCTCAAGTTGCCCGTCATAGTCAAAAGGTTTTTCGTATCCCGATCGATCCGAAACAGATATAACGGAGCCATCGAATTTCACCGCCGCAAAGCGACCTTCGCAGGCAACGACTGATTTGACCCCATGCAACAACGAACCGCTTCGACACCATTCGAGATATCCTTCTTTGAATGCCGATTGAATGCTGTATCTGCGATATACTTCTGAGCGCAGATCCGTTTCATACTCTTTTTCTCTTGCCGATGCGCTAATGAATTCACCCGATGACAGCACTGCAAACACCTCGTCGAATCCGGCGGCAGCATGGACGACATTTTGCCATCCGCATACTTTCAAAATGAAATCATCGTCCGCTTTTCCGCAAACGAATTTCAGCCGCCCATCAGCCGTCCTGATAAAGACCCAATGCCTTCCAATGACTAAATCCTCCTTGTCGCGTGGCGGGGAATTTGTGGCATAAGAGAACGTTTCCACTTCACCTATGCGTTCGCAGCTCGCACTTTTAAGTCGTTCATAGTATTTGGAGAGCTCGTTGACAAATAGTTCGCAAAGGTAAACATTTGGCATATCAATCGCCCGTTTGAACATCAATGCAACAAAAGCGGGATCCATCCCCGCCGCACCGCAGCCCACGGGCAACACATGAAACCTCAATTGTGGGTTGCTAATCGCAAAACTAAGAAACCGATTGACAGCTTCCACCATCAAGTCGGTCTTGAATTTATGCACAGGAATTGCATATGACTGTCCAGCAAGCCCCTCCGCGATCCCAATCTTTGCACCGAACTTGGCTATGGCCAACTGGGCTGCTGAGGACTTATGTTTTCCGTTAGGATCTGTCCCAAACACAAATACCTCATCAGGGGCTAATGCCGTGATAGGGTGCCGGGCACATCGACAGTGTGCCATTGATTGCAAAATACGAAGCTGTTCCTTTGCGCCATTCTCCATTTCTATTTTACTCCTTGAGCTATTGGAATTTATCCTTCACAGAAGGTGCGATACGCCTTCAATCGCCCGCCATCGGCAGTCTGCGTGGCTTCTGGCGAAACTGCGGCTTCAGCGCGGTTCGCACGACCGCACCCCGCCAGAAGCGACAACAGGACGACTATGACAATGGCCGTGACAATGGCCGCAACAATGCCGATGTCCATGGCATGCGTAGACACTTTGCCCTCTCCTGCGTTGCGATTGGCGTTGAACTTCGACAACTTTGCCGGATCTGGCTGGATGGTCTCCTCTATCCGGCCCCAGCAGTGTCCGTCCTCGTCGGTGTAAACGTCGTCTCCGAAGCGTTCGGGGCTGAGCTGTGACGGCCCAAGCCCGAAGCGTTCTGGAAGCCATTTTCCGCCCGTAAAGGTGAGACACCCCGTTTCGGCGCCTTCCTTGTACCATACATTTATCTCGACGGATCTCCTTTTGCCGTCCGAACGGCTTTTCCAGACCCGCGTCACTTTTTCGACACCGGGCATTGCGGCAAGCGCCTCCGGCCCCGCGCCCATGAGGACGGCTTTCATTTCCATCGCCTTGTGAAGATCCTCCTCATGGTAGGGATTTTCGAAGTCATCATATAACTCCAAACTCATCGTCTTTTCCTTCTGTTTAGGCGATAACCTGCGGCAAGGCATGTCCCGCTGACGGTTCAATATGATTATCCGTAAACATGGTTACAGTTCCTCCGCAGCAATGGAACGGCCCTACACGCACTGCAGCGCCCCGACAATCGCCCCCAGCACATATCCCAGCACCTGGATCGCCGAAAGATGCTGCGCCATGAGGCGGTCGAGCTAGGATTGCCAGATAGAATCAACAAAAGTTTTATTGTGCGTTCTTGTTTGTTTTTCTACGAGCTGCTCGACGAAAAACACGTGTCACGGCAAAGAGTAGAATGCAAAGTCCGAAAATTTCTCCTGATTTATGCGCTTGTTCTGGAGTTTTGGCCATGAAGAACATGGCCAGACATCCAATAAGTGCGAGAATCCACACAAGCGAAGACAGGCGGTCGATTCTTTTCAGTAGATTTGATTTATCCATTGCAGGACATCCTTTCTTTGTGTTTTTAGGTGAACGTGAATTTGCAAGAGCCATTCTGCATTTTTAGGGTTGAGACATCAGCGCCATGCGCTGCTGGCGGAGCATGGTAAGTTGGAACTGGGTATTGTTGATCTGTTGGATGATTTGCGTGACCTGCGCCTGCGCCATGACAACGCCGACGTTGATTGCGATGGCACGTTGAAGATTGCCTTCGGCGCGGATTTTGTCGTGCTGGAGCTGTTGTAGCCGTCCTTCCAACTGGGAGATCTGTATCTCCATGTCGCTGAGCATCAGCTGTTTCTGCGCGGATGTCATCGGCTGTCGCGGCTGCCGGGTTTCGTCGCCAGACCACGCAGCCTGGGGCGTGCCGGGGATTTGACTGCTGCCGCTTGTTGCGGCGCCAGACGTCGGTGGCGGTTTTTTTGCAGGAGAACCTGACGACGCCCCAGTCTCGCCTTTTCCTTTGGACTTGCCTTTGGTTCCGGGGAATGGAGAATCGTTGGAATCGGGAGTGCAGTCCACCCACAGTCCGCGGGCCGGCGTTCCCATATGGATGCCCACTCCAGCCGTCCGCTCTTCGCGAATCTCCTGGCAATACCAGTACATCTTGCCGTGACGCGGGTCGTTTGCGGCATAGCCGTCTTCAAGCGCTTTGACGCGCATAATCGAGGCATTTCGCGACACGAGGTCAATATAGCCGTCATTGTCGGTTTGATACTCCCTGTAGCGATTGAAGCCGAAAATTGTATTGCCAATGTATTCGGAGACTCCGAGAATCTCTCCCGAGTCTGGATCGGTGTATACGATCTTGGCCGGCGTTATCGCGGCCTGGACACGCATAGGAGCGTCCATGACTTTGACAGGTGGAGCCTTCTCCCATCCATTCACCGCAATCGTCTTGCGGTAGTTGTCAACGATGTAAATCCTCGTATCAACAGGCGAATCCGCCGGACCGCTCTCCCACATTGGAGGATCGTCAAGCAGACCCGCGCATGTGTTTCCTGCTGCAAAAAACACCGCATAGGCCAGAATCCCGATTGCGGAGAAATTGATATTGCGGTGGGAGATATTCATGTGCATTAGTCCCCATTGGTTGTTGTCAGTGTTTACTTCAAGCGAATTTTGGCGTTGCCCGCCCAATTTGCGGATTCAATTTCATTTCTCCGCTGCGCAGTTTCTTCCAAAGTTCTCCTAGATTGCCCACTCGATGCGTCCGGCTTCCCTGATTGTCAAGAATACGAGTAATTTTGTTCAGTCTATCTTCGAGATCAGCACAATCCCCCACGATGCTCTCCATCATTTCGCAAAATATCGCTATGCGCTGGGTGTCCATATCGAAATTTTTCGCCAAGTCGGGATAAGTTCCTCCCGTTTGCCGAAAACTTTCAATGAGTTTGAGCTTGAATGCGAGACGCTCCTGCATCGAAGCCTGCCCATAAGCGACAGTATCCATTGCCAGTTTGAGAACGTCAAGTTGATTTTGCACTGGCATTGGGTTGTCCATGTCGCTTACTGCAGCCAGCATGATACCGGCGGCAACCGTCATTTTCTCCTGTTCTCCGAATCCAGCTGGAAATGTGATTGCCTTGCGTCGCCTTTGCTCCTCCTGACGCCTTTGCTCCTCCTGCCGTTTTCGCTCCGCGATGTTGCGGACATCCCAGCTGTTTTCCTTGTCCACCCACTCCCAACCAGATTCCGGGCGCCAATTTTCTTCCGTATTGGATGCCACTACATGGGGATATGATGGATGCGCCTTTCCGGGAGACCATACGGCCTTGCCAACCGACTCGTCGAATCGATATCCGGGTTTCTTTGCCTTTTCGCGCTCTGCGGCGATGCGTTCCGCCTCGGCGACAATGGCGGCCGCCTTTTTTTTCGCCTCTTCAAGAATACGTGCGGCCTCTGCTTCCTTGCGCTTGCGCTCCGCTTCCGCTGCGGCTTCGGCTTCCTTGCGCTTGCGTTCCGCTTCCGCTGCGGCTTCGGCTTCCTTGCGCTTGCGCTCCGCTTCCGCTGCGGCTTCGGCTTCCTTGCGCTTGC
>CAMOSH010000048.1 GCA_946624575.1 uncultured Verrucomicrobiota bacterium
CAAAATGTTGTGAAAAGTCAAGTTAACGGGGTGAGTTTTGCAAAAGTTGAAAAACGTACCCGATTAACTTCTGAATCGAAAGCCGCTTGATCATGTCCATCCTTTCTACCAGCCTTCTTTCCTCCTTCCTCTGCGCCCTGCGCGCGGCGGGCTGGCGCAGCGTGCAATGCACCATGCGGAATGCACAATGCACAATGGGAGGAAACGCGGGCGGAGAGGCGCGGCGAAAGGACGAAACGACGATAGGACGAAATGTCGAGCCCCGGTTGCCTAGGGAATGGGGGCGCGACCTGATGTCCTGCGGGCCTGTTGTCCTTTCGTCGAGGGGGCCGGCGCGGGGCTAGATTTCGGAGAGGCCGCCGCCGACCTCCCGGCAAAAATCGCGCCACGGAAGAAACTCGACGCCGCCGCGGGTTTGGCGGGAGTCCCCCCCGTACACGATCCGGAGATCGGGACTCCCAGGAAAGACGGAGGCGATGCGGCGGAGCGACGCGCCCCAGTCTCCGGACGGTGTTTCCCCGCTTTTGATTTCGATGAGTCTCGCGCCGCCGGAACGGTCCTCTACCAGGTCTATTTCCCGCTGCTGCCCGTCCCGGTAGTGAAACAGCGTGTCCGGGAGCGCGAGATTGCAGGCGCGTTTCCAGGCTTCTCCCACGATGAAGGTTTCGAAGATCGCCCCGCGGAGCGGGTGGTCGCGAAGTTGTTCCGGGGTCTGGATCCCCAGAAGGCAGCAGACCAGTCCAGTGTCGAGAAAGTGGATTTTGGGCGATTTGGAAAGCCGCTTGCGGATGTTCGCGAACCAGGGGGGGAGTCGGCGGACGATGTAGCCGGCCTCGAGAATCGACATCCATTCGAGCGCCGTCTTGGGCGGGATGCCGACGTCGGCGGCGAGCGTGGAGGCGTTGAGCGTCTGCGCCGTGCGTCCGGCGCAGAGGCGCAGAAACCGGAAGAAATCCGAAAAATGGCGGACGTTGAGCAGATCGCGGATGTCTCGTTCAAGATAGGTCTCGACATAAAAGGAAATCGCCTCCATCGGAGGCAGTCCCTTGTCGTGGATGCGTGGGAAGAATCCGCGCCATACGGTCTCCCAGAGGTCGGTCGGAGGGTTTTCCCCGTAGGCTTCCCGGACGGAAACCGGGAGCAGGGTCGCGAGAGCGGTTCTTCCCGCAAGGCTTTGGGAAATGCCGGCCCGGAGCCGGAAATTCTGGCTCCCCGTCAGGATGAACCGGCCGGGGCGAGGATCCTCGTCGACGGCGACTTGGATGACGGAGAGAAGTTCCGGGGCGCGCTGGACTTCGTCCAGAACGGCGCCATCGTGATATCGGCGAATGAAGCCGGCCGGATCAGACGTGGCCCAGTCACGGTCGACGGGGGATTCGAGGTTGACGTAGGGAAGATCCGGAAAAAGCGCGCGACAGAGCGTCGTCTTGCCCGACTGGCGAGGACCCGTCAGCGTGACAACCGGGTAGCGGGTTGCGTATGCCCGGATTTTCGGTGCGATGGTGCGTTCGTTCATGGGCGTCATTCTGCCACGGCGGCAGGGAAATGTCAATGCAAAATTTACTCCGAAGGTAAAATCTGCAAAATCCTTTTCCGGTTACGCCATGTCGTCTCCAGCTTCCTTTCCTCCTTCCTCCGCGCCGCCCGTTGCGGCGCGCTCGGCGAGCGCGCCCTACCGGACTGCGCGGGGAAGGGCTGGCGCGGGCTGCAATGCACCATGCGGAATGCACAATGCACAATGGGCGGGAACGCGGGCGGAGAGTCCGCGCTCCCGCCCGATCTAGCGAATCTAAACGTACCAGATCGGCAGTGCGAAAAGGTTGTCCCGCAGAACGCCGGGCTGGGGGCAGGTGCAGAGGATCGCGCCAACGCCACGGCTGCGGTCCGGAATCGCGTCGAGAACCGGAAAGGCTGCGGCGGCGTCCGCGGAGGGGTTCGCGCCGAGCTTGATCTCCACCGGATGCAGGACTCCATTCTCCTCGATGACGAGGTCGATCTCTCCCTCGACTTCGCGCTCGACTCCGCCGCGCGTCGTTTTCCTGCGGTCCCGGCCGCGGTAGTAGGAGAGGTGGTGTCGCCAGTCGAGGCCGGCGTTGGCGAAGGACTTGATGACTTCTCCGACGGCGAAGGTCTCGAAGAGATGCCCGGCCATGGCGCCGCTGGCGAGCGTCTCTGGCGTAAGCCAGCGGCCGAGGTAGGCGGCGAGGCCGGTGTCGAGGAAGTAGAGTTTCGGCGTCTTGATCGCGCGCCTGAGGGCGGAGGACGCGAAGGGCTCGAGCAGAGCCACGAGTCCGGACGCCTCAAGCAGCGACACCCAGCCACGGACGGTGCCGACGTCCTTGCCGATCTCGTCGGCGATGTTGGAGTAGTTGAGCATCTGGCCCGTGCGGGCGGCGATCGCGACGACGAACCGGCGGAACGCGGCAAGGTCCTGCACGGCGGAGAGCTGCCGCACGTCGCGCTCTACGTAGGTCTTGAGGTAGTCGGCGTGGAAGGCGGCCCAGTCGCGGGCCGGGTCGAGCAGGGCCGGGAAGGAGCCGCGGTGGATCGTTGCCCAGAGATTCGATGGCGCGCGGGCGGTCGCCGCCCGGCGGCGGACATAGTCCGCGGTCGGCAGGAACCGTTCGGCGAACGGGTCGCCCCGGCGTTCGCGAAGCGAGAGTCCGCCGAGCTCCAGCACGGCGAGGCGCCCGGACATCGACTCGGACGCATCACGCATGAGGTGGAATGGCTGCGATCCGGTGAGCAGGAAGAGCCCCGCGCCGTCCGCCTCGTCGCACCGCATCTTGAGGAAGCGGAAGAGCGTTGGGGTGCGCTGCACCTCGTCCAGCGTGACGGGCGGCGCGTTGAGGTCGAGAAACATCCCGCCGTCCGCTCGCGCCTGCTCCTCGAGAAACGGGTCGTCAAGGGATACATAGCGGCGTTCCGGGAAACGGTGCCGCAACAGCGTGGATTTGCCGACCTGGCGGGCACCTGTGACCAGAACGGCCTTGTTCGTCCGAACAAGTTTCGCCAGATGCGACTCAATGGCGCGGGGAATGTATTTCATGGCAAATTTGGAATCTATTTCCATAATTGCCGCGAATTCTACATGGGGTCCCACTACATGTCAACAGGAGTCCAGACGTCACGATGGTTCGGTGAAAGCCTTCTCCGTGCCACCTGTTGCGGCGCGCTCGGCGAGCGCGCCCTACCGGACTGCGCGGGGAAGGGCTGGCGCGGCGTGCAATGCACCATGCGGAATGCACCATGCACAATGGGAGGGAACGCGGGCTTGGAGGATGACGGGACGACGATGCCGAGGAGACGGGATGACGGGAAAGCGGGCCTAGATTTCGAAAAGCCGGTCGGCCGGGATCAGGTGGTCGAACCAGCCATCGGCTTCCACGGATGGCGCGAGGGAGCCTTCGTAGACGAGCGCGGTGCGGACGGACATTCCTGGACGAAGCGGAAGACGCTCGACCTTGCGGGCGACTTCGTCCACGATGCCCGCACCGATTTCGCGGCGTCGCTTGATCTCCACGACGCAGACGGAGCGCTTCGTCTGATAGAGGAGGTCGATCTGGCACCCGCCCCCGGAATCGCCCTTGACTGTCTTTCGCCATGGCGCGGCGGAGAGGACGAGAGAGCCGTCAAGCCCGACGAGGCGGTCCAGCTGCTCTTTTCGTCCAATGAAGGTGTCCATGCCGCAGAGTCTGCCAGAAACGGAAGCAAAATACAAGCGAAATTTGGGCACGAAAAGTTTAAAACTTCAATTTCGTGCCTATGAATGTCAAAAATAAATGGGCACGAAAATGGCTGTTCGTTGATTTTGTGCCCATTCTCTCTCCATGTCCCACTTCCTCGCCAGCCTCCATTGTTTCTCTCAAGCGCCGGAACGCCTCGCGGCGACGCCCCAACTTCCCCTTTCCGCATGAAAACTAAGACTCACCTCTTCCTTTCCCTTCTCCTTCTCGCCGGCGCGACGGTCGCGCGGGCGGAGAGCGTTGTTGTGCAGACGGCCCCCTTCCGGCTGGACC
This sequence comes from uncultured Verrucomicrobiota bacterium, assembly GCA_946624575.1. Taxonomy (GTDB): domain Bacteria; phylum Verrucomicrobiota; class Kiritimatiellia; order RFP12; family UBA3636; genus UBA3636. The sequence goes on from CAMOSH010000048.1 coordinate 4,020, forward strand.
TGCGGCCGCGGGGTGGTGCCTAGCGCGAACGAAACGCGATCGGCTTATCTTGCTGAAAATACGGTCGGAATGAACAGGAGTTTTTTTGTGGGTGCGCGTAGGAAAACCGTTTGCGGGGGAAGTATGGTATTGAATTCGCGGTTGCTTGCAATCCGAAATGCCCCCAGGGTAGGGGCATTTCGGATTGCAAGCAACAGGTCACACCCTCGCCGCGCGGGGGTGTTGCAACCCCGGGGGCGAGGTGGTATTATTCGGCCCAGACGAAAATGCCAGTGTAGCCAAGTGACCAACGGCAACGGTTTTGTAAACCGTCGGGGAAACCCTACGTGAGTTTGAATCTCACCGCTGGCTCCAGTCAAGAGCCGTTTCCGCGCCGCCGCCGCCGATGGCGGAAAGGATTTCGGCGGCGGTGGTTTCCAGGGAGCGCAGCTTTCTGGCGGCGTCCGCCGCCATGGGCAGGAACCCGTTTCCGGCGGCGGCTCGGAGTTCGCCGGTGGAGAGCCTGCCTGCGTGAATTGCCTCGGCGACATTGTCGTCGCAGAGAAGGAGTTCGAAAATGCCCGTGCGGCCGCGATGCCCTTCAAGACATTCTCCGCATCCGGCGGGATTTGCGCGCATGACGGAGTCGCATCCGGCGGCGCGCGCAAGCGCGGCCTGCGCGGCGCCGAGCGATGCGTCGCCCGCCGGGACCTTGACGCCGCAGCGGCGGCAGACCTTGCGCACGAGCCTCTGCGCCAGTACGCCGCGCAGGCAGGAGGAAAGCAGGTACGGCTCCACGCCCAGATCCACAAGCCGCATCACGGCCGAAGGCGCGTCGTTGGTGTGGAGGGTAGTGAGCACCAGATGCCCGGTGAGCGAAGCGCGCACCGCGATTTCCGCAGTCTCGGGATCGCGCGTCTCGCCTACAAGCACAACGTCCGGATCCTGGCGCAGCAGGCTGCGCAGGCCGCTGGCGAACGTCAGGCCGATGCCGGGGCGCACCTGCGTCTGCGAAATGCCGTCGATGCGGCATTCGACAGGGTCCTCGATCGTCATGACATTCCTGCGGGCGAAATCGAGCGAGCCCAGGGCGGCGTAGAGGGTCGTCGTTTTTCCGGAACCGGTCGGGCCGCATACGGCGACTATGCCGTTGGGGCGTTCGAGCAGCGACTGGAAGCCGGCCAGTGCGGCACCGTCCATGCCAAGGCTGGTCAGCGGCAGGAGCGAGTCCTCGCGGTTGAGCAGACGAAGCACGGCGCGCTCGCCGTCGGCCGTGGGAATCGTGGAAACGCGCAGATCGACCGCGCGCGTGCCGGCGCGGACCTGCGCCATGCCATCCTGTGGAAGGCGGTGTTCCGCGATGTCCATGCCGCCCATCACCTTGAGACGCGAAACGACCTGGATCCCCAGCGGCGCCGGGATCGTCGCGTCGGGTTGCGAGTACAGCCGGCCAGCGAGTCTGAAGCGCACGTGTGCGCCGCCGAGGCCGTCCGGTTCCAGATGTATGTCGGAGGCGCCCTGGCGCACTGCGGAGAGAATGGTTTCGTTGAGCGCCCGTGCGGCGGGTTCGTCCCGTCGCACGAGCAGATCCTCGCCGGCGGCGGGCGTTTCGCGGGCTGCGGGCTGGGCGTTGCCGGAAGAAGGGGCGGCTGCGGTTGCGGCGGTCGGTTGCGCGGCGGCCGCGGTTGGGGCGGTCGGTCGCGCGGCAAAGTACGCGGCCTCGATCGCGGCGAGAATTTTTTCTCGCGGCGCGAATGCCGGCGCGAAATCGCAACCCGCCGCAAGCGCGGCCGCCGGCAGCAGCGCAAGCGCTTCGGGACCTGGCAGAACCAGAATCGCACGGCCCCCGGGCTCGCGTGCCGGCAACGCGGCATTGCGGCGCGCCCAAGTGACGGGAACTGCGGCCAGTAGCTCTGAATCGAAGAGCTCGGGGCCGATCGAATCAAGGAAGTTCCCGCTGGAAACCGGAGAGCGCGTCCGTTCGTTCATTGCGATTCCTCCTTCTCCTTCAGGTTGTCGCGGACCCAGACTGCGCAAAGCGCGAGGAACGCCGCGGCCGCAAGCAGCGGCAGGGCGATCAGCCGGGCCGGAAGCGCAGGCGAGATTTCGACGGAATGCCTGCCCGCCGGAACGGGAACCGCGAGAAAGCTCCCGTTCGCGCGAAACACCGTGGCGACCGGAGCGCCGTCGACGGTCGCGCCAAGGCGCGGCCAGAAGCGGCCGAGAATCCGGTCCCGGACGAAAAGCAGACCGCTGGCGGAGGAGTCTGTTTCCAGTGTCACGCGCGGCGCGGAGCCGCGCTTGCCCGGGGCCGCGAGAATGGACGCCGGCTCAGGCGCCGCGCCCGTGGGATCTCCAAGGACGTCGGCCAGGGCGTTCGCGCCATCGCCGCACACGACAAGGGTCTTGAGCGGATCGAACGACGATTTCGCGAACTCCGCGGCGGCGGCCGGAACCCCGCCGTCGGGAATCGCGTTCCAGTCGTGGTAGACGGCGGCGTAGGGCGGGGTGGTCGTCGGAGAGACGAGCGCCAGACCGGCCGAACGCAAATTGGCCGCGACGATGAGCCGACCGGTGCGGCGGTCGACGTCGTAGAGCCCCAGCACGGAGCCCTGTCCGTTCTTCACGAAGACGCGCGCCTCCGCTGGCGGCATGAAGACGCCCGTCACGCCGAGCAGCGCCCAGAAACGCGCCGGATGGAACGCCAGCGCGCGCCAGGCGGCGATGCGATGGTCCTCGGAGCTGTCGGAAAGGGCGGGGTCGCCGCGTTCGATTCCGTGCCAGTCGAGCGCCAGGAACGGCGTCAGGGAGTTTTCCGGCAGAGGCTGGCGTCGCGTCAGTTCCAGATACGACCAGGTCTGGCCGGAGCCGGGGATGCCGCCCTTGAGCAGCGCATCGGCCGCCGGGCTTGGCGCAAGGCGGGCGGAGGCGTCGATCGCAGTCACGTAGTGCGCTGCGTCGCACGCCAGGTCGGCAACGGCAACCATGGCAAGAAGCGCGGCCGCAGTGCGGCGCATCGCAAGGCGCGGGAATGCGCGGACGACCGCCGCGGCCGCCCCGACAAGCAGAAAGAGCAGCGCCCCGTGGCGCGGCGCCGAATCGTGCATCGACGCAAGGGTCCGCGCCAGATCGGAGCCGGGCGTGACGCCAATTGCCGCGAGCACACGGTCGGACAGCCCGGCGGAAAGTGCCGGCGCCACGAAGAAAAGTGCGACCGCCGCTACGAACAAGGCGCAGATTCCGGCTTTTTCGCCGCGGTCGCGCTCCGGCGCGAGCAGACGCGCCAGCCCGAACGCAGCCATCGCCGCAACGCAGAATTCGGCCAGATGCACGAACTTCACCGGAGCGCGGACTTTGTCGAAGGGCGGAATCGCGTAGAAAACGCGGTACAGCGGCGTGTTGCGGCCGAAGGCGAGAGCTACGGCGACAAGCGCGGCGACCGCGAAAAACGCGAGCGGGGCGCGGTGGCGGCAGCGCGGCGTGAAAATGGCCGAAACCAGCGCGAAAAGCGCCAGTGCGCAGCCGACAGCCCCCATGTAGAGCGAGTGCTGGCGGTAATTGACGAATCCGGCGCCGGCTTCCTCCCATTTGTCGGTGCGTCCCAGAGCACCCCAGTACGGGCCGGACGGATTGGCGCTGTCGAGGCCGTGCAGGCCAGGCGCGACGAATTCCAGCGCTTCGGCAGGCGGGAGACTCCAGTTGGTCGCGAAAATCCAGCGAACTTTGCGTTTGGCGGCTTCGGCGGCGGAGTCTGCGGGCGCTTCGGCGGCTGTGTCGGCGGGTGTGGTCGGAGCGGAAAAGTCGGACAGCTGTTTTTCGCGTCCGGCCAGCGCGGTTGAAAGCAAAGTGCGGAACGTTGGGGCGCCGGCTGCGGCGAAAACCGCGGTTCCGGCGACGAGGCCCAGTGCAAGGCCGCAGCGGCGGCGGCGCCACCAGTCGCCGGGGCCGCCGGGCGAAGCCAGCGGCGCGTGCACAAGGCGGAAGAGCGCGTATGCCGAAAGGAGCAGCATGTAGAGCGCCATGACGTCGGGCTGCATTGCCAGCCCGGCCCAGAATGACAGCGCGCACAGGGCGAACGGGACGGGGCCGGGCCTGCGGATTGCACCTTCCGCGAACGCGAAGCAGAGCGCGGCGTGGAGCGTCATTGTGAAGAGGCCGCGATGGCCGGCGGCGAACAGGGTGAAGTTGTAGCCGGAAAGCGCGAAGGAGACGCCGCCGAAGCAGCATGCCGCGACCGGAAGCCGCCACTGCCGCAGGAACGCCGCCATCGCCACTGCCTGAAGCGCGAACGTGATGCAGAGACCAGGTTCGTGCCAGGTCAGCTGCGGAAGCAGGATGCGGAGCAGGCCGTCGAGAGTCATGGCGGCGTCGCCGCGGTTCATCCATTCGGCAAGTCGGCGCAGGAAGCCCGGGTTCGAGAAATCGGGCATGCCGTCGGGGCCGTTGAGCACGAGGGCCGTCGGCCAGACCTGCCGGAAAACGAGCGCCACGATTGCGGCGACCGCAATGAAAAGCCAAACAGGCCAGAAACTTTTCCAGATGCGGCGCGCCGTTTCTTGCGGTCGGCGCGCCGCCTCGCATTTATTGGTAGAAGTAGGAGTCACTGTCGGGGGAGCGTTGGGGTTTCCAGGCCGAGGCGTCGCGGCGCCCGAAAAGCGCCGTGCCCACGCGCACGAACGTGGCGCCTTCCTCGATTGCCACCGGGTAGTCGCCGCTGGTGCCCATCGATAGCTGGGGCAGGCCAATCGAGAATTCGCGTTCAAGGGAATCGCGCAATTCGCGGAGCGCGCGGAAATGCGGGCGGGATGCCTCGGGGTCTGCGGTCCATGGCGGGATGCACATCAGGCCGGAAATGCGCACTTCGCCGCGATCAAGCGCGGCGCGCAGCGCCTCGCGCACCGACTGCGGCGTGAAGCCGTGCTTCGTCGGCTCGGCGGCGACGTTCACTTCGAGCAGCACGTCGGGGCGGGCTCCGGTTTCCTCCTGCACGCGCGCCAGCGCCTCCAGGGTGTCGGCGGAGTCGATTGCGTGTAGCGTCGAGAACAGCGACAACGCGTGGCGCACCTTGTTTCGCTGGAGCGGGCCTATGAGATGCCATTCGGCCGACGGGCACAGCGGCGCCTTCGCAAGTGCTTCCTGGACGCGGTTTTCGCCGAGGATGCGAACCCCCTCGCGGATGGCCTCGGAAACAGTTTCCGGAGGATGTGTTTTCGTGACGGCGACAAGCGTCACTTCGCCGCGATTTCGGCCGGACCGGACGCACGCCGCGGCGATCTTTTCCTCCACGGCGGCCAGTCTTTCGGAAAACGAACTTTCCATGTCCATTTGAACTTGGGAACAGGGGAGATTTGTGAGTGTGTGTGGGAGGGCTGGGGATTGGCGGGCGCCGTCAGTAGCGCAGCAGGCTGCCGCCGATGTATTCCCGCAATATCGAGTCGCCGGGCACCGAAGTGGCCGGGAACGAATGGAAGTTCATGAGATTGGCCAACAGCCGGCGCGCGACGGCGTACTCCGGATCGGCGGGCTTGACCTCGGCGAGCAGCGGCGCGGCGAACGGTCGCAGCACAGCAAGCTCGTACTCGAGAGCGGAATCGAAATGCGTGTCCGCCTCGCCCTGGTACGGGAAGATCCATTTTTCCTCGCCGCGGCGGACCGATGGCCACATGGCTATCGTGGCGCGCGCGTCGCGTCCTCTGAAGAAGTGGTCGCGCACGATCCGGCGCACGAGGCGGTTGTCCGTGGAGGAGGCGACGGTGCAGTCGTCGAGCGCGGGTTGCGAATGGGCGGAGAGGTAGATGCCGAAGACGAGCTTGCGCGGAATGTCCTCGCGAAAAACCGGATTGAGCGCGTGAATGCCTTCAAGGACGATCACGGAGCGCGGATCGGGGCGGATTTCGTCGCCCGGCCAGACCGGTACCTTGGCTCGGAAGTCGAAGACTCGGCGGCGGATCGGGCGACCGGCCATGAGCGCGGAGATGTCGGCGCGGAGCGCGGCGACGTCCACCGCGCGTATGTCCTCGTAGTCCGGCTTGCCGTCTGGGCCGATCGGATCCTCGGACTCCGGGACGAAATAGTCATCCGTCGAGAGCTGCACCGGAACGAGGCCTGCGACGCGCAGGTGGATCGACAGGCGGCGGCACGAGGTGGTCTTTCCGGCGGAGGACGGCCCCGCGATCAGGACGACGCGCGGGCGCGGCGATGCGCCGGCGATGCGCGCGGCGAGAGAGGCGAAGTTGCGGTCGTGCAGGGCCTCGGACATTTCCACTACGTCGCCGATGCGGTTTTCGGCGACGGCCTGGTTCAAGTCGGCGACGGAGCGGATGCCCAGCACCTCGCCCCACCGCGCGTGTTCGCGGTGGATGCGGAAAAGCTCCGGCTCCGGGACGAATGGCGCCGGGCGGGTAGTGTCGGCGCGCGAGGGGATGCGCAGTGCGATGCCGCCGCCGCGCTCCTCCAGCGCGAATGCGGAAAGCAGTCCGGTGCGCGGGACGCACGGGCCCTGGCGCAGCGTGCAAAACGAGCCGCAGCGCTGGAGCACGACGGCTGGTTCGTTGCGGTGGCTCAAAAGACCCACCTGGTCGTGCCGCCCCGCCGCCGCGAAGAGTGCGACTGCCTCCTCGTAGGCGCACGTTTCCTCGGAAATCGGCAGATCCGCCGCGACGGCGTTCTGCATTTCGCCCGCGAGAGCCGCGATTTCGTCGGCGGTCGCGGCGCGGTCCGCGGCGTCGTCGCCGTCGCGCAGCGTTGCGAATGCGCCGCACTTGAGCGAATGGCGGACGCGCAGTTGCGTGCTTTTGCCGCGGAAGACATTTTCCGCCGCCGCGCACAGCAGCAGGCAGAACGAGCGCCGCATCACCAGCCAGCCTTCCTCCGATGCCGCGGTGAGACCGGACACGGTGGCGTTCACGGCGAGGGGGGTGGCGAGCGACACGACGTCGTTGTTCGCCAGCGCGGCGACGTACGGCGCGCCGTCGGGTGCGGTGGCGGGAAGGGCTTCGCCCACAGGGGCGAAGACGGAAAGACGCACCGGCTCGGCGCGGTTTATAGTTTTCGCGAAAACTGTCATGTCAAAGTCCCGAATTGTTCAAGCGTTGATATTTTGAAAAAATCGACCAAGCCGACGATTCGACCAAATAGACCAAGTCGACGATGCGGCGGTCATCCGAGGCGGGCGCGGTCGATCCACAGTCCAAGCGCGGGATTCGGGATGAAGAAGATTTCCTCGCCGTCCACGACGTTCCAGCCGGGCGAAAGCGCCTTGGGGTCGTACTTGGATGCGGTTTCGTCGTAGTCTGCGGAAAGGAATCCAACGCCCTCCACCTCCGCGCGGGAGATTTTTTTGACGGCGTACGTTATGGAAAATCGGCCGTCTGAGGAGCCGTGGATCAAGTGCGCCGCGGCTCCCATGTTGGCTCGTAGATCGCCGTTTTCCGGCTTTTCGAATTCCTCGAGCGTGTGCAGTCGCCCGCGGTAGCCGTACTTGCGGATGAGGGAGTCCACTTCGGCATCCTCGCCGAAGCGTTTCACGCCCGGGGCCAGCACGATGAGCGATCCGCCGTCGGCCATGGCCATGCGTGTGCGGTAGATGGCCTTGTTGCCGAGCCATGTGCTGGTGAACTCCGAGGGGTCGAGATAAACCACGCACTTGCGCAACGGTTTTTCGACGTAGTCAACGTTCTTCTCCTGCGCCAGCGCGATTGCCGCTTCGAGGCATTCGCGCCCTTCGCCGATGAAGAGGCCGTGCGTCCGGATCGCGCCGCCGGGAGCGGTGGTCACCGTCAGCGCGAAGAGCACCGGTATCCTGCCGTAGACGAACTTGTCCATCGCCCAGTCGAAGAGATTGCGGACGGGGGAGTGGTCGCGGCCCATGGCCTTTTCCATGCCGCAGACGGCGCCGATCATGTGGCTTGCGTTGATCATGCCGCTGCCGCCGACGCCGACGAACAGGTTCTTGGCGTGGTTGGCCATGCCGATCACCTCGTGCGGCACCACCTGGCCGGGCGACACGATCAGGTCGTAGGAACCGTCGAGCAGCCGCGCGTTGAGCTCCACCGGGAGCGGCTGCTTCCAGAGCCCGCCCGTGATTTCCGACACGACGTCGGCCGGAATCTCGCCGAGACGGCGCACGTCGGTGCGCCAGTTGTGGACGATCATCGCCTCGTACGGAATGGGCGCAAACATGGCGTCCCACTGGGCGCGCGAAACCGGCACGTGCGTTCCGAGCGCCGGCAGGACGTCGACCTGGACGCCGCGTTCGCGGAGCGTTTGCCAGAGCGCGGACGCAATGAAGCCCGCGTTGGAGTGGAAGCGCGTGAAATCCGGCGGAATCACGAGAACGCGCCGCAGCGCGCGCCCGGCGAGCGCCTTTTCGAGGGCGGCGCGGATTTCGTCGCGTGAGAGGCCATCCGGCGCGGAGGCGGTGATATGGATGTCTTTCATGTTGTCTTGCGGATCCCTTCTTCCGGCGCGCCTTTTTCGGAGAGGTGCAGCACCATCGCCTTTTCGGGGCACGTGAAGGGGTTTTCGTGCTTGGTGCAGTTGATGCATCCGGTGTAGAGCTTGTACATGACGGAACGCTTGTCCGTTTCGCGGAAGCCAATGCCGGCGAAGAAATCGACCGCGTAGGTCAGGACGACCGCCTGCCACACGCCCAGGTCGCGGAGGCGCGCGAGCTGCGCTTCGACTAGGCGCCTGCCGACGCCGAGGCGGCGCCATTCGCGCGCCACGCAGACCGACTGCAGTTCGGCGCTGGTGCGGGTTTCGTCGCCGATTTCCGGCCACAGGCCGTATGCGAGCGCCCCGACGATGCGCCCGCCGCCGGCATCGGCCACGAGGAAGCGGTCGATGTTCTCCAGGACGTTCCCGAGCGAGCGCACGATGAGGGCGTCGGAATTGTCCTTGACGAGGGCGTATATCGCGCGGGCGTCGGCGAAGCGCGCCGGGCGGATTTGCGGACGGCGCGCCGCGCCGCCCGCAGAAGTGAAAGCGGGCTGTGAGGCTGTGGCATTTCCCGCTATGTCGCCCGCAGAAGTGAAAACTGACTGTGAGGCTGCGGCATTCGGTGCCGTGCCGCTCATTGCCGCTGGTTTTAACTTCTGGCGGGGCGGCGGTGCCGCCTCGCTTTCTGGCGGTGCCGCCTTGCTTTCGGGCTGGTCGAGAAACGGTGCGAGAATTCGCTCGATGGCGGCGCGCTTTTCGCGGAGAAGTTCCGGGGTGCGCGCTTCGAGCACGAGGCGGAGCCACGCCTCGGTGTTGGACTGGCGCACATTGGCCCACCAGTCCGGCCAGTCGCAGCGGATTCCGTCGAAGTCGAGAGTCCTGGCCGGGGAGAGAGAAGCCGCCCAGCGCCCGAATGCGGCGAGTGCTTCGGCTTTGCGCGAGCACGCGAAATTCACTTCGCCGCTGTTGGCATAGATGTCGATCGAGCGCGTGAGTTCGTCGAACGAGGAGCCGGACCTTCTTGCGGCCGCGGCGGCGCCGAGCACGATCTGCGCGGCGCGCATCGCCGAGTCGCATCCGAAGAATTCGCGGAAGTAGTAGTGCCCCGCGAGCTCGCCGCCGCATGGCGCCTTCAACTCGCGCAGCTTCGGCTTCGCGAACGCGTGCCCGACCTTCCACAGTTCGGGCCGCCCGCTGAGGCTTTCGATGCGCTCCGTCACGCCGCGCGACGTCCGTATGTCGCACAGAATCGGCGCGCCGGGCTCGCGGGCCAGGAATTCCCTTGCCAGCACCGCGGTCAGAACGTCAGGGCGGACGAAACGGCCGCGGGAATCGACGAATGCGACGCGGTCCGCGTCGCCGTCGAACATCATGCCCAGGTCGGCGCCGGCGCGCACCACTTCGGCGCCTAGCTGCGCGGATGCCTCGGGAAGCAGCGGATTTGGCGGATGGTTCGGGAAACGGCCGTCCAGGGTTTCGTTGATGAAAGTGGCCTGGCCGCCGCATTTCGCGAAGAGGTCGCGCGCGAGCAGCGCCCCGACGCCGTTGGAGCAGTCAACCACGAAGCGCAGGCCGGAGAGATCCGGTGCTCGCTCGCCGAACCAGGCGAGCAGTTCTGGCTTGGGGTCGATCGAACGGCGGACGCCGGGCCGCTTATACGGCGGCGGCAGCTCCGCCTTCACCATGGCCTCCAGTTCCTTGAGACCGGAGTCGCCGCCCACGGGCAGCGCCCCGGCGCGCGAGAGCTTGATGCCGTTGCAGTCCGGCGGGTTGTGGGACGCGGTCACCATCGCGGCGGCGCCGTAGCCGCGGGCGCCGGTGAGGAAGTACGTCGTCGGGGTGGTGCAAAGGCCAGCGTCGTCCACGTCTGCGCCGGCTTCGAGCAGGCCGCGGATCAGGGCCTCCGCCAGCTCTGGCGAGCTGGTGCGGGCGTCGCGGCCGACAAGGACGGTCCGGGCGCCCAGAAGCGATGGCAGGCAGCGCCCGACGCGCCAGCCAAGATCCGGCGTCACGTCCTCGCCCCAGACACCGCGTATGTCGTATGCGTGAAAAGCACTCATGGCGCCCCGATTCTAGCCGAAAGCGGCCGGGGCGTCCACCACGCGCCGCCAAAGGGCATCGACGCGCGGACCGGAGACGGTTTCGGCGGTGCCGAGCGCCTGCGCGAACACGGCGACGCGCCATTCTTCGACGAGCCAGCGGTAGTGCGCGGCGGCCTCTTCGTCGAAAGGCGGGCTTCCTTCCGGGTCCGTGGCCAGGTCGGCGTAGCGCCGCCATGCCTTTTCGATTGGCGCGGCGCGGCGCGCGTCGGCCGATGGGTCGAACGCGGCGGCGGCAAGGCGTTTGCGCGCCGCCTCGAAGAATCGCGGGAAGTCGGCCAGGCGCTGCGACGGGGTCGCCGCCGCGAAACCTGGCGGGCAGAGCCAGCCAAGCTGCGCGGCCACGTCCTTCACGGCGTCTTCGGGCAGCGCCGGGGTGGAGTCGATCCAGTCGAAAAGGTCGCCTTCGAGGTCCTCGACCGCCTTCGCGAGGGCGGCCAGGTCGCGCGCGAGGGTTCGGAAGCGCGTTTCGCGGGCACGGAAGTACGGGGCAAGGGCGTCCGGTGAGCCAGGGAGGTCGGAAACGGGGCATGGCGCCCCTCCGGTTGCGCTTTCGCCTCCGAACACCTCCGTGGCGGCGCGCGCGAAGGCGTCTCCGGGTGTGGGCGGATGGATGTGGGCGAAGCGCGGACCGAGCGCCGCCAGCGCCGCGCGATGCGCCCGCGCGGCCGAGGCAGCGTCGGGATGCCAGAGCGTACCGGTTCCGTCCGGGGCGAGAGAGCCCCAGGCGAAAAGCGGCCGGGAGCCTATGGCCCCGATCGCGGTTTTTTCGAGCCAGCGCGGCGCGGCGGCGCCGCAGTGCCGCCGCACGAGGGTGTCGGCGTCGGGCAGGACGCCCGGCGCGACTCGCTCGTATTCTTCGCGGAAGGCGGCGATTTCGGAAAGGTCGCGCGAAGCGAAGCGGACGGTGCCGCGGGCGTCCTTGACGCGCCACAGGACGCGCCATGGTTCTGGCAGCTGCCCCTCGATCCAGTTGTCCATCGGCAGCGCCACCCCAAACGCGAAGCGCAGGGCGCGTATGAATGCGGGAATGAACGGACCTTCCGCGGAGGTCTCGGCCAGCACGGCGTCGGCCAGCGCCTCGAAGTCGGGGAGGCGCGGATCGGCGCCGCACTTGGCGGCAAGCAGGCCAAGCGGACCGCGCGGCAGGGTGCGCAGCAGGTAGGCGGCCTTGCCGCGCAGCGCGCCCGGAACGAGGCGCGACGGCTCCAGCAGCGGCACCAGGCAGAGAGCCTCGGGCGGCATGTCGCACGCGATGCCGTCGTCCTCCGCCCCGGGATCGTGCTTGTAGGAAAGCGGGAGGCGCACGCCGCAGATGCGGATTGCGTCGGGATAGCCGGCGCGGTCGGCCGCGCTGGCGGTCTCGGGGCGCGGGATCAGGAGGCGTTCGGCGACGGCGGCGGGCGATGCGCGGCGGAGCCAGTCGCGGAGCGTGGGCACGTTGACGACCTGCGGAGGCAGGCGCTCCTCGTAGAACGCGCGGAACGCGGCGAGCGTCTTCTCCACGGGCGCGGCGCGTGTTTTGCGCGCCTCGTCGGTCGCGGCGGCGACGGTCTCCAGATTGCGGCGCACGAATTCGGGCAGGGGCTTAGGAAACGCGCCGCCGACGAGCCCTTCCGAAATGAACAGCTCCCTGCAAAGGGCGGGAAGCGCGCGGGAGATGTCGCAGGAGACGCCTTCCTGGATCGTCAGACCGTACAGCACCGCCTTGCGAAGGGCGCGCGCCGTTCCGACGCGCGCGTCCCAATGCTCGCCCGTGTAGGAATAGCGGCAGAGGTGGCGCGCGAGCGGTTCCAGGGAGCGCGGATCGATCGCGGCCGCGCGGCGCGCCCAAAGCCGGGACGTCTCGACCAGTTCCGCGCAGACAATCCATTCTGGCGGGGATTTGGCCTTGGCGAGGCCGGAGCCCGGAAAGATCGAAAAGCGGATGCCGCCGGCGCCTCGGTACTCGTGCGCTTCGGCGTCGTAGCGCCCGATGTTGTGCAGCAGTCCGGAAAGGAGCGCCTCCGTGCAGAGCGCGGAGCGTTCGGCCGTGATTTCCGAGGGGATTTCCGTTCCTGCGACCGCGCCGCCGTGCCCGGTCCGGCCTGCGCCGCCGGGCAGTTCGCGCGCCACGATTGCGGCGAGCTCGTCGCGCACGTCCTCCCATTCGCAGAGGCGGCGCCAGGAGACGAACGAATCCGCGGCCAGCCGGCGCGCCGCGGAACGCGAAAGCGGATGCGATGGATCGTGGAATTCGCGCCAAAGGAGCAGAATTCCGGCGAAGTCAGACGTGCGGTCGCGGTATTTCGCGTGGGCCTGCCGCGCCTTTTCGATGTTGTCCTGCGGGCGCAGCAGCGGGTCTTCGCAGGAAAGCGCGGACACGATCACGAGCGCCTCCGGGAGGACCCCGCGCTCCGCGGCCTCGAAGAGCATCCGCGCGTGCTCCGGCTCCACGGGAAGGCGCGCGAGGCGGCGCCCGAGCGACGTGATGCGATGGTCCTCGGTGACGGCGCCGAGCGCGAGCAGGCGCTTCCATCCGTCGCGCACCGCGGCGCCCGGCGGCGGCTGGAGGAACGGGAAGTCGTCGATGTCCCCGAGCCGCGAATCGAGCATGGAAAGGATGGTGCCGGCAAGGGAGCAGCGGCGGATTTCCGGATCGGTCTGCGCGGGGCGGCGCGCGAAGTCCTCCTCGTCGTAGAGCCTGATGCAGACGCCGGGTCCGGTGCGGCCGCAGCGACCCTTGCGCTGTTCGGCGCTCGCCTGCGACACGGGTTCCACCTTGAGGCGGCGCACTCCCGCGCGTGGATTGTGGCGTGCGATCCGCGCAAGCCCCGAATCGATCACGTAGCGCACCCCTGGAATCGTCACGGAGGTCTCCGCGACGTTGGTGGCCAGAACGACGCGAGTGACGCCGGGCTCCGTCTCGAAGGCGCGGCGCTGCTCGGCCGGCGGGAGCGAGGCCAGCAGCGGAAGCGCCTCTACGCCGGGAAAGCCGCGCCCGCGCACCGCCTCCGCGGCCGCGCGGATGTCGCGCTCGCCGGGCAGAAACACGAGGATGTCGCCGTCGTGCGGCCCGGCGAGGCATTCCTCCACGGCGTCCGCCACCGCCGCCGCCAGATCCGGCTCCTCGCCCGGCGGCGGCCGCCAGCGCACTTCCACGGGATACGTGCGGCCGGGAATGTCGAGCACCGGCGCGCCGCCGAAATACTCGCCGAACGCGCCGGTTTCAAGCGTGGCCGACGAAACGATCACCCGCAGGTCGGGGCGGCGCGGCAGGATGCGCTTGAGGGAGCCGAGCAGGAAGTCGACGTTGAGAGAACGCTCGTGCGCCTCGTCGACCATGACCGTGTCGTATGCGCGCAGGAGCGGATCGGACCGCATTTCCGCGAGCAGGACGCCGTCCGTCATGAACAGCACCCTGTTTTCGCGCGACGTCCTTTTTGCGAACCTGTGCTTCCAGCCGACGAGGTTGCGGCCGTCGCCCAGTTCGCGCGCGACGCGCTCGGCCACGGTTGTCGCGGCCAGGCGGCGCGGCTGCGTGACCGCGACGAGCCGCCCGCGCGCGCCGCGGCCGGCGTCAAGGCATATTTGAGGTATCTGAGTCGTCTTGCCGCTGCCAGTCTCGCCCCGCACGACAAGGACCTGGGAGTCGCGGAGCGCCGCCTCGATTTCGGCGCGGTGTTCGAGGACTGGCAGCACGTGGGCGCTCCGTGGGAGGGCGCGTCAGCGCGCGGCCTGCCTGGCCCACGAATCGCGCAGCGTCGCGGTGCGGTTGAAGACGGGCGCCCCGGGGCGCGAGTCGGCGGGGTCGGGGAAGAAGTAGCCCAGGCGCTCGAACTGCACCGCGCCGTCGGCCGAAGTCGCTGCGGCGAGTGCGGGTTCGCAGAGCGCGGTGGCGTCCTTGCGGGAATTAGGGTTCAGAAACTCCTTGAAATCGCGCTCCGGGTCGCCCTCCGGGTTTTCCGCCGCGAAGAGCCTGTCGTAGAGACGCACCGGCAGGGCGACGGCGCTCGCGGCGTCCACCCAGTGGATCGTGCCGCGGACGACGCGGCCGTCCGGGGCGTTGCCGCCGAGAGACCCCTCGTCCCAAGTGCCGTGGATCGCGACGACGCGCCCGTCGGCGTCCTTCTCGACCGAAGTGCACGTGAAAAGGCAGGCGTACTTGAGGCGCACCTCGCGGCCCGGGGCGAGGCGCCACCATTTTTTCGGCGGGTTCTCCATGAAGTCGGCGCGCTCCACCCAGAGTTCGCGGCCGAACTTCACGGTGCGCGTTCCGGCGGCGGAATCTTCGGGGTTGTTGACGGCCTGGCATTCAAGCTGGGCGTTCTCGGGGAGGTTGTCGATCACGAGTTTGACCGGGTCCAGCACCGCGAGGCGGCGACTGGCGGTCTTGTTGAGTTCGTTGCGGATCGCGGCCTCCAGCACGCCGGCGTCGGTCGTGGAGATGAACTTGGTTATGCCGACGCCCTCGCAGAACGCGCGAATCGCGGAAGCGGGGCATCCGCGGCGGCGCAGCCCGCAGATCGTGGGCATGCGCGGGTCGTCCCATCCGGAAACCAGGCCCTTCTCCACCAGCTCTGCGAGCTTGCGCTTGCTCATCACCGTGTAGGAAAGCCCGAGGCGCGAGAATTCACGCTGCCGCGGCCGGATCTTCACGCCGCCGCGCTCCACGAGCATGCCCATTTCGTCCATGCGGTCCACGACCCAGTCGTAGAGCGGCCTGTGGACCTCGAATTCGAGGGTGCACATCGAGTGGGTCACGCCTTCGAGCGCGTCCTCGATCGGATGCGCGAAGTCGTACATCGGGTAGATGCACCACTTGGAGCCCAGGTGGTAGTGCGGCAGGCGGTTGATGCGGTAGAGGACGGGATCGCGGAAATGGATGTTGGGCGACGCCATGTCGATCTTAGCGCGCAGGCAGCATTCGCCGTCGGCGTACTTGCCGGCCTTCATGTCGCGGAAGCGCGCCAGGTTCTCTTCCGGCGGCGTGTCGCGCCAGGGGCTGGGAATGCCCGGCTCCGTCGGCACGCCGCGATGCTTCTTCCACTCCTCCTGCGACAGGAAGCAGACGTACGCCTTGCCGGCTACGACGAGCTTTTCGGCGAGATCGTACATCTTGTCGAAGTAGTCCGCCGCGCTGTAGAAGTGCTCTCCCCAGTCGAAGCCGAGCCACCGGATGTCCTCCTTGATGTTCTCGGCGAATTCGTCGCTTTCCTTCGTCGGGTTGGTGTCGTCGAGCCGCAGGTGGCATTCGCCGCCGAACTGCGCCGCCATGCCGAAGTCCAGGCAGATCGCCTTGGCGTGCCCGATGTGCAGGTAGCCGTTGGGTTCGGGTGGGAAGCGCGTGACGACGCGGCCGCCGGTGCGGCCGGCGAGGACGTCATCCTCGATCCACTGCCAGAGGAAATGCTTCTGCGGTTCGGTGGTCGTAGCTGCTGGATCTTGATTCATGTGCGGTAAGATTTGCCTGTTGCCGCGCGTGCGCGGCGCCGTTCTTCCTTCCGCGCGCCGGCCGGCGCGCATTCGACATCGTGGCTGGCTCAGTGCTTGAACGAGCGCTGGCCGGTGAAGACCATCGCGACGTCGTGCTCGTTGCAGCAGTCGATCACGTCCCAGTCGCGCAGGGCGCCGCCGGGCTGGACGATCGCCGTCACGCCCTCGCGGATGCCGACTTCCGCCCCGTCGCGGAACGGGAAGAACGCGTCGGAGACCATGCACGAGCCGGTGATTCCGCCGTGCAGAGCCCGGGACTCCTCGTCCGCCTCCGCCTCCTTGCGCCTGCCGTCCTCCTCGCCGAACTTGCCGCGCAGCTCGTTGTACGGGGTCTGCCACTTCTCCCAGGAAATCCAGTCCGCGAGCTTGCGGTATGCCTTGTCGCGCGCGATTTCCGCCACGCCGACGCGGTCCTGCTCGCCGGTTCCGATGCCGACGGTGGCGCCGTCCTTCACGTAGAGCACGGAGTTGGACGTCACGCCCGCCTCGACGAGCCAGCCGAAGACGAGATCGTCCATTTCGCGGGCCGTGGGCTGGCGGGCGATCTTGTGGACGGAGCCGTCCTTGCGCGTGACTTCGGCCGGGAGGAAGTCGGCGCCCTTGCGCGCGAGCGGCGAAAACGACCACTGCGCGACGATGCCGCCGTCGATGAGCGACTTGAAGTCCACGAAGCGCTTCGCGGCGAACTGCGCCAGCCGCGCCATGTTGCCTATGCGCATGACGCGCAGGTTCTTCTTCTGCGCGAACACGTCCATCACGCCCGGCGCGAACTCCGGCGCAACCACCACCTCGGCGTAGTTTTCCGCGATGAGCTTCGCGGTCTCCAGGTCGCATTCGCGGTTGAGGGCGATGCAGCCGCCGAACGCGGCCAGGCGGTCCGCCTTGTTGGCGCGGAAGTACGCCTCGGCGAGGGTGTCGCCGAGCGCGACGCCGCAGGGATTGTTGTGCTTGACGATGATGGCGCAGGGTTTTTCCTGGAGGTAGCGCAGGATGTTGAGCGCGTTGTCGGCGTCGGTGAGGTTGGTCTTGCCTGGGTGCTTGCCGCTTTGGAGGAGCTCCGGCTCGGAGGCGAGCGGGCATCCCGGATCGATGCACTGCACGTCGCCGAGGGTGAGATTCCCGCCGACGAGCTTGTAGACGGCGGCCTCCTGGCCGGGATTCTCCCCGTAGCGCAGCCCCTTGCGGACTCCGTCCACGATCCAGCCGACCTTTTCGTAGCGCAGCGTCTGGCGCGAATCGCCGTCAATGAAGGAAATTTCCATCGCGGGCGTGAAATGGTCGTCCATGATGGTCTTGTAGGCTTGCTTCAGGTCCATGGTGTCTGTCTTTTTGTTTGTGGCCGGGGGTGGCGAAAGTCGAAAGGCGAAAACCTCGCGCGCGAGCGGGAGGGGTGGGGGCGCAGGGCGCACCGGACGTGGCGCCCGCCCCGCCGATACTACCGCAAACCCGTTTCCAGCGCAAAACAATTCACGATTGCGGCGAGCTGGCGGCGCGCGATTTTTGTATCTTTTGGGGGCGCAATCGTGTATGCTTACGCAGTCACGACGCTTTTTGCACATGAAAACATGTATTCCCGTTCGGTTTTCCCTGCACTCGCGCGCTTGGGGTTTTCGACTTTCGACTTCCTTGCGCGCGCCAATCGCGCTCGCGATTCTTATTCTTGCCTTCGCGCCTGGTCTCGCGCGGGCGGGCTTCACTACCGTCGACACGCTCGGCCCGGGCGACGTGGGCAAGGAGCTCGCGAACAACACCGTGTACAAGGTGGAGTCCGACCTGACGCT
>CAMOSH010000049.1 GCA_946624575.1 uncultured Verrucomicrobiota bacterium
ATCGGCCCGCGCGATTGCGTCCTTTGCGTTCTGACAAAGTTTGGTCACACCCCAATCTCCATGATCAGCGCCCGCGACCATGGCGCTTGGGCATTGGCGGCTGTGGCCGCGGTGCCGGACGCTGCGGCGGAGGAGTCGCATGGTGTCGATGGCACGGCGGAGGAGCCGGCGGTCGCCTCATGTGATGGTGTCGCGGAGGAGGAGGAGGTCGCCTCATGTGGTGGTGCTGCGGCGGCGGAGGAGGCGGCGGGGGCGGTGCCACGTAAGTGACGGGTTCCGAATGGGTGGTGGCCGCTACGGCGATTGCCGCGCCGGCAAACAGGCCTGCCGCCAGTCCCAGTACCCCGCTCGGGGTGCCGGCGGCGGCGGTTCGAGGCGTTCCCATCAGGCAAAATGCCGCTAGAGGCACCAATGCGATCTTTCCGATTTTCGTTTTCATGTCTGACTCCTGTTTCTCTTTCGTTGTTGTTTTGTGCGTTCTGTGAAGCACTTGCTTTCGCGCCTACATGAATTTAGACTCTAAATTCTGAATCAATATTCACTTTTTATAAAGAAATATTGGAATCCCCCCTGGCAATGCTCCCGCGCAGCACGAGCCGGGGTGATGAGAGTCAGTCGCGCTGATGCTCAGGCAAGGGCGTCGGAAAGAGAACGCTCGTCGGCAAGGCAGTCGCCGACGAGGAAAAGGGAACCAGCAATCAGCATGGGCGCGTTCGCTGCGCGCGCATCGGCGCGCGCGGCGCGGATGGCACTCCAAAGCGAATCGCATGGAATTGACTCTCGAATTGCGGCTCCGCGCGCAAACATCGCCAGCTTGTCAGGCGGAAGCCCGCGAGGGTTGGAAAGCGGAACGGTCCAGACTTTTGCAACGGCGGGCGAAAGCACACGCAAATACCCGGCCGGATCCTTGTCGGAACACATTCCGCAAACAAGCCGAAGCGACTTTGCGGCGCGCGCAGCCTTGAGCGCACCGAGCAACGCTTCCGCCGCGCAGGGGTTGTGTCCGCCATCGATCCAGACGGGAGGATTGTCAGCAAGCTTCTGAAAGCGACCGAGAATCGACGCCGAGGAAAGTCCGTCAAGCACGACGTTAGGCGGGAGCGACACCCCAAGAACGCGTTTGAACGTCTCGAAGGCGGCGACAGCCGTCGCGGCGTTTTCGATTTGGTAAGCGGCGCCCAGACCGAGCGTGGCAGTTCCAAGATCGGAGTCGGGAGTGGAGACCGCAACGCGCGGAGCGGAAAAATCGCGACCGCCCGACACGCGGGAAGCAACGCGACGCACCGAGCAGACCTGCTCAGAAAGCACGATCGGAGCGTCCACCTCGCGGGCGTGTCGCGAAATGGCGGCGCGGGCGCTGTCAGGCATCGCGCCCAGGACAAGCGGAACGCCGCGCTTGGCAATGCCAGCCTTTTCCAGCGCAATTTCCTCGATTGTCGCGCCGAGATACTGCGTATGGTCCAGTCCGATTCGGGTTATCACCGAAACTGCCGGCAGAAGCGCATTCGTCGCGTCGAGCCTGCCCCCCATACCAACCTCCGCGACGGCCAAAGAAACTCCCTCTCGCGCGAACCAAAGAAAGCAGAGCGCAGTCGTGACCTCGAAAAAAGTCGGTTCCGGAAGACCGGAAGCCACGACGCGGGCGCAAGCCGCGTCAATGTCGTCAAGCAATGCCACGAGCGTTTCCTCTGGCATTTCACGGCCTGCGATCCGGAATCGTTCCGTGAGACGCACGAGATGCGGAGACGTATAGAGGCCAGTGCGCAGGCCAGCAGCGCGGAACATGGCATCGACGAACGCGCAAGTGGAGCCTTTGCCGTCGGTTCCAGCGACATGTACGACGCGAATGCGCTCCTGCGGATCTCCCAATTCGCGAAAAAGAGCGCGGATAACGTCAAGTCCTGGCTTTATGCCGAAGGAGCGACGGGCGTAAAGCGACTCCAGCCGTTTGGCAACTGCAGGGGATTTTGGAAAATTCTGGTTCATTTCGAAACGTGAGACCCGGCCTCGGTCCTGATTTCAAGAATCGTTTCCTGCTGCCCAAAACGCGGATCTGAGTGGATGACGCAGGGGAAACGGGCGTCGAGCGCGGCTACAAGCGCATCGCGCTCCGAGTCGGGAAGCGGATCCGTGGAAGGGCAAGCAATGGCGAAAGTGTATCCGCTTTTCGCGGCGAACTTCGCCGGAGAAGATTCGACCGCATCGCGCAACGTTGCCGGGGTATGGACATGGCGCGAGCGCGCCTCGCCGTCGGAAAGTCCGGGAAACACCGAAAACGGCCCCATTTCAAGCCCCGGCACAACTGGAAGGCGCGCCTCGACGGCAAGATAGGCGTCCTGGGTGAAAAGCGGAAGCTCCGTTGCGCTAGATTCGACGGCAGCAGATCTCAAGATGCGACCGGCGCGACGGAGAGAGGCAATTGAACTTTCGCCGCGAGTCGAAAACCAGAACCTGTCCTGACGTCCGCCTACCCATTTCATGGGCCATTGTGAGGCTGCGACGAAGGAGACGCCAAGGAAGAGAACAGCGAGCGCGACGCGAGCGGCGGCGCGTGGAGCACACGAGCCGACGTGCCCGGCCATGATGCCGAGCGGGACTCCGAGCGCAATGGCCGCAAGAGGCATGACCGGCGTGTTGTAGTCGGCGTACGGAAACGGCACGAGCGCGTGCGCCGCGGTCAACAAAACGAACGCAACCGCGAAGGCGCACCACATCATAGTGGCCGCTGGAACCTTTGAAGAGCTTTCAGCCTGGACCACGGCAACGGCATAAGGCTCGCGGGAAGAGCCGGAAACGACAGAGAGAATCCTCCATCCGCCCGAAGCAAAAAGCAGCGCCGCAGCAGCCACGATTCCGGGATGTCCTTGCGCGAGAAAGCAGACAAAGGCGGCGCGCAGGACAATCCAGCGCCCAAGCGGGGCGGCGGCACGCGCAGTGTGATACGTCTGCGAAAAGACGAAGTTCTCCCGGGCGAATAGCAGCGGCGGAGCGAACAGGAGCACCAGCGCAACGGCGCAACCGACTGCGAACGAAACCGGTGCGGAAGCGGGGACGCGGCGGCGGATTGCCGCAAAAAACAACGCGCACCAAATCGGGACGGCGGCGACAATGAGCGTCGCGCGCGTGCCGGCGCAAAGCGCGACGAACACACCGGCGAAAAACGCCGCGGCGCGGCCGCGCAAGCCACCAGCTGCGATGCAGTCCGCGCTGCACAGCGCCAAGGCGGCCGCAAGAAAAAGGGACGCGAGCGCGTAAGTCTTCGGAATCGAGCTGAAATACGCCCAGTCAGGCGATAGGGCCAACAGTGAAAACGCGACGAAGAACGCGGGCAGAGCAGAGAAGTCGCCGGCAATGCGCCGCGCAAGACGCGCGGCAGCCAAAGCGCAAAGGACTGCGGCCGCGAGACCGAACGCCGCTGTGACGACGCGCCCGCCCAGCACACCAAACGGAGACCACAGCGGAGAGATTGCTGCGTATGCGAAAGGCATCACAGGCCCCTGCGTGTACAGAAAATCCCGGTATGGAACCATGCCTCGGCGGACATTCTGCGCGGCAAGCAGATACCATCCTTCGTCCTGGTTGAGCGGACCGAACCAGACGTTAGCCGCGTAGAACAACACCGCGAAGACAAACGACGCGAAAATCGCAGCACGCCAGACGCCCCCGACACCGCGACCGACTCTAACGGCACTGTTGCGCATTGTCGCCTCCGAAATCGCCGCCACCTACTTGGCAGAACGCGCGACAAGGGGCTTGAGCGGCTTCACGTCGAAGCGCTCCACGAATTCGCGAAATTCCATTGCCGTGCCTTCGCGCAGGGTGAGCAGAGCCCGCGACATGAGCGCCTGTGGCGACCTATCCGCCGGCAATGCGGAAATCACGGAAAACATTTCCTTGGGAGAAAGGCGGTTCACGGGAAGGGAGCGGGAGACCCATTGCCCGTCGCCGCCGAGCACTTCGCAGAGCAGATTCGGGCGGATGTAACCGCTCGGCTTGCGAATGTGGAACTCCTTGCCCTCAAGCGAAATCACGCGCTCGCGGGGGGAACCGGCCAAGGCAAGTCCCACGAGATCCTCCCAGGGTTGCATGCCGTCGATTTGCGACCACAGCGCCTTGCACTTCTTTTCCAGAGCCGGCTGCCGCGTTCCAACGCGGCGAATCGCGTCCTTGGCGTCCGAAACGCATTTCGGATATGTGCCATAACGAATGATCCGCGAGACTTCGGCGAACATTGCGGCGGAAGCGGCGGCGACGGGATCGTAAGGAGCATAGCCGACAGACGCAGAGGACGTGACGCGCGAAGAGTCCTGCCGAGGCGACTGCGACGACGCTCCGTCACCGGAATGTCCGAAACGCGCAGCTGAAGGCGCTGGAGGTTGGTGGGAACCGGAGGAAGCCGCTGGAAGGCCTGAACCGTACGACGACGAAGGTCCGTGAAGTGGGCGCGTCGCAGCAGCCGATTGCGCAACGTCGCCAGACCCAGTCGAGGAGGAACCGGCCACAGGCGGAGCGTCTTCGGAAAGCGTGGCCGACGATTCGCCGGACGCAGCTGGCTCCAGCGAATCGGAGACTTCCGCATCCGACTCCCCGGCGCTCTCCGGAGACGCAGCCGAAGCAGGGTTCTCCAGCATGGCGATCCTGTAGCGGCAAAGACCGGCTAAAATCAGCGCAAGCAAAGCGGCAAAGAGGATCATCTTCACCCTGGAGGCGTTCCGATTCGCAGATTCGCCGGAGTCCTGCGGCACGTCGCCTTCCGGAACGGTCTCAACATCGCCGCCGTCTGCGCCCGCCGCCGCGTCGGCGGCGATTTTGCGAGCGACGGCGTCAGGCGAAAACGGCTCAACCGTGGACGGTGGCGGCGACCAGGTACCGCGGCCGGAAAGTGCCGCCGGCTGTCTGCGGGCGGCAATCCTGCGCAAGTCATCGATTGCCGAGTCCCATGAAGCGTACCTGTCGGACGGAGATTTCGCCATCAGGCGCAACGCGACATGCGAGTAGGAGGCCGGGACGCCAGGACGAACGGCCGACGGAGCGGGAATGGTGCCGCTGCGCTGCTTTTCCACGATCGCAAGCGCGTCGCCGACATCGGAAAATGGAGCGCGCCCTGTGAGCATCTGGTAGAAAACGGCGCCAACGGCGTACATGTCTGCGCGGAAGTCGATGGATGCCGAGCACTCGGCCTGCTCCGGGGCCATGTACGATGGGGTGCCGACAAGCGCCCCCGCATCCCGGGCCATCGATTCGCCGGGGCGTTCGGAATTCCAGATCGTCTGAAAAGCCCAGAACCGGACACTTCCGTCCGCGCAAAGCAGTATGTTCGACGGCTTGACACTGCGGAAAACGACCGAAGACTGCTTCCACGCGGCGGCGAGACCGTCGCAGATGGCTGCGGCGACGTTGGCGGCGCGCGCCGGCTGGAGAGGCCCCGACGCAAGAGCGGCGGACAGCTGCTCGCCTTCGACGCGCTCCAGCACGGCGTATGGAATGCCGTCCTCGGACTTCCCTATGTCCATCACCGACACGAACATCGGATGGCGCAGCCGCGCGTAAACGCGAGCCAGTGACTCGAACGCCGATTCCTCGCCCGGCGCGGCCCGGCTCTCTTCTCGCGAAGTGAGGATCGTGACCGTCCGTTCAAGGGAAATCTGCACGGCCTCCCAGGAGTCCACCGAAGAGGAGGACTCCAGAAGACGCGCGATTTCATAACCGCGGATGTTCGGTGCTCCTTGCATTGCCCGTCCCGTCGTGCCCGGATTCCACCTTGCGCGCCTACTTGTCCCGCTTGTCGTGGTGGCAACCGCAGTCGCAGCAGTCATCATCGCCGCAGTCGCAATCGCATTGCTCCTCCAGCGTCTCGAACGCGTAGACCGTGGTGCTGCGGTACGTCTGGCCTGGATCAAGACGGATCGACTCGAAACCGGCCTGGTTCGGAGAGTCCGGCGCGTGCTGCGTTTCGAAGCAGATGCCGTGATTGCGGTGGTAGACAGCGCCGCCGCGGGCCGGAGTGCCTTCAAGGAAGTTTCCAGAGTAGACCTGGACGCCCGGCTCCGTGGTGAACACGCGCATCGCGAGGCCCTCTTCAAGATCCAGCAGCGCGGCCGCCTCGAAAAGGCCCGGACCGTGACGGTCGAGAACGAAATTGTGGTCCAAACCTCCGGCGGTCTTCAGATGCGGATCCTTTTTCGCCTGATCGAGCACGTCGCCCAAGCGGACGCACTCCGTGAGATCCATCGCCGTGTTCGCCACGGGAAGTATCTTGCCGGTGGGGATGAGCCCCGGACCTGCTTCGGTGAACCGCGACGCGGACACCTGCACGAGACTGTCCCTGATGTCACGCTTGCCGCCGGAAAGGTTGAAATACGCATGCTGCGTCAGGTTGACGACAGTTGGCGCGTCCGTCGTGGCCAGATAGTCAATGCGCCAGGCGCAAGAATTGCAGAGCGTGTAGACGACGCGGACGAAAAGGTTGCCGGGAAAGCCCTGGTCCATGTGCGGCGACAGAGTCGAAAACGCGACGGCCGGGCCATCGGGAGAGACGAACGTCTCGGCATCCCATATCTTCTGGTCGAAGCCGACGTTTCCGCCGTGCAGCGTACAGCGGATCTTGGAATTAACGGAATTGGTCTCAAGCGGATGCCACACGCCGTCGAGCATGAAACCGCCGCCGGAAATCCGGTTGCCCACGCGCCCGATGATGGCGTTCATGTAGCCGTGTTCGTGATGGGATTCCGGGCGTGGTCCGGCAAGGAGGACTTCGTGCTTTTCGCCGTTTGCGCCGGGCATCTTAAGGGAAGTGACGATGCCGCCGAGGGTGGAGGCGCGAAGTTCGCAGCCGGATTCGTTTTTGAGAGTGATGATCTTGGATTTCATGGCCGGGCCGAGGATACCGCTTTCGCGGTCCAAAAGCAACACCACCCCGCTCGCGCGGCCGGAATGGAATTCGTCGTTGCGGCAGATGGGGTTTTGCGGTAGAATCTTCGCCCGTCATGAACAAAACCGAAAAACTGATTGTCGCGCTGCTGGCGCTCGTGCTGGTCGGATGGTTCTGGGTCTATTCGCGGAAAACCGCCGAATACCGGAAGCAGCTCGAAGAGTATTACCGCGAACATCCCGAACTGGCGCAGGACGCGGCAGTTCCCGGAGGCGCTCCCGCGGACGGCGCGCTGTCCCCGGAGGCGCAGGCGGCGGCAGAACTTTCCGCAGGCACTGGCGACGGGGTTTCCGCGGTCGCGCAGTCTGGCGATTCCGCCGCAGGAGCGGACGCCGGCGCCAAAGCGGCTCCGTCCGCGCCGGAAACGACGCTTGAGGGCGGCAACGAGGACTTGAAGCTCGTGTTCACCAGCAAGGGAGGCGGCGTGAAGAGCGCGACCCTCGCGGCTCGCGGCCCCGACGGCAAGCTGCTCTATCCGCGCACCCGCGACGACGATTCCGGCCCCGTGGCGTTCGATTTCGGGGACAATCCCGCGCTTTGCCTGAAAAACCTCCCTGGATTTTCCGGCACTTGCGACTTCGCTCTCTCCGCAATCGCCCCCGACGCGCTGGCGAACGACGAAGCGGGAGGCGTCGAGGCGTCGGCATCATCCGAAAACGGCTATACGCTGCATCGGCGTTTCTCGTGGAAAAAAAGAGGCTACGCCGTGCGCGTCGTGGACACCATCTCCGCGGCGCCGGGTTCTACCGCCACCTTCGCCGGCGCGTCTGTGACGCTTGGACCGGTGACCTCCGTTGCCCCGACAGACCTGGACCGCGACCTTGGGCTGGACGCATCTGTCGCACGCAACGACGGCCGCCGCGACACGCCGCAGCAGTCGCTGACCACAGCGTTCTTCAAGGGCGGGCCGACCTTCGCGACGATGTTCGGCGCTTCAGGCGGCGGCTGCCAGGCCCCGACATTGCCTCCAGGCGCACCGCTCGCGGCGACGTCACGCTTCGACGGAACCGTCGACTGGGTTGCGGTGCGCGAACGGTTCTTCGTCGAAGTGCTCACGCCGGACTCGCCCGCGGCGGCCGTCGAGACGCGCCTCAGGCGCGCCAACACCGCAGCCGGGGCGCCGGTGGCGCTCGAATCCGTCGGCGCGGCATTGGTGCTTGGAGCCGAACCCGGAAGCTCTGGCGCCACGGGCGCGGCGGCGACGGCGACGCGCTCGTACTCGCTCTACATCGGGCCCAAGAAGATGTCCGAACTCCGCAAGGAAGGCGCCGACCACCTGGCGATCATGCGCTTCGGGACCTGGTCGTGGTTCTGCCGCCAGCTGCTCGACTTGCTCAATTTCCTGCACCGCTTCGTCCCGAACTACGGCGTCGCAATCATACTGCTCACGGTGCTGGTCCGGCTCGTTCTTTTCCCGATCAACCGCAAGAGCGCCAAGGGAATGCGCAAGATGAGCGAGCTCCAACCGCAGCTCAAGGCGCTTCAGGAAAGGTACAAGGACGATCCGCGCAAGCTGCAGCAGGAACAGATGCGACTCTACGCCGAAAATCACGTCAACCCGCTTTCCAGCTGCCTGCCGATGCTGATACAGCTGCCAGTGTTCATAGCGCTGTTCACGGTGCTGCGCAGCGCGGTCGAACTGCGGTACGCACCCTTCCTGTGGATCGCCGATCTCTCCGAACCGGAAAACTGCTTCAAGGAGGCGATCGGGTTCGGAGTGAACTTCCTTCCGATCGCAATGGCCGTGACCATGACCCTGCAAAGCCGTCTGACGCCTTCGGCGGGAGACGCGCAGCAGCAGAAGATGATGACGGTCATGATGCCGATCATGATGCTGGTGATGTGCTACAACTTCGCGTCCGCGCTTGGACTGTACTGGTCGGTTTCGCAGGCGCTGGCGATCGCGGGCATCGCATTCGCCAGACGCACCGGCAAGGGAAGCAAGGGGCCGGGGCGCGGCATGACGCAGGATGGAGTCGAGATCATCCCGCCCGAACGCGAAACCCGCCAGATGCGGCGTGAACGCGAACGGCGCGAGGAATCCCGCGCCTGACGCCCGACTCCACGCGAAAACAGAATCCACCGCTCCGCGCCCCGACAATGAAAGAGCCAAAACGCAAGCTGCGCCGCGACGACCTGCGGACGTTTTCAAGGCTGCTGGTCTACGCAAAACCGTACTGGAAACGACTGCTTGTAGGCGCCGTGACCTCGATGCTCGGAGGCGGCTCGATCATCGCGATGTTCTTTGCGGCGCAAAGCGCGCTGTCGTTCATTTTCGACAACCACGCGATGATGTCCGCGGGCGAGGGTGGAAAAAATGCCGCCGTCGCGGCGGCCGTCGAAGGCGATCTGGAACCGGCGGCGGCCGACGCCGACATGCCGGAAGATGCGCTGGCGGCGGCGCGGCCCGAATCAGAAACCGCGGTTGCCACGGACGCCGAAGTTTCCAGCGCAGCGTCCAAAAGGGGATCTTCGGCGAGAAACTGGACCGATCGCATGACACGCAAAGTCGCCGGCAAGATGCTCGACGAAAAGTCGGTCCGCAGACTTGAATCCATCGGACTCGGCGGCCTCGTGTGGGTGTGCCTCGTCCTGATTGCGGTAATCGCAGTCAACGCTGCATGCCAGTTCGCGAGCATGTATTCGCTGCAATGGGTCGGACAACGGGTGGTCATGGACTTGCGCGAAGCGATCTTCAAGCATCTCCAGGAGCTTTCGATGGCGTTCTACGGCACGTCGCGCGCGGGAGACGTCATTTCCCGCACCGTGGCCGACACGCAGCTACTGCAAAGCACGGTGTCAAGCGTGATCACCGACGCGATCCGCCAGCCGGCGAAACTCGCGATGGTGTTCGCGTTCGTGGTCCTGGTGGAATGGAAGCTTGCCGTCTTTTCACTCGTGCTGGTGCCCACGGTGGTCGTGCCGATAGTCCTGATAGGACAGCTGCTGCGGCGCATCAGCCGCGACGCGCAGCGCCGTCTGGCAGACCTGACGAGCGTGATGAAGGAAGCGCTCGACGGCGTTGCGGTGGTCAAGGCGTTCGGACAGGAGGAGCGCGAGGAAAAGCGCTTCAACGCGCTGTGCCACGGATTCTTCCGGCAGATGGTGCGCGCCACGAAAGCGAAGAGCCTGAACGACCCGATCGCCCATGTGATTGGCGGACTCGGCGGCATGGGAGTGCTGATTTACGCCATGGTCGAGGAGATGCCGATAGAGCAGTGCATAGTGTTTGCCTGCGCGCTTTGGGCCCTGTACGACCCGCTCAAGAAAATCGGCCGCATTTCGATGGAAATCCAGCAGAGCAGCGGCGCAGCTGACCGGATTTTCGAAATCCTCGACGCTCCTGTCACGGTGGAGGACGCGCCCGACGCCAAGCCCCTGGAGGGCAAGCTGGAGACACTGGAGTTTCGCGGAGTCAGCTTCCGCTACGGCGACAAGCCCGTGTTCGACAACATGAACCTCGTCATCCGCGCCGGAGAGAGCTTGGCCCTCGTGGGACCCTCCGGCGGCGGAAAATCTACTCTCGTGAACCTGCTCCTGCGATTTTTCGACCCGGAACTCGGCGTTGTGCTCCGGAACGGACGCGACTTGCGGGGCGCCACGTGCGCATCGCTCCGCGAGCGCATCGGGCTCGTCCTTCAGGACACGTTCCTCTTCAACGCGACAATCGCCGAAAACATCGCCTACGGCAAGCCAGACGCGACACAGGAGGAGATAGAGGCGGCCGCGAAGCTCGCCCACGCGGACGAGTTCATCCTGGCCAAGGAAAATGGATATGCCACCGTGGTGGGCGACCGCGGCATCGCACTGTCCGGCGGCCAGAAACAGCGCATAGCCATCGCGCGCGCGCTCATTCGCAAGCCGGAAGTGCTGATTCTCGACGAGGCAACATCCGCGCTTGACACCGACAGCGAACGCGCCGTGCAGGCGGCGATCGACGAACTGATGGACAAACTGACCGTGATCGTGGTGGCCCACCGGCTATCGACGGTCTCCAAGTGCAAACACGTGGCTGTTGTCGCAAACGGCGGCATCGCGGAATACGGCACACAGGAGGAGCTGCTGCGAATCCCCAACGGAATTTTCGCGCACCTGCACGCTCTTCAGTTCGGGGGCGCCGCCGCCGGCGCGGCGGAAACACGGCCGGCGTGACACTAGTGTCCCGACAAGCGGAAATTGACGACGATTCTGGCGGATGACGCGACTGGCGTCCCGCCGCTTCTTGCCGGAGCGAATCGGGCCCGTTCAGCGGCGCGCAACGCGGCCGTGTCGAGTTCTGGATAGCCGCTGCTTTTATCCAGCGAAGCCCTTGTGACGCGTCCGGCCGAATTGATTTCCAGCAGCAAAGCCACGTCGCCCTCCTCCTCTCTCCTGCGCGCTCCTTTCGGGTAGTTCGGACGAAAATTTCGAAGCGGACGCGCCGGCGCGACCAAAGCGGCAGATTCAGGGGCGGGCACGGGCGGTGGCGGAGGGTCTGGAGGCGCTGGCGTGGCCGGCGTTTCCGGCGGTTCCGGATGTGGGGGCGGCACCGGCAGTTCCGGTATCACGGGCGGCTCCGGCGGCACTGGCGGGTCTGGAGGCGCAGGCATCACTGGCGGCTCCGGCGGGGCGGACGGTTCCGGTGATGCATGCGGCTCCGGAGGTACGTGCGGCTCTGGAAGCACTGGCGGCTCTGGCGGTGAGAGCGGCTCAGGAAGCACGGGCGGCTCTGGCGGTTCCGGAGGCGCGGAAGGCTCCGGCGGGTCTGGCGGTGCAGGTAGCGCCGGAGCCGCAGACGACTCCACTTCCGAAAAAGACAACTCAAGGGCCGAAAGTTCAAGACTTGGCAAAGTTCGGACAGGAACCCGCGTCACCAGGAACGCAATTCCCGCGGCCAGCGCCAAATGAAACAACGCCGACGCGGCGAATCCGGCGAGCCAGGTCCTCATTTCACCGAATTGCCGGCGTCGGGCGCGCCATTTCCGGCAACCTGAAAACTCACGCTTTCCACTCCCGCGCGCTTGAGATCCGACAGCAAACCAAGCGCCGATTCAAGGGACGCGGCCTTGTCGCCCGACACGAGAATCGACGGCTTTGCGGATCCTTCCGCGCCATTGGCGCCGGCATTCAGTGCCTCAATGCGCCGGACGATCTCGCGTCGCGTCGCAGAAACGCCGTCCAACTGCATGGAATCGTCGGCGAGAATCGTCACGACAATCCGGGCGCCCTTCTCGTGATTCCCGGCGCCGGACGGCAATTCGACCTTGATACCGCGATGCACGGCCATGTCGAACACGGCGTATATGAAGAAAACCAGCACCAGGAACATGACATCCAGCAACGACGTCAGCTCCAACCGGGCTCCCCTGCGTTTTCTGCGACCCATGACGCACCTTCGCCCAAACGACGGACTTCCCTGCCTCAATCGTCCGCCAACGCGGCGTCAAGGGCATTGTAAGGGAAAAGCAGCACCAGCGACGCTATCAGCCCCGCGGCCGTCGTGACGAGCGCCTCGCCGATTCCGGCTGTCGCGGCAAGGGGATTCGCAGCGTCACCGGAGGCGTCAAGCGCGCGAAACGTCTGCATGATGCCAGTCACGGTGCCGAGGATTCCAAGCATGGGCTCGGCGGTTATGATCGTGGACACAAGCGCCATCCCGGAGGCGTTTCTGCACCCGGCCCGGAAATCGAGCGCCTTTTTCGCAAGCGTCGCCAGGCCCAGCACCGAAAGCGCAAGTATGGGCCACATCACCGGTCCGCCTGCAACAAAAAGCTCCTTCAAACGTTGCATGTGAAATCGACAGTTTGGGTTCTTCGGACTTCGTAAAAAAGCCCCTTGCACATGAGAACGCCCGTCAAAGGCGAAAGGTTCGTTTCGAAAACGGCCGACGCGACCCGGCCGCCCGACGCGCGTCAGAAACCGAGGTCCTGGCCGACGAGAATTACTTTGATGCGACCGGGATGGCGGGAAAAGCGGGTTATCAGGATTTGGCAGCAGATGCAGTCCGGCGACTTGCAGTCGGCGCACGCTCCGGTGGAGGAACACGGAGTCGAAAGACCGAATCTCTGCGCATTTATCGGGGCGGCCACGTTGCGGGCGCGCTTCAAGGCGGAGTCCAGATCGGGCGTGATCTTGTTGACGCCGATGATGAAAAGCACCATGCGCGGCCCCTGGGCGATCGCCGACACGCGATTGGCGTTGCCGTCGATGTTGACAAGGACGCCGTCCTCCGTGATCGCGTTCGCGCTTGAGAGGTACACGTCGGCGTCGTATGCGGCAAGCATGGCGGCGCGCTTGTCCTCGATAGCGTCGCGGTCGATGAATTCGTACGCCCCGCGCTTCAGGGCGTCCACGAGACCGATTTCGACCGCGCTGGCGCAGCCGCCCATTGTGACGCGAGCGCCTTTTGGGACGAGCGACAGCGCGGTCTTGAGCGCATCTTCGCTCGTTGGCGCCCAAAACGCCTCGATGTTGCGGGAGGCAAGCCCCTTGATGATTTTCGAGGAAAGCAGCGCATAGCGCCGCGCCTTGTTTTCGTTCATGTGCAGTGTCTCAAAAAAACCGGGACAATCCTACCATGACGGCATCGCGCATTCAAGGGAAATGGTTCGGCACTCCAGAAGACGAGGATTTTGCTTGCCCGGACGCGGCGGCGGCGATATCATTTGCGGACCTGAAACAAGCCATGACACACGCACCGGCCCCGCCTTCGCTCAGAAACGCCGCAGCGGCATTGCTCGAATCGTTTGATCCGAACGCACTGCCGCCGGGCAGCCGCATCCTGCAGAAAGGGCGCAATCTCACCGTGGCCGTGCCAGTGCCGGAATGCGCAGGCGAAAGCGTGGTGGTGAAGCGCTTCCCGGCGCCCGGGCTCGCCAGACGCGCGCTCATGGCGATTTCGGGGCAAAAGCCGAAAGCCACGCGTTCGCACCGTGCCGCCGCATTTCTCCACGCGCGGCTTCCGGGATCCACGCCGGAACCGCTCGGCATGATCGAAAAAGTCCGACCGGGAGGCGGACCGGGCGTCGGGATGTTCGCCACGCGCGAAGTCCCCGGACTGGAATCCTTCACCTCGCGCCTGGCGTCTCTCTACGCCAGCCATGGCCCATGCCGGGAGCTCATGGCGCTGCTTTTGCGGGTGGCAACGTTCTGCCGCGCTCTGCACGACGCCGGATTTTTCCACGGCGACCTGGGGAACCAGAACATCCAGCTCGCGCCGGACGGCCGGACGCTCGTCCTGGACCTCAACCGTTCACGGCTTTTCAACGCCCCGCTCTCCAACCGTCTGCGCGCACGCGACCTCTCGCGCATCGCGCTGCCGTCGGATTTTCTCCGGTGCTTTTTCGAGATGTACTGGGGCACCCCGCCCCCGCCCGATTTTCTCGCGGCGGAACGCCGGTTCAGGCGGCGCTTTGCGCTGCACTCCGCCACGCGCCCGCTGCGCCACCCGTTCAGGCGCCGCCCCCCGTCGCCGGAGCCCAAGTACCCGCCCGAACGCGACATCTGGATATGGGACGACAAGTCGGAACAGGCAGTCGCGGCACTCCGCCCACGCGACAGGCGCCGCCATCAGTCCGCGTCCCGCGTGTTCCTGCCGGCGCTCGCGATTATTCGCGCCCTGCCCTCACTTCGCCTGCGGCTCCGGCGTCTGCGCGACATGGAGTTCGCCTCGCCGGTGCTCCGGCTGCACGAACGGATGTTCGTCTCCGTGTCCTGCGAGCCCGACAATTTCTCGCGCGAACTGGACGAACTTTCCCGACTTGACCCGCCTGGCGTCCACGTGCGCTTCTACGCGCACGAAGACGCCTCGACGACCGATTTCAAGCTTGACGCGGCCAAACGACTGCGTTCGCTCGGGATGAGACTCGCCACATCGCTCGTCCAGGACCGCCAAAGCGTAATCGATCCCCGCAGATGGGAGGCGTTCTGCAACAAGGTACTTGACGGACTGGACACCGCGCCGGCCGACGGCACGGGCGTCGCAGGGGCCGCGTCCGGGATCGCATGGTGCGAATATCTTCACGCCGTGAACCGCGTCAAGTGGGGCTTCTGGAATTTCAAGGAACTGCGCCGCTCGCTCATGACGCTGCCGAAACTGCGCGCATCGCATCCCGGGGTGCATTTTCTGGTGCCGTCGGTCATCGACTTCGAATGGGATTTTCTGGCGGCGGCGCTGCGGCTCGTGCCGCGCTTCGTGGCGTCCGGCGGCGGAAGCGGCGCGGCGGCGCCGCTCGGGCTGTCGGCCGAACTGTACGTGGACAGGCGCGGCGCGCCCGAAAACAAGCAGGGGCGGCACGACGCCGTTGACAAGCTGCGGCTGTTCCGGGCGCTGTCCGAAACTCCTCCGGCGCTGCGCGGCCCACGAGTCGTGACCGAATTCAACTGGCCGCTGGCCGGCACCGGCGAATGGTCGCCTGTGGGGTCGCCGTACGTGTCCCCCGGCCCGCGCGCGCCCGGCGATCCCTCCGTGGGAGAGCGCGCGGCCGCAGATTTCGCGGTGCGCTGGTTCCTGCTGGGGACATGTTCTGGCCACGCCGACGCGATGTGCTTCTGGTCCCTTGCCTCGCACGGCTTCGGCCTCGTCGATTCCGGAACCGCCTCTGGCGACGCCTGGCGCGAACGCCCGGCCTTCGAGAACCTGCGCTTTCTCTTCCGCGTCGCCCGCAGCGCCGACTTTGCGGACGCGCCCCTGCGCGGTGTCGGCAGCCGACGGCTGTGGCTGCTGCGCTTCATCGGACACAACGGAAAGCGCGCTGCGGCGGCCTGGGTCGCGTCCGGCGATACCGCCCCGCCAATCGACCACGCGGAGCTGGGCTTCGAGCCGTCGCTTGTTTGCGACAGCTGCGGGACTCCGGTCCTGCCCCTGCTTCCGCTCTCCGGCTCGCCGCTCTGGTTTTTCGAATGATCCCGGTTTTCAAAATGCCCATTCGCTCCCCCGACACCTCCCCCGCCCTTTCGCTCGACACCGAATTCGTCTGGACGAAAACCTACTACGCGCGCCTCGGTCTCGTGCAGGCCGCGCCGTCGCCGGATTTCGACCGCTCTCGCCTGCCATCTGACCCGCCGGACACGTTTCCGTTCTCCCCGCACTCGGAAGCTGAGGCGCAGGCGGTGCTGATAGATCCGCTCTCGTGCAGCCCGTCACCAATGCGGGAAATCCTCGAAGACCCCGACATCGTGAAAATCTTCCACGACGCCGGACAGGACGCGCAGCACCTCGCGCGATGGACAAGCGCCGCGCAGGTTCGGTCAGTGTTCGACACCAGACTGGCGGCCGGCTTCTGCGGACTGTCGGCGTCAATGTCGCTCGCGGCGCTGCTCGAGGAAACGCTTGGCATTTCGCTAGCAAAGACCGAAACGCGCACAGACTGGTGCCGCAGACCCCTTTCCCCGGAACAGCTCGAATACGCGGCCCAGGACGTGGCATGGCTTCGAGACGCCGCGCTGGAACTGCTTCGCCGCGCCGACGCGCACGGCACACGGAACTGGCTTTTCGAGGAGATGGCCGACAGGGAACGCGCGATTTCTCAGAGTCTCACGGAGCCTCCGCCGGAGCAGGCCTGGACGCGACTGCACCCGCCGCGCCCGGTCAGGACCGACGCCGCCGCGTTCAGGCGGTTCCAGGCGCTCGCGATCTGGCGTGAGCGCACCGCGCGCGATCGAGACCTGCCACGCAAATGGATCGTCCAGGACGACATCATGACCGAAGCGGCCCTGCGCCCGCCACGCACCCCGCAGGACCTCCCGCGCCGCGCGCTTGCGCCGTCGTTCCAGCGCGGATTCTTCGACGCATTGCGAGGAGCCGCGGACGATCCGCGGCTCGCTCCCCCGCCCTCCCCCGGCGAACTCGCCCGCGAACGCGAGCGCGACGAGGCCCGCCGCCGGGTCCGCGACCGGGTGACGGCCGCGCTTGACGTCATCGCAAAACGGGCGGAGACGCTCGGCGTTGATCCGGCACTGATCGCCAGCCGCGCCGACGCGACCGAGTGGATGCTCGACCGCGAAAATCCAGCCCTTCCGCTCAACCGCGGGTGGCGCCGCGAAGCGCTCGCCGGTGCGCTCGACAGCTTCGGGGACCGGTCATGAGTCCAGACCGGGAAAAAATCGCCGCCACGGCTCCTGTACAGGACGCGGCGGACGCGCGGGAGCGGCGCCGCCGCATACATGGCGGCGGGCCTTTCAACGCCGTTGTCTGGATGTGCAGCGTAGACGGCACTGCGCCATGGATTGAAAAGGATTTCTCGCAGGCCGCATGGATAGTTCGCAACACGGTCGGGCGCTTTCTCGTGGCGCGCGAAGTGTGGGTGCTGCGGAAACTCGGAAAAACCGGGGCCGTGCCATCAGGCGTCAGGAAAATCTCGCCGTTCGCCCTGCGGGAGGACGTGATTTCCGGCTTCGCGCTGCGCGATTCGCTCTGCGGCGCATACAAGGGCAACTCGCCCGATGAAGTGCAGTTCCACGGCGTCCCGAAGGAGATGCTCTCGGAAAGGCCGCCTATGAAGTTTTTCGACGACCTGGCGACCGCGCTGCGCGCCTGCCACGTGCTAGGATTCGTCCATCTGGACTTGCACAACTCGCGCAACATCATGGTGACGCCCGGATTTCGCCCGGTCATGCTCGACTGGCAGTCCGCGATTCCAACGGCGTTTCTGCCAAGGCCATTGCGACGCATTCTCGAAAAGATCGACATGGCCGGCGTCGCCAAGTTCCGCGCAAAATTCCACCCGGAGGCAACCACCGCGGATGAGCGTCGGCGTCTCCACCGGGCGCTAATCCTGCGCCATCTTCTCTGGATACCTCGCGTCAAACTCGGAAGGAACAGGAAATGAACGAAGAAACACGCGCACTGCTGCGCACGCTCGCCGAGCGATACGAAACCGCGGACTTCTCCGACGGCGACCCGATACAGTTCCTGCGCGGCGCTGGCTCCGGCCCGAACCTGGAGACGACCGGGTTCGTCGCGGCGGCGCTCAGTTTCGGGAGCCGGTCGCAGTTTCTCGGAAAGATCGCCCAAATCGTCAACTGGGCCGACGGCGACGTCCACGGCTGGGTACTTTCCGGAGCGTACGCGGAAAGGTTCTCGCCAGACGACGACTCCAGCTTCTATCGCCTTTTTTCCCACGCCAAAATGCGCGTCTTCCTCGACCGCCTGCGCGACATCCTGCAGCGGCACGGATCGCTTGGGGAGTTTCTCAAGTCGAAAGGGGCGCGCACGGGACCGGCGGCGGTCGACGCCATCTGCGAGGCGTTCGGCGGCATGGCCGCGCCGATAGTGCCGAAAAACTCCGTCTCCGCCTGCAAGCGCATCTGCATGTTCCTGCGTTGGATGGCGCGCGACGGTTCACCGGTGGACTACGGCCCCTGGAGCGGCTGGCTGGACAGAAAAACGCTTGTCATTCCGCTTGACGTCCACGTCGCGCGCCAGGCGCGCCGCCTCGGGCTTGTCGGCGGATCCGGCGCGTCGATGCGAGTCGCGCGCGAAGTCACGGCCCGCCTCGCCGAAGTGTTTCCGGACGATCCGCTCAAAGGCGATTTCGCCCTTTACGGACTTGGCATCGACCAAAGTCCCGACGCCCCGGATCCAGCCAAATGAAACATCTCGTAGTCAGCGTCGCCGGTCTTGGCTGGAGCGAACTCGAAACTCGCGGCGAACAAACCATGGCCGGGATCAGGTTCTCGCCGGCGCGGTCCGTGTTCCCCGCCGTCACATGCGTCGCCCAGGCGACGCTGCGCACCGGACTGCCGCCTTCCGAACACGGCATGATCGCCAACGGCATCTGGAACCGCGCGCTGCGAAAGCCGGCATTCTGGGAACAGTCGTGCGGCATTGTCGCTGGAAAGCGCGTGTGGGAGGACGCCCGCGCCGCCGGGAATACCGTCGGGATTTTCTTCTTCCAGCAGTCGCTTGGAGAAACCGCTGACGTCCTCGTCTCTCCGGCCCACATCCACAAACACGGCGGCGGCTCAGTCCTATACCGCTACACCGTGCCGCCGGAGGCCGACCGCAAGCTCTCGCGCGCAAACGGAGCCTTCCCGCTGTGGCGCTACTGGGGCCCGCTCGCCGGCCCCGGTGCCGGCGACGCATGTCTGGCCGATTTCCTTTCCGCAGCCGGATTCTACGACCCCGACATCGCCTTTCTCTACCTGCCGACACTCGACTACGAGGCGCAGCGCTTCGGACCAAACGGCCGCCGTCAGGACGCCGCATTCGCACGTCTCCGAGACCAGCTGCGGCGTCTTGCCGAATTCGCCGAAAAGGAAGGTGCGGACATGACCGTAGTCGGCGAATACGGAATCTCCGCGGCGACGCTTCCGCCGGCTTTCCCGAACGCGACGCTCCGTCGCAGAGGGCTCATGGCCGTCCGGGAAATCGGCGGCCGCGCGTATCCGGACTTTCATCGTTCGCGCGCCTTCGCCATGTGCGACCACGAAATCGCCCACGTTTACGTGCGCGATCCGGACGACGTCCAGTTCGTCCGCGACGCATTGGCGGAAACGGGCGACTACGAGGAGCCGCTCGTGCGCGCGGACGGCGGCGAATGGGCCCATCCTTCGGCCGGAGAGCTGCTGCTGGTGGCAAAAAAGGGGTCGTGGTGCGCGTACCCGTGGTGGAAGGACCGCCGCGAGGCCCCGGACTACGCGACGCACATCGACATACACAACAAACCCGGCTTCGATCCTTGCGAATTGTTTTTCGACAGGATTTTGACGCTCCATCCACGAACTTGCCAGGACTGCTCTCGCGTGCGCGGCACACATGGCCGCGCATGCCAAGTCGCCATCGGATCGACTTCCTCCGCGCTGCGGTCCGCGCCTGACAGCTTCCTCGCCGCCGCGCGAGCCCTTCCCGCGACGCTGATGCGCCAGCCTGATTGTCGATGACCATCCTGTATCTCAACGCCGGCGACCACGAGCTGGAATATCCCCGGAAGCTCGCGGGCATTCGGCGCCATGCCACGACGCAGGGCTGGCGGGTGGAGGCGTATCGCCGGCGCGACGTGCCGACGCGCGACGTGCCGGCCCTGCTACGCCGGCACCGCCCGGCCGGCTGCATCGTGGAGGACACCGATCCCAGCCAGCGCCTTCCACCGCGGATGTTCGGCGACCTGCCAGTCGTGTACCTCGATTCCTCGGTGCCGGAGGAACGCCGCGGCCTGCCGCTAGTGCTGTGCGACCACGGTGCCGTCGCGGAGCGGGCCTTCCTGGAGCTTTCGTCCGGCGACCCGCCGGCCTTCGCCGCCGTGCCTTCGCCGTCGCTGGTCGCCTGGAACCACAGCCGGATGGAAACATTCGCCGCATTGTGCGCCGGCGCCGGAAGACCATGCCCCATATTTCCCGGACGGCGTGACGAGGACGTCGCCCAACGTTCTGCCAGGCTTGCGGCATGGCTCTCATCGCTTCCTCCGCACACCGCCATTTTCGCGATGAACGACTACACGGCCAAGGGCGTGGCCGAGGCCGCCGCCAGCCTCGGGCTTCGCTTCCCGCGCGACTTCACCCTCGTCGGCGTGGACGCCGTTCCGGAAGCGGCTACCGAATCCACTGCGCCAGGCATTTCCTCCGTTGAACTCGACTTCGAACTTTCCGGGTATCTGGCGGCAAAGCTGCTGGAAAAAATCATTGTTCACAAATCAGCAACTGCCAATTGTGCGCAAGCGCCAAATTGCAAATCAAAATTGGAATTTGACAATTGCGGGCAATTGTCCCAATTGCAAATTGCGAGCAATACCTTCGGCCCGCTTCTCGTCCTGCGCAAGGAATCGACCCGCGGGCGCGGGCGCCGCGAACCGCACATCCTTGAAGCGGTCGAAATCATCCGCCGCGAGGCCTGCTCCGGCCTTACCGCCTCCGCGCTCGCCGCGCGCTTCCGCGTGAGCCGCGGCCATTTCGAGCGCCGTTTCCGCGAGGCGATGGGCCATTCGGTCCTTGATGAAATACTGCACGTCCGCATGGAAAGCGTCATGACGCTGCTTGCGTCGCGCGGCATGCCCCTCTCGGTGATCACGCCGTTCTGCGGCTTCGGGACCGACCAGGAACTGCGCAGGCTCTTCCGCAAGCACTTCGGATGCTCAATGCGCGAATGGCGCGCCCGCCACCTGCGCTGAATAAATGTTGCAAAACTTTCGCTTTTGCATGGCGGTATAGTGTAGAATTGTCGGCGTCACGGAAAGGTGGACTGT
Source organism: uncultured Verrucomicrobiota bacterium (assembly GCA_946624575.1). Taxonomy (GTDB): domain Bacteria; phylum Verrucomicrobiota; class Kiritimatiellia; order RFP12; family UBA3636; genus UBA3636. The sequence goes on from CAMOSH010000049.1 coordinate 21,091, forward strand.
AGCGCCGCCGACCTCCAAACCTGAAAACCGGGGATGCCGCAACCTCCAAAAGGTCACGACGGAAACCACCCCAAGGAGAACAACAATGCATACGCCATTCAGAAAATCACTCCTGGCCACACTTGGCGTCTCCGCCGCCTTCGCGCTCCCTGTCGGCGCCGCCTGGTTCGATACGCCGGTGGTGGCGGCTACGGTCAATACGCAGCCAGCCAACACCGATCCGCACTTCATCAACCTCAGTGAAGACGGCGCGTTCCTGCTCGTCGATTGGCATGCCTCGGATGTGGCCTTCCCGGTTGCGCTCTACTCCGTCGCTGAATTGAAGGCAATCTCCGGCACGACGAACCGCATTGAAATGGCCTCCGCCCTCGCAGGCGACTTCTTCGGAGCCGGCACCGGCGACCGCGGCTGGAAGGGCGGCGCTGTTTCCGCCAAGCTCGGCGTCGCAATGCCAGGCAGCGGCAAGGAGAACGGCGCGCTCTACACGGCTTTTGACGTCCCGGCGCTCGGCTGGAAGGCCGGCGAGAACGCCTTTCAGGTCGGTGGCCTCGACGGCGCGGGATTCGACGGGCTCGACTTCAATGCCGCCGGCACGCGCCTCTACGTGAACCAGTACG
>CAMOSH010000050.1 GCA_946624575.1 uncultured Verrucomicrobiota bacterium
GCCATTTTCCAATGTTCTCCGTGCCTCTGTGCCTCTGTGTGACACTTCAACTGCTACATTTAGGATAACTCAAATGCCGGTGTAGCGGCAGAAACGAAAGGCGGCGTCCCAATCGGGACGCCGCCTTTGTTTTGTCAAGCGACTGCCGAACGCCGGTTAGGCGAGTTCGGAGAAGTACTTGATCGTGCGAACCATCTGGCTCGTGTAGGAGTTCTCGTTGTCGTACCACGAGACAACCTGCACCTGCGAGGTGCCGTCCTTGAGGTCGATGACCATCGTCTGCGTGGCGTCGAAGAGCGAGCCGAAGCGCATTCCGACGATGTCGGAGGAGACGATCTCGTCCGTGTTGTAGCCGAAGGACTCGTTGGCCTGCGACTTCATCTGGGCGTTGATTTCATCGACGGTCGGGGTGCCTTCGACGACCGCGTTGAGAATCGTCGTGGATCCGGTCGGGGTCGGGACGCGCTGGGCGGCGCCGATGAGCTTGCCGTTGAGCTCGGGGATCACGAGGCCAATCGCCTTGGCGGCGCCGGTGCTGTTCGGGACGATGTTGCAGGCGGCGGCGCGGGAGCGGCGGAGGTCGCCCTTGCGCTGCGGGCCGTCGAGCGTCATCTGGTCGCCGGTGTACGCGTGGATCGTGCACATGATGCCGGACTTGATCTTCCAGCCGTCGTTGAGGGCCTTGGCCATCGGGGCGAGGCAGTTCGTCGTGCAGGAAGCGGCGGAGATGATCGTGTCGTCGGGCTTGAGCGTCGTGTGGTTGACGTTGTAGACGATCGTGGGCAGATCCTTGCCGGCGGGAGCGGAGATGACGACCTTGCGGGCGCCAGCGTCGATGTGAGCCTGGGCCTTGGCCTTGCTGGTGTAGAAGCCGGTGCACTCGAGCACGACGTCGACTCCGAGCTTGCCCCAGGGAAGATCCTGGGCCTTCGGGCACGCGTAGATCGTGATTTCCTTGCCATCGACGGTGATCGAGCCGGGGGTCACGACCGTCTTGCCGTCTTCGGCGAGGACGGAGTCCTTGTATTCGACCGTGTGGCCGGAGTAGGACCCCTGCGTGGAATCGTACTTGAGAAGGTGCGCGAGCATCTTCGGCGAGGTGAGGTCGTTGATTGCGACGACTTCATATCCTTCGGCGCCGAACATCTGGCGGAAGGCGAGGCGGCCGATGCGACCGAACCCGTTGATGGCGACTTTGACTGCCATTGTGTTTCTCCGATTTTTTGTGAGTTGATTTCAGGCGGACTTGCGTGAAAACGGGGCGGAAGTCTACCCGTTCGCCCTTTTTGGGTCAAGTGCCCTCCAGCGCCTGTGAGCCCAGAGGTACTGTTCCGGAAAGCGCCTGACGTGATCTTCCGTGATTTTCGCTATCTTTTCCGTGATCGCCAGTACGTCGGCCTCGCGGTCTCCCGTCGGTTCGTGCGTGAACGGCTTGGTCGCGGTGACGAGGAACTGCATCGGCCCCGTGCGATAGCACACGCCGAAAACGATCGGGGCGCCCGTCGCCAGATGCAGGCGCGCGGGAGACGCCACGGTTCGCGCCGGACGCCCGAAGAACGGAACCGTCACGCCGCCGCCACTGGCGTGCTGGTCGCAGATCAGCCCCAGCAGCTTCCCCTCGCGCAACGGCCGCAGCAGCGCCATCGGATCACGAGTGTGCTTCGGCACGATCTGTATCCGCCGCCGCGGATTCCTGCGCTCCAGCCACCGCTGCGCGAACGGATTGTCAAGCGCGCGCGCAACGGCGACGAGCGGCTTCAAAAACGAGACCACGTGTCCGCTCAATTCCCAGTTCCCGAGATGCGCGGACGCCAGGATCACCGGCTTTCCCGGAGCGCGGAATAGCTCCATGGTCTCTTCGGGGACCTCGAAGCGCACGTGGTGCTCGAGCGTATCCGGCGTGATTTCGAGCGACGCCTTCAGCGACTCCACCGAAAGCATCGCGAAACTCCCGAACGACGCGCGCGCGATTCGCCGCGCCTCGGCCTCGTCGGCCGCAATCCCGGAGCGCAGCACGTTGTCTACCGCGATCCGGCGACGCTTGGGCAGAAGCAGCCACGAAAGCGCGCCGACGCCACGGGCCAGCCGCAACGCCACGCGCGCAGGCAGGGCGTCCACCAGCCCCGCCGCAAGACGCATCGGGACGAATTCCAGAAATGCCGCAACGGATGCGCGCCGTGCCATTCCGGGGCGTGTCCTACTTGCCGGCCTGGGCCGCCGCTCCGCCGCGCTTTGGAAGCGATGGATCGGGCCGCAGCACAATCTTTTCCTCCGGGCGCAAGGCCGAAAGCGACAGTGTCTTTTTTTCGGACACGGTGCCGTCCGGCCAGATCGCGTAGGCGGAAATGCGACCGTAGTAGAGCTTCAAGTCCGCCGGAGCGGCCGTAGGAGCCGTCTTCCAGCGGAACGTGGCGCGACCTTCGCCGCGATAGCGGATCATCGCGCCTGCGGGTTCGGACTCGATCCGCACCCGCGTTGCGCACCCGGTGGCGAGCGCCGCGCACAACACAAGCGCCGCGACTGCAAAATTACGTCGCATGGAAAAAATCCCCGTTTTGTCGCGCCGAACTACTCGTCGGCGATTCCGAAATGGTTGTTGACGAGCTCCTCGAGCTCCTGCATCGCCTGTTCCGCATCCGGTCCGGACGCCGTCACGCGCAACACGGTGCCCACCGGGGCCTCAAGCGTCATGAGGCCGAGGACGCTTTTGCCGGAAACCGAACAATCGCCGTTAGCGACCGTGATGTCGCAGATGTGCTTTTGGCACATTTTTGCAAACGCCCCGGCCGGCCGGACGTGCATTCCATATTTGTTGACGAGGACCAGGTCCTTGACAATTGTCACTTTTCGTTCTCCTGTGAACGGTGGGGCGCGTTCTTCAGCGCCCCACCGCCCCGCCGCCCGGAACTAACGAACTTCCTGACGCTTCTTCGACGCGCGCCTGAGCTGGGCGTTCGCCTTGTCGAAGACCGCTCCAAGCGCCGCAAGGGCGTCGACATCGCGCGCGGAGGCGTCAACGTTGGTGCGCTGTCCGCCCTGGACCGAAAGGGAAACCGCGTACTTCGGGCCCTCCTGGTCGAAGACGATGCGGATGTGCTCGATTGCCGGATAGTCGGCGGAAAGTTTCTCGGCCTTCTTGCCCGCGGCATTCTGGAGAGCGACACTGAGCTTGACGTGGCGGATCGTGATTTCGGTTGACATTTATGAGGCTCCTTATTTTTTGCGCCCGGAATTTCCGGCGCGACGCCCCGAAGTCTACTCCAATTCGCAATCCGAATCAACTGTCATGCGCGTGCGCAGCGGAAGACCGTCGGGCGTGTGGGTGTAAGAGACTGCGGATCCGTCCGCGTATGTCTTGTTGGTGCAGGTCCGTGCGGCGGATGGTGTTCGTCTCGCGGCCGAGGGAGTCGAACCAGCGCTGCGTCACTTTGACAAAAAGGTTCCGGCGGCGAAGCCTACTGCACCTTGAGGACGACTTTGCCGACGTTCTCGCCCCGCTCCAGCATGGCGTGCGCCTCGGCGGCATTGGCCATGGGCAGCACGGCGTGGATCGTGGGGACGATTTCCCGCGATTCGAGCTTGGGCCAGACGTCGCGCACGAGGCGCGCGAGGAGCGCGGCCTTTTCCGCGGGGCTCCGCTTGCGCAGCATGCTTCCCTTGAGGTTGACGCCCCGCGTGAGGATGGCGCGAAGCGGGATGGTCGAAGTCGTTCCGGCCAGCGTCGAGATGAGGACCCAGCGGCAGCCCTCGTTCACGAACGGCAGCGCCCGGCCCAGCGTCTCGCCGCCCAGGCAGTCGATGGCGACGTCGACGGGATGCCCCGCCTCGGCCTCGCGCTTCAGGACCTCGGCGACGTCCTCGGCCGAGGTGTCGATGACGACGTCGGCGGGCAGGTGCGCGATCCTGCGGCGGATGGCGTCCGACAGCACGGACGTGATGATGTAGGCGCCGAAGGCGTGGGCCATCGGGATGCCGACGGAGGCGAGGCCGCTCGCGCCGGCGGGGAAGAAGAGCGTCTCGCCCGGCTTGAACCCGCCCTCGTCGAAGAGGTTGAGGTAGCAGGTGGCGTAGGCCTCGGGAAGCGCGGCGGCCTCCTCGAAGGAGAGTCCGCGCGGAATGGGCATGACCATGCCCTCCGGCACCACCGCGTATTCGGCGTAGCCGCCACCGCCAAGGAGCGCGCAGACATTGTCGCCGGGCTTCCAGCGCGTGACGCCCTCGCCGACCTCATGGACGACGCCGGCGACTTCGAGTCCCATCCACTCGGGCCAGCCGGGGGGCGGCGGGTACTTGCCCGCGCGCTGCAGCAGGTCGGCGCGGTTCAGCGCCGCCGCGCGGACTTCGATCACGATTTCGCCGGGCTTGGCGACCGGCTTTTCGACGTCGGACCAGACGAAATCCCTCGCCTCGCCCCGGACCAGCATGGCCTTCATGTTCGTCATTTGTCGCTTCCTTTCATTCCAAGTCCGCGCCCGCCGTCGACGGCCCATGTCTGGCCCGTGACGAACCGCGCGGCGTCGGAGCAGAGGAAGAGGACCGTCTCGGCGATGTCCCCGGCCTCGCATTTCACGCCGAGGAAGTTGGTCTTGAGCGCGTAGTCGCTGTCGTCGGCTCCGGTGCCGGGCCGCTGCACGACGCCAGGGGCGACGGAGTTGACCGTGACGCCGAACGCGCCCATCTCCTTGGCGAGCGCCCTCGTCATCGCGATGATGCCGCCCTTCGAGGCGGCGTAGTCGACGCTGCCCCGCAGGCCGTTGAGGGCCACAATCGAGGAGATGTTGACGATGCGTCCGCCGCGCCCCTGGTCGCGCATGACGCGAGCGGCCGCGCGGCTCGCCCAGAGTGCGCCGAGAAGGTTGACGCCGAGGACGCGCAGGATCACGGCGTCGCTCTGGTCGGCGAGGGGCTTGATGTCCTGCCGCGCGCTCCCGCCGGCCACGTGCACCATGATGTCGAGTCCGCCGAAAGCCTCGACGGTCTTCGCCACGGCGGCGTCCACGCAGGCGCTGTCCGTGACGTCGGCCGGCACGGCGACGGCCGTGCCGCCGGCTTCGACGATGTCGCGCACCGTCCTGGCGCACGCTTCGTCCGTGATGTCGCAGACGGCGACCTTCGCGCCCTCCGCGGCGAGCATCCTGGCGGTCGTGCCGCCGATGTAGCCGCCCGCACCCGTGATGAAGGCGGCCTTGTTTTCGAATCGTCTGTTCATGAGTGAAACCTCCACGTTCCGTGAATCTGCAAATTCCGCTGAAAAAAATCCGCGATCTCACATGTCGATTCCGCAGGCGCGGAGCAGCGTCCGCTCGACGGCGAGTTCGTGATCGTAGCCAAAGGGGTTTTCCGTTTCGCCGCGCACGATGCGGGCGAAGTCGATGAGCTGCGCGTCATAGCGCCCGCCGAAGTCGGGAAGGTCGATCCATTCGCGCGAGTCAGGGGAGCCGGCCCCTCCGGATGATTCCTTCCAGGCGACGGACATCTTCGTCGGGTTCTCCATCGGCTTGATTTCAACCGTGCCCTTCGTCCCGCATACGACGAGCTGGCGGCGGTGGTAGCCGTTGGCCTCCAGCGACGTCGTGCGCACCGTGCAGGTGGCGCGCGGATATTGCAGGACGGCGAGACCGTTGTCGATGCATCGGGCCTCTTCCGGGACGCTGTTGAGGTTGTGCGGCACGACCTTTTCCGGTTCGCCCATCATCCACACGATGAGGTCGATCAGGTGAGAGCCGAAGATGTACATGTCGCCGCCCTTGAAGCGGGCGAGCCAGCGGCGGTAGTCGGCCGAGTGCGTCGTGCTCATCTGGCAGTCGATCTCGAAGAGGTCGCCGAGCGCGCCGGAGCGCGCCATGTCGAGGCACTGGTGGATGGCGGGGTTGTAGCGGTACATGTAGGCCATCTGGAAGGCCCTGCCCGCGCGGTGCTGCGTCTCGACGAGTTCGCGGAATCCGGCGTAGTCCTCTCCGCCGGGCTTGTCCATGTGGACGTGGAGGCCGAGGCGGGCGCAGCGGAGGGCGGTGGCGAGGCCGTCGGGAACGTCCTTCTCGACGCAGACCGCCTCCAGTCCCGGCGTGGCGAGGAGTTCGGCTTCGCCTGTGAACGCCAGCCCTTCGTAGCAGCTCAGGCCGCGTCGCTTTGCAAACCATTCAGGGTCGTCCTCTGCGACGCCGACAACTTCGAAAAACTGCGGGAACTTCCGCAGCGTGGCCATCGTGGCGTCCGCGTGGTTGTGGCCGATGCCGATCTGTGCGATTTTGACGGGTTTCATGGTTGGGGCTCAGGGAAGGTCGCCGACGGCGGCATCGGAGCTGGGCAGGCGGGAGATTTCATAGAAAAGGCGCCCTGTGCCATCGGGGGCGCGCGTGGACACGCGGAAGCGGATCCGCGAGTGGGGCGCTTCGCGCTCCACCTCGCGGCAGGACGGGTCCTGCGGCAGGGCGAGCGCAATCTCGCACGGCACTTCGGCCACGCGACGGCCGGAGGCGTCGAGGGCGAAGACGACGACATCCCGCGCCTCTCCGGAAATGGCGAGGCTCACCTCGGCGGCGGAGTCTTCCACCAGGGTTCCGACACCCCATTTGAGCAGGACTTGCCGCGTCTCGTCGGCGTAGCGTGCGCCCCGTCCCTGCACGTCGGCGAGGTGGACGAGCAGGACGCGCGAGGATTCGGCGAGCGGCGCGCCGTCGAGGGAGGAGGCCCAGATGGCGGCGGGCACGGGCGCGGATTCCCCTTCGGAGAGGAGTTCGAACGAGAGCGCGCCGGCGTCAACGCGGCCGGATTCGGCGAAGCCGCCGCAGGTGCGCTCCGTCGCGATGGTCATCGACCCATGCTCGGGATCGAGGACGAGGTCGTCCCGCTCCGCGCCGTCGCCGCGCAGGAAGAGGCACGCGGCGGCGCGGTCGCTCGCGGAGACGAGCGGATCTGTTACGGCGTCGAAGTATCCCATGTTTCCCTTGCCGTCGACGAGGTTGGCGTTTGCATGCGAATAGGCGAAGCGCCAGAGTCCGTCCCAGCCGCCGCGCGAGGCGAGCGCTCCGGTGAGCAGACCTCCCACGCCGCGGTAGCGGCCCGGCCCGCAGAAGTTCCATTCGGAAACGGTGCAGGGCTTTGACGCCGCGTGGGCGTCGAAGCGATGCAGCAGTTCCGGCGAGCCCGAAGCGACGGGATTGAGATTCACGCACCGGGAGGGCGGGTTCCATCCGCCGGCGAGAAAGGCCGGGTGGTCGACGTAGAAGTGGTTGTCCACGTAGTCGTAGATCGGCGTACAGCCTTCTCCTTCGCCGTGACGGCGGCCGTTGTTGTCGTTGGTGAGCAGGGCACGGCAGCCAAGCGAACGCACGAACGCGGCGCAGCGCGTGAAGGCGCGTCGGTTGAGCCATTCCTCGAACTCGCCGAAGCGCGGCGCCCCGCTGTCGGAGGGAAGGGGCGAACCGTCGCCGGAAAACTCCCGCCACGCCGCCAGGACGCGCGGATCGCCCGACTTGTCCGCGTAGCCCATGCCAAGTTTGCCCTCGTTCACGAGCGAAAACAGCGGCAGGCCCGGCTCGTCCCTGTAGGCGCGGCCGGTATAAGGATTCACGTGTTCGAGAAACGCTTCGGCCCAGCGGCACCAGTCGGCAAAGGCTCCGTCGTGGCAGGCGACCAGTGTTTTGTAGAGCTGGACAGGAACGTAGCCGTCGCGCTCTTCCCCGATGTCGCGCCACGGCACTTTGCGCGAGACGTAGAGATCGGTCGTCGCGTAAATGCCGGCCTCGTAGCATTTGGCGAGGAGGTAGTCGAGTCGGTCGATGTCGTCGTCGCGGCGCGACGACGACATCGACGAAGTTGAAAGGTTGAAAGGTTGAAGGGTTGAAAGGTGAAGGTCGGGATCCGATTGCTGCGGAACTTTTCGACTTTTCAACTTTTCAACCTTTCTACTGGCGTGGGCGTTAGCCCATGCGCCGTCGTGGTGGTGGATGCGAACGGAGTTGTAGCCGCAGCGGACGAAGCGCTCGACAAGCATGTCGGCCTGCGCATGGTCGAGGTAGTTGGCCGTGAAGCACAGGTTGGCACCGTAGAAGCGCTGCGCCACGCCCGGCAGTCCCTCGAACTCGAAGTGGCCGCCGACGGCGCGCAGCCATCCGCATTTGCCCGCGGGTGCGTCCTGGAATCCCATCGCCGAAAAATCCAGCGCGGACCCAGGCTCGACGTCCTTGCACCATTCAAGCGGCACCCAGTCGGCGCCTGGAAGGATTTCGACGGGCGTCCCCTCCGAAAGCCGAACCGGTGCTCCTGAAGGATCCGATATCACGACATGCCATTCGGCGACCTCGCCCGCCGCAAAGGACCGCTCCGCGCGGAGGTCGCCGAAACGCACCGTCCAGCCACCGCCCCACGGGCGCGAATCCTGCACCCAGCAACGCTGCGGCGTGGAAAATGCGAGTCGCAGCGAGCGGCCGTCCCGCAACGGCACCGTGACGTCGCTGGCATCGAACGCGCCAAGCCCCGACGGAGGCGCGGCCGAACACCCCACGCCAAGCGCAAGGCACTGCATCGAGACGGGCGCGAGCGCCTGAATGCGCACGTCTCCGGAAACGGTGCCATCGCCGCGCTCCTTCCAGACCGCCCTCCCGCGAAAGAAGGCGGCGCCGTCGCGACGGCGGATGACGGAAAACGGCCGCCCGGCGTCAGGCCCGGCGATGTGGGCGGCGTCCTCCTCCGCGGCAGCGGCGTCGGGCGACACCCGCGCCACGGCCCATCCGGGAAAGAAGGCGTGCACGGAAATGCCGCCGCCAGCAAACGAAAGCGAGCCGTCCGCCCCGGTGCGCAGGACCGTTGCAGGCGGCCCGTCGGCGTCCGCCGGGACGGCCATTCCCAGCGCCAGGAACCCGGCGATCGGAAGAACATGGAGAAAGGTCGCGCTCATGACGGCAACGCTACTACCGGACCGGGACGCCGTCAATCAGACAATTCGGACGGAACTTCTTTGCACTTTTCGGCCATTCTGGCGCAACTTGACAATCATCCGCGAGGCGGTCATCATTGCGCCCGTGAAGAAAAATTCGCATCCACGCCGACAAGACGGCGACCGGCGGTTCGTCGTTGCGATCATCCCGACGGACAACTTCGCCGGCCGCGGGGAGTTGCGCGGCGTCTCCGCCGTGGCGGCGAGCCGTGGGTGGGATTTGGAGGTGATCGACACGGCGCTTTTCGGAAGCGACGTCGCGCCGTTCCGGCCGATTCTTGACAAGGCCGACGGCATCGTGGTTCGGCTCAACTACGGACTTCTGGGCGACGAATTCGCCGCGCTCGGCATCCCGACCGTCGGACTGGACATGAAAAAGGACACGCCAGGGCCGTGGGCCGTGGTTAACAACGACACGGAACGGCTTTGCGCGACGGCGGCGGAAGAACTTCTCGCGACCGGGCGCCGCGCCTTCGCATTCGTGCCGATGCTGCGGCGCCACCCGTGGACGACGGAGCGAGGCCGGTCGTTTCTCCGGAACATCCGCGCCGCCGGGCGCGAGGCCTTCCTCTACGAGCCGCGCACGGAGTGGAACTGGACGGAGGAGCGAGAGTCGCTCGCGACGTGGCTCGCCGGCCTTCCGCGCCCCCTCGGCGTCTTCGCCGGCAACGACATGCTCGCGAAATTCACGCTCGGGGCGTGCCGCAACGCCGGACTCGACGTGCCGCGCGACGTGGCGATCCTCGGCGCGGACGACGACGAAACGCTCTGCCTCACCTCCATCCCGCCGCTTTCGAGCATTCAAATCGACTTTGAGGGAGCGGGCCGCCTCGCCGCCGAAACGCTCTCCTCGCTCTTCGGGCGAAAGCCGCCCATTCGCGCTTCGGTCCTGCTCTACGGGATGCGTGGCGTGGCGCGGCGGGCGAGCACCCGCGCGGGAGAGCCGGACGTCGATCCGAGACTCTCCATGGGATTGGATTTCATCGCGCTGCACGCCTGCGACCCGCTTGTCGGCGTCGCGGATGTCGCGGTGGCGATGGGGGCCAGCCGCCGCCAGGCCGACCGCATCTTCGCGGCAACGGGCAGGAGCATCCGCACCCGGCTGGAGGAAACCCGATTGCAGCGAGCGGGAAGCCTGCTTCGAACGACGTCGATGCGGCAGCGCGACATCGCCGCCGAATGCGGATTCGCCTCCGACTCGTATTTCTCGCGTCTCTTCCGCAAACGCTTCGGCACCGCCCCCGGCGCGTGCCGCAACAGCCGGTGAGACGAGGAGTCCCGCTACAAGGCGAAGTCGCTTTTCGCTTTCAAATCGCAGGGCTTGGTGGTATCGTTGGCGGTGGCGCGGAAAAACACATGCGCACTTGGGATTTGCACCAATGAACAGATTCGAAGGAAAAACGGTTCTCGTGACCGGAGGCAGCCGCAACACGGGACTTGATTTGGTCGAACGCTTCGCACGCGAAGGCGCCAAAGTCTGGATGTGCGGCTCGTCGGCGGCGTCCACCGCGCGCGGGGCGGAGGCACTGGCGGCGCGTGGTCTTGCCGGGATTGGCTCGCGGCCATGCGACATTTCCGACGCCGCGCAAGTTGCCGCGCTCCTGGACGCGATAGACGCCGACAGCGGCCGTCTCGACATCCTCGTGAACAACGCCGCTGACCAGGGCATCGGCCAGGGCGGACCGCTTGAAGTGGATCCAGCGGCCATGCTCAAGGTGCTTCGCACGAACGTAGTCGGCGGATTCCAGGTCACGCAGGCCGTGTGCAACCGCTTTTTCATGCGCCAGCCGACGCGCGGAACCGTGGTGTTCCTCTCTTCCAACACGGCCCGCCGCGCAATCCGCAACCGCACATCGTACTGCGCCAGCAAGGGCGGCATCAATTCACTGGTACGTTCACTTGCGCTGGATCTCGGACCGCTTGGAATTCGCGTGAACTGCTGCGCCCCGGGTTACATCCGCACGGAACGCTGGGACACGCTAGCGCCGGAACTCGCGGCGCGCCGTCGCCGCAACTGCCCGCTCGGCATCGAGGCCACGGGCGCCGACATCGCCGGAGTCGTCGCGTTTCTCGCATCACAGGACTCCGGAAACATGACCGGCGAAATCGTGACGGTCGACGCCGGATGCTCGTGCCAGCACATGCCCGTGGACTGCGACTGCTGACATCCCGGCAATCTCCCCCGCCCTCCCCGGCTCCCCCTCTCAGGCAGTTGCGGCGGCGACGCGACAATCCAGGAACAGAAATGAAAATAACATCCCTCAAGACGTACTGCATCGACTGCTATCGCACGAACTGGGTTTTCGTCAAGGTATTTACCGACGAAGGCGTGACCGGCATCGGCGAAGGAACCCTCGAATACAAGGAAAGCGCACTGCTTGGCGCGATCGACGACCTCAGGCACGCCGTCGTCGGCCGCGACCCGTTCGACACGGAGGCGATCTGGAGCGAAAACTACCGCGACGCGTACTGGCGCGGCGGCCCGGTGCTCATGAGCGCGCTCTCCGCCGTGGACATGGCGCTTTGGGACATCAAGGGCAAGGCGCTGGGCGTCCCGGTCTGGAAGCTTCTGGGCGGGCGCTGCCGCGAAGGGGTGCCATGCTACGCGAACTGCTGGTTCTCCGGCGCCCGCGAACCGTCCGAATTCGCCGAAAAGGCGGTCGCGGCGGTCGATCTCGGATTCAAGGGGCTGAAGTGGGATCCGTTCGGGAAGGCGTTCCGCCAGCTTTCGCCGGAAGCCTTCAAGAAGGCCATCAAGTGCATCGAAGCCGTTAAGTCCGCAATCGATGGCCGCGCGGAAATCCTCGTCGAATGCCACGGACGCTTCGACGTGCCGACCGCCGTGCGCATCTGCGAGGCGCTCGCGCAATACGAGCCGTACTGGGTCGAAGAACCAGTGATTCCCGACACCATGCGCGCGCTGGCCGACGTGCGCAGTCGCGTCAGCACACCGATCGCCTGCGGCGAGCGCCTGTACACGACGCAGCAAATCCAGGATGCCATCGAGCTGCGCGCCTGCGATTACCTCCAGCCCGACTCTTCCCACGCCGGCGGCATCACGGGGATGAAGAAAATCGCCGCGATCTGCGAGGCTCACCAGATCCCGTTCTGCGCCCACAACCCAAGCGGCCCCGTCGCCAACGCCGTCACGCTTGCGCTCGGCGTCTCGACCCCCGGCTACTGCATCCACGAAACGCTCTTCGACGACGTGCCGTGGCGCGCAGACGTGATCGACGAAGACGTGCGCTTCGAAAACGGTCTGATGTATCCTTCAGACCGCCCCGGTCTCGGCATCGAGCTGAGCGAGGAAGCCGCCGCAGCTCATCCTCGAGCCGAACACTGGCTTCGGCACTACGTCGGCACCCTGACCGACATCCGTCCGCAGGAAACGCGTTTCTACTACCACGGCACGAAATAGCCGGACAAGAGGATTCCCAATGAGACAGTCCAACATCTGGCCGCGACTTGCGGCGCTCGCGCTCCTTGTTCCCAGCTTTTCCTTCGCCTGGCCATGGGATCGTTGGTCCAGGTCAGACGACAGGCCGCCGCCGCGCCGTTACGACGACTACGACCGCCCGCCGCCGCGCCATTACGATGATTACGACCGCCCGCCGCCGCCGCGCCATTACGGTGACCACGACCGCCCGCGCGACAGCGAAACGAGACATGATCGCGAATCGCCGCGCAATGACAACGCGGTTCGCCCCGCCAGCGCGCCGAAGGGCTACGTCCTTTCGGGCGCGTATACGGCAAAGGGCGGCGTCGAAGCCGGCAATCCAGCAAAAAAGCCTGTCAAGACTGTGCGGCTCTTCTGCGTCAGCGGCTCTGTCGTCATCAACACCATGGTCGTGCGCGAAGGGGCGGCAAAAACTCCGATTCCCGTGCTTGCGCGCCTTTCGCCCGGACAATGGCACGAGATTCCGCTCCCCAATCCTCGCTCCGCGACCGGATTCCGGTTCGGCACTTCCGGCGGCGGCGTGTTTCAGGTGTTCGTCCACTGAATCGCGCGGGAGTCCGCTCCGCGAAATCCACGCGATCCGAGTAGCCTCCTCATTTTTCGCCTAGGGAAAACTGCGATGCGAATGCTTGTTTCGGCGGGACCGACGCGCGAATTCATCGATCCCGTCCGTTTTCTTTCCAACCGCTCCACAGGACGGATGGGCTATGCCATCGCCTCCGCCGCAATCGCGGCCGGGCACGAGACCGCACTGGTCTCCGGTCCCGTGTCGCTGGACGCGCCTCCAGGACTTGCGGCCCTCGATCGCGTGGTGTCCGCGAGAGAGATGCTCGCCGCGCTTGAATCCCGAATCGACTGGTGCGACGCGCTTGTGATGTCTGCCGCCGTGGCGGATTTCCGCCCGGAACGCGCGGCGCAGGCGAAGATACGAAAGTCGGAAATGCCCGATTCGCTCCGCCTGGTGCGCAACCCGGACATTCTTCTCGCGCTCCTGCCGCGCAAGGGAAACCGCGTTTTCGCGGGTTTTGCGGCCGAGACGGGAGACCCGGATCCCGGCGCCGCCGACAAACTAGCCCGCAAGGGACTCGATCTGATCGTCGCCAACGACGTCACTCGCCCCGGCGCCGGCTTCGAAGTCGACACGAACATCGTCACGCTCATCGCGCCTGGTGCCGCCCCGGAACACCTGCCGCTCATGTCGAAAGCCGAAGTCGCAGCGCGCATCGTCGAAAAAATCGAAGCGCTTGCGGCGGCCGTGGCGTCCGAGCCCGGAAGGCGCTAGAAGACCTTGAATTTCGGCAAATCCTGAATGTCGATCGCGCCGACGAGAGCCCCGTCGGCGTCCACCACGGGCACATCGTCGATCGCCTTGTGCTCCAGCAGATGGAGAACATCCACGGCCAGGGCCTCGGGACGCACCGTGACCGGATGCGCTGTCATGAAATCGGCCACAGGGCGCGCAAGCACCCCGCTCGAACCCGACGCGACGGCGCGCCTGAAATCTCCGTCGGTGAAGATTCCGAGAAGGATGCCGGAGTCGTCGACCGCAAACGCGGCGCCGCTCTTGGCGTGAGTCATGGCGACAACGGCTTCGGACACCGGGATTCGCGGGGAAACTGCCGCGACACCGTCGCCGGTGCGCATCAGGTCCCGCGCCCGAAGCAGCAAGGTGCGCCCGATGGCTCCGCCCGGATGCAATTTTGCGAAATCCTCCTTGCGGAATCCGGACTGCCGCAGCAGCGCCATTGCCAGAGCGTCGCCAAGGGCGAGCGTCGCGGTGGTGCTGGCAGTCGGCGCCACGCCGAACGGACACGCCTCGCGCGCTACGGCGCACCTCAGCACAAGCTGCGAAAGACGCCCGAGCGAACTGTCGGGATCCGAAGTGATCGCGAGCACGGGAATCCCGAGCCTGCGCACCGCGGGAACGAGATTGCGGATTTCGTCGCTCTCGCCCGAGTAGCTCAGCGCAACAAGCACGTCCCCCTGCGCAAGTATGCCCAGATCGCCATGTATGGCCTGCATGGGATTGAGCATGACCGAAACGGAGCCCGTTGACGCAAGCGTCGCGGAAATCTTCTCCGCGACGTAAAAATTCTTGCCGACGCCCGTGAGGACGATCTTCCCACCGCGCGAAAGACATTCGCGCAACATCTTCACGGCGCGCTCGAACGAATCTCCCAGTTCGTCCGACACCTTGCGCAGTGCCTCGATTTCGGTTTCGAACGTCTCGCGCGCGATCTCCAGTGCGCTTTCCATCTACATGTCTCCTATCGTCCGGAATTTCTCGCCGTCCAGAATTCTCCCGGCTACGCGACTGGCAGTTTGTCGAGCATCGAACGGGCAAGCGCAAGCTGAGACCGCGCGCGCACGAGATTGTGCTCCGGGAAATCCACATGGAAGTAGCGGTCGCCGTCGAGGTAGTCAGCCAGGAATCTGGATCCGGTCTCGAGAGTGATCGCCACGCCGGCGTTAGGCAGAAGCGAGCGTTCGGCAGGGGTCAGGAAATTACCGGCCTCGGAAAGAAACCCCTCGACGATCGCGTCGTACATGTCGCGTCTGGCGCATATCGTCGCGACGTCCGGCTCGTCTTCTGGGCGATCGGACGTCATGGAGCGCATGAGGTCGCCGAAATCGTGCAGCGAAAGCCCGGGCATGCAGGTGTCCAGGTCGATCACGCTGACCGCGCGCCCGGTCTCGGTGTCCATGAGGACGTTGGAATACTTGGCGTCGTTGTGCGCGATGCGCTCCGGAAAGAGTCCGCGCTCGAAAGCCTCCTGGAGCTTCAGGGCTTCGGGACGCAGCGCCAAATACGCGTCGAGATCCCCGCGAACGCCGGAGAGTCGTCCGACGGTATCGGCGGCAGCGGACTTTTCGAGGTTTTCGAAACGGCGGCGCGTGTCGTGGAACGCGGGAATCGTCTCTGCCAGACGCGGGCCGGGCAAATCGGAAATCTGCCACTGGAAGCGCCCGAACGCGGCCGACGCCTGCCGCGCCTCTTCCGGCGACGTGGCGCGAAGCCGACCTTCGGCGCGGTCGATGAAGCGGTACAGACGCCAGAAGCCGAATTCGCCATCAACCCCGTAGCCGCCGTCGGCCGCGCGGATGAAGTGTATGTGGTCGCGTTCGGAATCCGGATTCCGAGACTCCGAGCTCTTGCGACCCAAGTGCTCAGAAATCCGGAACACGTTCTCCATCAAGGACTTGTAGTTGCGGAAGACATTCTTGTTCACGCACTGCAACACGAAGCGGCGCATGGCCCCTCCGACGGCGGCGTCCACGAAAAACGTGCGGTTGATGTGCCCCCCCCTGCATTCGACGGAACCGAGAAACTCGGCGTCCGGGAGGAAGGCGGCGAAACGCTCGCGCAGGCGCGAATCGGATAGCTGGATCATCGGAAAATCACTTAAAAGACATTGGCGATGGAAGCGACGCTATTCGGCGGCTGCGGGCTTTGCCTCGGCAGCGCGACGCTTGGCCTCCAGAAAGCGCGGATACGCATCGTCCCAAGCGGCGGCCCCGTCAGGGGAAGGCGTCCATTCCCCGCCTTCGATCGATTTGCGCACAAGGACGCGCCCCTCGTCGAACGAAGCCACGTCGCCAAGTCCGACGAGCTGCGCAAGCGCGTTGCCCATCGCGGCACCCTCCACGGGGCCGCAGGCGATCCTGACGCCCAGGGCGTCGGCAGTCATGCGGCAGTGCATGGCGTCCTGCGTAGCTCCGCCAATCATGTGGAGAACGTCGCGGCGGCGGCCGGTAAGAGCTTCCAGCTCCCCCCAGACCTGCCTGTAGCGCATCACGACGCTTTCCATCGCGGTCCTGTAGAACTCGCCGCGGCTCGACGGCGCGGGCTGTCCCGTCAGACGGGCGAACTCGACGATCTTGCGGGGCATTTCGCCCGGACTCTGGAACGGAGTCCAGTCGGGATCCACGAGCGTGCGGAACGGCGCGGTGGCCTCGGCGGCGTGCATCAGGTCGTCCCAGCCAGGCGCCTTGCCGCCGTCTTCTGCGGCCCATGCGCGGCGCAATTCCTGCACCATCCACATGCCAGTGCAGTTCTTGAGAAAGCGGAAAGCCCCGGAGACCGCGCCCTCGTGGGTGTAGTTGAGCTCGAAGGCCGCGTCGGTGCGGACCGGCTCGCTGGTTTCGACTCCTAGAAGCGCCCAGGTGCCGGTGGCCAGATACGCCCAGCTGGTGGAAGGATCGGCCGGAACAGACGCGACGGCGCTCGCGGTGTCGTGCGCACCTACGGCGATGACGGGCGTGTTCTCAAGCCCCGGAATGCCGCGGACCCGACCGAGGACCGTGCCCGGCTGCACCGGGGTGCTCAGCAGTCCGTCAGGCAAGTCCACCGCCTTCAGGATTCGCGCGTTCCAGTCGCGGGTGTCCAAGTCGATCATGCCGGTGGTGCTGGCGATCGTGGCCTCGTTGGCGCATTCGCCGCAAAGCGCCCAGGCCACCAGATCCGGCATGAAAAGCATTCTGTCCGCCAGCTGCGGCAGCGGCGTGGGTTCTGACTTTTCCGAAAACAGCTGGAACACCGTGTTGAAATCCATGAACTGTATTCCGGTTTCGCGATAGAGCTCGCGGCGCCCGAGCGCCTCCAGCGCGCGCGCCGTGTTGCGCGGATTGTAGTGGGAGTCGCGGTAGGCGATCGGCAGCGAAAGCAGGCGGCCGCCCTTGTCGAGAAAGCCGTAGTCCACACCCCAGGTGTCGATGCCGACGGACGCAATTTCGCCGTATTTCGCGCGCGCCGCCGCAAGCCCCTGCCTGATTCCGCCCAGCAGTCCGGGGAAATTCCAGTGCAGGCGCCCGCCGATTTCGACGGGATCGTTCGCGAAGCGGTTGACCACTTCCAGCTGAAGGCGGCCGCCGTCGTTGCGAACCGCCACGACGCGGCCGCTGCCGGCGCCAAGATCGATTGAAAGATGCGTTTTCATGTGGCGGCCAATCCTACCATCGCCCCTCCAATTGTGCAACGGCGTACCTTGCAGGCCACTGGTTTGGAATCCGTCGCGCGCGGGCGCGGCTCTTGACTTCCGGCGGCGCGTCCCCTACCCTTTTCGCCGTCAGCAAAGCGCCTTTATCCGCGCCTTTTTTTCCCGCACAGCATTCCAGCCGCAAATGTCATACGAAGTCATCGCCCGCAAGTGGCGCCCACAGAATTTCGAGGAAGTCGTTGGTCAGGACCACGTAGTCCGGACGCTGCGCAGCGCCGTTGAAAGCGGACGCATCGCGCAGGCGTATCTTCTCGCAGGACCGCGCGGCACCGGCAAGACGACACTGGCACGCATCTTCGAGAAGTCACTCAACTGCAAAAACGGCCCCACGGCCACGCCTTGCGGCGTCTGCCCCGCCTGCAAGGCCATCATGTCCGGCTCGTCCTTCGACGTGGTGGAAATCGACGGTGCGTCGAACAACAGAGTCGAGGACATCCACCGCACGATCCTCGACACCGTGCAGCAGGCGCCGGTGGAAGGCCGTTACCGGATCTTCTACATCGACGAAGTGCACATGCTGTCGCAAGGCGCCTTCAACGCGCTGCTCAAGACACTTGAGGAGCCCCCACCGTACTTGAAGTTCATCTTTGCGACTACCGATCCGGAAAAGGTGCTAGGCACCATTCTTTCACGTTGCCAGCGCTTCGACCTGCGGCGCATTTCCGTGGCCGACATCCGCGGGCAGCTCCGCAAGATCTGCGATGCCGAGGGGGTCGAAATTTCCGACGACGCCCTGCTGGCCATCGCGCGCGGAGCGGACGGCGGAATGCGCGACGCCGAAACTGCCCTCGACCAGATCATCGCCTTCACTGGCAAGAAAATCTCGGAAGACGACGCCATTTCCGTGTTCGGGCTCGTGGCGCGCTCCCAGGTGGAGGACCTCGCCGGGGCGATTCTCGCCGGCGACGTGCCGGACATCCTCGCGCGCCTTGACAAACTGGACAATTCCGGGAAAAATCTGCGGCGCCTCGTGTCGGAACTCATCGATCACTTCCGCAACCTGCTCGTATGCGTCGAACTTGGCGGCAAAACCGACGGGCTCGACATAACGACTGCGCAATCGGACACCCTGAAGCGCCAATGCACCGGCGCGTCGGCTTCCTCCGTCCTCGCGATCGAGGAAGAGCTGATACGGCTTGACGGCGCCCTGAAGCAGGCTCTCGCGGTTCGCACACTCGTGGAGGCATCGCTCATTCGCTGCACTCGCGCGGCAAAACTTGTGGATCTGGAGCAGATTCTCAAGCGACTGACCGCTCTGGAACGCAATCTGAACGCTGCGGGCCCGGCACCAGCACCGGCTCCCGCACCCGCACCTGCGCCCGCATCGACTCCGGCACCTGTGCCTGCACCAGCACCGGCGCC
Source organism: uncultured Verrucomicrobiota bacterium (assembly GCA_946624575.1). Classification (GTDB taxonomy): domain Bacteria; phylum Verrucomicrobiota; class Kiritimatiellia; order RFP12; family UBA3636; genus UBA3636. The sequence goes on from CAMOSH010000050.1 coordinate 18,755, forward strand.
CGCTCCGGCACACGCTCCCGCACCCGCATCGACTCCGGCACCTGTGCCTGCACCAGCACCGGCGCCGACACGTGAGCAGTCCGCACCGCCGCCATCGGCGACGGTCCGCCCATGGGGAGTCCCGCCGCCGGCAGTCCAGGCCGCGCAGACCACGCCGCCGCCGTCTGCCGCAGCAACGCCCCAAGCCGTGAATCCCCCGCCTTCAGCCTCGGCCCGCGTCGCGGACTCGCCGGAAGTACAGGCCGCATTCGACGTTTTCCCCGGGGCCAGAATAACCGACATCCGCTAGCGAGCGGAATGAGGCCCGCCGAAGACGGACCTATTTAGCAATGCCGGATGGCCGCCAGCCTCGGCCGGTCATTCGGCCTCCAAAAACGCCAGTTCGGATGCGGCCTGCTCCCACAGCGCGTTGACGGTAGAGAGTTCCTTCTCGATTTCCGCCAGACGCCGCGCCGATTCGGCAGCGCCCTCCCCTCCGGCAGCCAGCGCCTCAACAAGCGAGGACTGCTCCTTTTCAAGCGCGGCGATGCGCTCTTCCGCCGCGGCGACTCGCCGCCTCAAGGATCGCAAAAGCGGGGCGTTCCGCTCGCGCTCGGCCGCGCGTGCCCTGCGCTGCGCTTCGCGCGAATTCGGATTGGACTCGCGCCGTGCCGCATCGCGTTCACGACGATCGGCCGCCGCCTGCGCGGCATCTCGCTCGACACGTTCCCGATAGTCGTCGTACCCTCCGACGAACTTGCGCACCCCGCCTTCACCAATCTCCACGATGCTGCGCGCAACCCTCCGAACGAACTCGACGTCGTGCGAAACGACCACGACTGTGCCCTCGTACGCGACAAGAGCCTCTTCAAGCGCCTTGCGACCGTTCATGTCCAAATGCGTCGTTGGCTCGTCGAGCACAAGAAAATTCGGCTTCCGCGCATAGATGCGGGCGAACGCAAGACGTATTTTCTCGCCGCCGGAAAGCACGCCAGCCGCCTTGAACGCCTCGTCGCCGGAAAATCCGAACGCGCCGAGAAGCTGCCGCGCCTGCGCCTCGGTCATGTCCGCATCCTCGCGCCGCACCACGTTCACGAGCGAACGCTCGGGCGGAATCGTCTCCGCGAAATCCTGCGACATGTATCCCGGAACAACCTTGTGGCCGATCACGACTTCCCCCTCGCTTGGGGCGCGCACTCCGGCGAAAAGACGCGACATCGTGGTCTTGCCCAGTCCGTTGAACCCCACGACGGCCAAATGCTCGCCCCGGGCGACATCGAACGACACATGCCGGAATATCCAGCGCCGCCCGTCGTACGAATACCCGACGTCGCGAAGCGACAGAACCGTCGTTCCGCAATGATGCCATGGCGGGATGCGGAGCTTGCCGGCCTCGGTCGCCTGTCGGGGAACCGCTATGGGCTCCATCCGCTCGATCATCTTGATGCGGGATTGCACGAGCGCGGCCTTGTTCGCCTGAGAACGGAAAGTGTCCACGAAACGCTGGTACTGCTCGCGGAGGCGATCCTGGTTGCGGCGGGCCGCCAACAGGGTTTCATAGCGCGTCTGCCGCTCTTTGAGGTAAAAGTCCAGCGGCCCGTTGTAGCGGGTCGCGGTTTCACCGTCGATTTCAAGCGTCAGATTCGTGAGCGAGCGCAGCAGATAGCGGTCGTGCGACACCAGAAGGAGAGTCCCGCGGAATTCGCGCAGATAGCGCTGCAACCACTCCACTGCGGGCAGGTCCAGATAGTTGGAAGGCTCGTCCAGCAGCAGCAGGTCCGGCCCGCCCGCAAGGGTTCGTACCAGCTCAGCGCGCATCTTCCATCCGCCGGAAAACTCCGAGAAAGGACGCTGGAAATCGTCTGGGTGGAAACCCAGTCCGCAAAGGGCCTTCTTCACGCGGGAGTCCAGATCGTAGCCGCCGCGCGCCTCGAAGCGCGTCTGCAACTCGCCAATGCGCGCCAGAGCGCGGGCGCGCTCCGCCGACCCCTGCGGCATTTCGGGCATGGCTGTCTCAAGTCTGGAGATTTCCTCCTCCATGGCCTTCAGGTCAGCCGACGCGCGCAGCGAATACGACAGAAGGGTGTCGCCCTCCTCCCTTTCCGAAAGCTGCTGGTGCAGGTATCCGATCGCAGGGCGTTCGCCCTCGAAGAGTATCTGCCCGTGGTCCGGTGACAGCTCTCCCGTCAGGAGATTGAGAAAGGTGGATTTGCCGGCGCCGTTGGGGCCGACTATGCCGATGCGCTCCTTGGCGTTGATTTTCACGGTCACCCCGGCAAGCACCTTCTGGGTGCCGAACGAGATGGCCACGTCCTGAAATGCTATCATTTGCCCGATGCGTCCGCGCCAGCGCCGGTATCGCCGCCAAGACCAAGTTCGTCAAGTATGCCAAGCACCCGCGCGCCGCTGGCTATTGCGTCAGTGGACCTGAAATCCAGCACCGGCGTGTACTTGAGCCCGACCTTCTCGGCCAGATGCCGCTGGAACTCCGCCCGGTGCGAACGCAGCCAGGCCAGCAGCCGGCGCGAGTCCCCGTCGTCGCCCAATATCGACACCGACGCCACCGCGTTGTGCAAATCCGGCGCCACGCGCACCGCCACGAAGGAAATCCTGCCAACGTCCACGCCTTCGCCTGTGCCGACGCGATACAGCGCGGCTGAAAGCTCCTCGCGGACCCGTTCGTTTATTCTAGCTATTCTGTCGTGCTTCATGGATTCCGGCCGCCTTTCCGCTTCGCCACGGCAAAATCCGCGCGATCATCCCGGGAAACACGGCGGATTCTAACACTGAGTTCCCATGCGTTCAAGCGAAAAGCGCGACGGATGACTGCGGAACGACAAAGCCCGGCTCCACCCCTGCAAAGGCGCAGTGCGCGGGAATGATCCTAAATGTCGCAGTTGAAGTGTCACACAGAGGCACAGAGGCACGGAGAA
>CAMOSH010000051.1 GCA_946624575.1 uncultured Verrucomicrobiota bacterium
AGTCTGCCTATCTCGGCGTTCAACTCCGCCACCTCCTTCTCGTGGGCCTTGTCTTTTTCGTCCTGTTCGGCTTTAAGTCTTTTTATCGTTGCCTCATATGCCTTGTAGGCGTCCGCTCGCGCTCTTTCAAGCTTTTCCAGTTGAGCCTGATGCTTGGCATCCGCGTCTTTCAGCGCTTGGTCTATTGCATCCGCCGTGGACAGTTTGCCCTGGCGAATCGCATTTTCCTTCTCCTCCTGGAGACGCTTGATTTCCGCATTATGCGCGGCTATTTCCTCCTTGTGTTCTTGTTCCCACTTGGAGAGCCGAGCCTGTCGCTCCTCTTCCTCCTTGGCATAGTCGTCCTTCAGTTTCTTGTACTTCTCCTCCTCATCCGCAAGCTTCGCCCTTATTTCGGCTAGTTCTTTCAGGGCAATCTCGCGATCCATGGCATCTTTCCTAAGTTGCGCCAAGCGCATTAGCGCCTGTTTGGCCATTTGGCTGCCACCATCGGACGCCCGTCTGTAGTATTCCTCCGCTGCAGAGGCATCCTTTTCTTTAGGCCCCTGCCCGGTCTCATAGCAATATCCGATGTAGTAGAGGAGTTCAGACGTTTCCTTGAACCCATCCTTGTCGGCGCTGTCGAGGTAGATGGAATAGCCTCGCGAATAGAGTCCCGCATGGAAACTCTGCATGGCGTCGAAATAACCTTCTTCGCCAGTCCCGGCACAGGCCCGCATCGCAGGCAGCATCGCCACCGCACCACACATGGCAAGCGCCATTAATCGTTTTGCATTCATTTTTTTCTCCTTTGTTGTATGGTTGTTGGAAACTCACTCGGATTTCTCAAGATCTTTAAGCAGTCTGGAGGCTTCCGCTATGCCTTGTTTTTCCGCTTCACGAAGCCATTTCTTCGCCTCCTGGACATCGCTCAGTACGCGCAGCGAACTGTTTCCAAGGGCCAGTTGCTCTCCATAGCGATATTGGCCTTTGGCATAACCCTGCTCTGCGGACAAGCGATACCAGCGCATCATTTCAGCGCCGTTTTGGGCTACCCCACCGTAGCCGCGATGGTAGCAGCATCCCATCCAATACTGGAGTTCAGGGTCGGTAATGGCCGATTCCGGGACATTGGCTTGCTTCAATGCATTCATTCCCTCCTGCCATTTTTCGGCACGGAATGACTCAAGCGCCTTGGAGATGGCCGCCGCAATGGCTGCTTTCTTTTCACATTCGGAGCACTTTCCGTTCTGGAGGTGGATGCCCGGATGATTTTTGCAGATGTCCGCGCAAGTCCAGTCCTTTTCAAGGTGCTTGCCGCAGATGTCGCACTTCTTCGGGCATGCGCCGTTCAGAAGGTGGATGCCCGGATGGTCTTTGCATATCTCCGCGCAAGTCCCGTCCGGCATGAGGTGCTTGCCGCAGACATCGCACTTCTTCGGGCATGCGCCGTCCAGAAGGTGTATGCCCGGATGGTCCTTGCAGATGTCCTCGCAAGTCCCGCCCGGCTTGAGATGCTTGCCGCAGATGTCGCACTTCTTCGGGCATGCGCCGTCCTGAAGAATGACGCCTTTGTGATCCGGACACGTCGGAGGTCTGGGGCGCGTCACATAGCGGTAGATTCCGTATCCACTAGCCGCAGCCGCGGCGGAAGAGGCTAGAATGGCCGCGAACCATCCTAGAAGTCTCACTCTCCGCCGCATGATGCGTCGTCTGGTTTCCTCATCGACAGGCGGTCTTCCCGTGTAGGCCGACGACGGATCAAGAAGCCGCCCGCACGACGGACAGTAGAGCAATCCGTCTCGAAATTCGGCGTTGCAGGCTTTGTTGGGGCAGATCATTGTGGTGTTCCTTAAAATCCATCACTTGGCGCTACCGGAGAAAAGCTGCGGGAATGCCTCTTTTATCATCAATGCCGGAATGGCGTTAAGACTGTCGTCTATCACCTCCGAGCCATGCTCGACATGGACATAGGAACTGTCCGTGACTCCTATGACGACGGCATTCATCGCGACCAGCGGCCCGCCACTGTTGCCGTGCGTGGTCTGAGCCGTGTGGATGATGCGCCTCTTGCCGTCTGCATCCGTTGCTCCTTTGATTTTCCCGATAGTTCGCGCCATAGTCGGCACCTTGTCCTTTGACGGATCCTGGAATTCGGCCCAGTAAGGATAGCCCAGCGCGACAACGTCGGCGGATGATTCCATGCCGCGTTCGCCGACATCCTTCGCTATCGCCTGAAGTACAGCCCCGTCGGCGTCTATGGCCAGAGGCTTGAGAATGGGCTCGTCAACGCGAAGCCAGGCGAGATCGGTCTTCTCGTCGGTCACCTGGACTACTCGCGCCGGAATTCGCGTTTCCCCGTCTTCCTTGCAGAGGAGTATTTTCGTCCTCCCCTCATCCACGACATGGCGATTCGTGATCAGGTCCCGCTCTGTCACTGCAAAGGCTGTTCCGCTGGCGCCAACACCAGTTTCACCGTTCACGGCCGCGCACAGGAAGATCGAGTTCCATGTGAGGTTGTAGATTGTGGTGACGGCATCCACTCGTTCGACATCCTGAATGTCGTTCCCGGTGATGAAATTACCCTTGCGGAGGAACGAAGCCTCCATTTCACGCCTGATGGAACCGGCGATGAGGACGGACGCCTTGACCGTCAAGACCCCGTCGCGCGGTATGTCCTGCTCGTAGAGGCGCATCGCATTGGAAATTCCGGGGTCGGCCTCGCAGGCGATGGGCTGCCCGTCGAGGTCGGTCACCCAGCGTTCGACCTTGGCACGGTTGTCTTCCGGTTGGGAGAAGAGGCGGACTAGGAAGTAGTCGCGTCCCGTAGTCTGGTCGCGTCTTTTCCCGCATCCGACGAGGGCTCGCTCGACGGCTTCCGGAGCAGGAGGGTTTTTCGTCCAAGTGTATGGCCGCGCCGGAATGCGCGTCCGCTTGCCGTCTAGCAACTTGACCAATGTTGCGCCAATGACATGTTCTTCACCCGGCGCGAAGCCTTGCGGTGGCGACCAGACTAGAACGTTCGCAGAATTCGTCATTCCTGTCCCTACGTCTTGGCCGTCAAGAGTCCATTCCTCCCATTCTGTCTCGGTTTGTATTTTGGTTTGGACACTGAACACTGGATAGAAACGACCATCTCGTTCCTCTTCGCCGTAAAGATGAACCCATTCCTCGATTATTGGCATGGGCGTATGGCACTTTGGGCATATTCCCGTTTTTTTGTCCTTGTGGGTATCCTTGTGGATGTCGCAGGTGTTCGGGCAGCGTGTCCCGTTGTCCTGCGCCAGGTGCTTCGCGCAAATCGGACACCTGACTCTGCACACGCCGTCAACTAGCTGCGTTCCCGGATGAATCGGGCAATAGTCGATTGGGGTTGGTGGCGAAGGCGGAATCGGTGGATTATTCGTGATCACCGTGTTTGGCGTCGTATTCGTGGGCGAGACTATGACTTTGACTGGTGAAGCCCCTTCCTTGGTCCATATGTAAGGTGCGACGCTGACATGCAGCCAATTCGTGCCGACATGCTTTGAGAGGACGGCGCCGATTTCGTGCGTTTCGCCCTGTTTGAATCCATGTGGGGCAGTAAACTGCCAGTAGTTGGTGATGTTCCCGTTTCTTGGAATCGGAGCCTTAAAGCCCGCACCGGCATATTTCCCGTCAACCGACCAGGCAATTTCACTGGAACCCGGCCAGTCCCAACCCTCGCCATCTTCCGGACTTGTCGGTCGGGTAATCGAATAGCTCGTAAAGTAGAGGTCGTTGCTCTTCTCCTCGATTTCAAGGTGAACACCATAGTTGCAGTTTGTCACTTCAATCCAATTCGTTGTGGCGGGAGCCGGAATCGGGTCTTCCGCCTCGGCAGGAGACTGATCCGCGCAACCGCCATCGCACTTTCCTCCCTTGTGTACGCCGCCGCACTGGCAGCCACCAATCGAATGGCCCTCGCCGCATCCGCAAACTTGATGAGGTTGATTGCCGCGGTCGCATCCGCAGCCTTTGTCCCCGCCTTGTCCGCACCGACAGTCGCCATCATCCTTGCCGCATGGGCATTTGTCATCCGGCGGCGGCTGAGGAGGATTCACGCACTTGGGACAATCGCCTTCAACTTTGTGCGTGTCAGGGTGGACGTCGCACGTGTTCGGGCAACGCCGGCCATCGTCCTTTTCAAGATGTGCGCCGCAAATGGCGCAGACGACGGGACATTTTCCGGTCGCGTCAAGTTCTGCGTCCTTGTGGATTTCACATTTTGCAACAATGTTCGTCGGCGGGTTCGGATCAATCACGGGCAAGCAACCGCCGCCCTTCTTGTTTCGACCGCAATCGGCCAGACCGAACGTGACGAGCGCGATGAGCGCGACTGTGGCAGCAGTCCTGAAAACGCGCCACGGCAGGCTGTACAAAAACGAATTCCCAAGACGCTTGTTCCCCTGAAGAAGCTGTTTCAGGTCGCGGCGTTCTGCAGCATCAGGCCACTTTGCCGAAGTCGGAGTCAGCGGCAAGAAAGTCGTGTTGCGCGAACCAAGCTTCTTCCACCCCCAGAGGACGAGCGGCTTTCCGCCGCCCGCCGGTATCCGCCAGGCCTCCGGCATTTCGGCCGGGTCGGGGAGCGCGAAGCCCCTGATGAACAGCTTTGCATCCGGAGACGCGGAAGGCGTTTCGGCCGCCGCGTGCATCCTGTCAAGCGCGGCGATGAGCGCATCGGCGTCCGACGGCGAGACCTTGGCCTTCGGGTCGAGAAATGACGTGGAGTCGGCGCAGATTTCGCGTCCGGAAACCCGCTTGTGGAAGAGGACTTCACTAAATGCGGACATCCCTTCTTCGCCACCTACATCCGCCTGCGGGAGAAAATCCGCCAGATACTCGCGGACTATGTTCGCGAACTGCGGATTCCAGTAGAGATAGTTGCCCGAATAGAGCGGCTCCCCTTCTTCACGACCAAGGGATATGCCATTGTCGTCGATGCTCTTCATGTCCGTGATTCCTTGACTGACTGCTGTTTCGGTTCTCAGTTATTCGACTTCAGCGTTGTGACGGATGCCGTTTTTGCCGTAAACGGCCCAGGTGACTACGCGCGACACCGTTGCCGTGCCGGATCGAGCAGCAGTCATCCACGAGGAATCCACGCTTGCGCCAATGCTTGGGAGCGTAAGCGAGAACTCCCGCCCGCCGCTTTCGAAATCCTGTAGTGTCCGCGACCACTTTGCAAGTAAGGCCAGCGTCTCCTTTGGTGTGTCGCCGCGCGAGGCCGAGAATTTAGAGATGCCCCTGGCGATGTCGCGCAAGGAACGCAGCCAGGTTTCTTCGCCGACGTCATCGCTTGAGGCGAAGGCGGCGACAGCCGCGTGGACGAGCTGCCGAGTCTCATCCTGAACGCTGTCGGCTGATGCGCGGAGAGTTCGGACATCGGCTTCTGCCGCACTGGCGGCCTCGCGTGCCGCGCGGAGGTCGGACAGTGCCTGCCGTTCCGACGCCTTTGCGGACTCCACATCCTCGCGGGCTCGAAGTTCGGCCGCCTGTGCGTTTTTCGCCGCATTCAGTGCATCGTCAAGCTGCTTGCGCCAGTCGGCCGGTGCATTGCCGTCTTCTGGCTTCCGGGGGGAGGGATACGCACTGGTGTCGCGTGTCTGCCCGAAAATCGCGAATCCAAGCGCTGCAAGCATCACGACCACGCAAATCTGGAGCGTAAGGACAGCCCAAGGCAGCCAGTTGCGCCGCCGCGCCTGCACCTCCTCTTGTTCGACAGCAAGTTCAGGCTTCTCGCTTTGAAGTCGCTTGTTTTCCTCTTCGAGATTGCGGCGCTCTTCATTGAGTTTGTCGTTTTCTCTTTTAAGAATCTGATACTGTTCCTGCAACTTGCCAAATGCGGAATTAACGATTTTTTCGTCATAAACTCTTCGGAAAACGCCTTCAATGTCCTCAAGTCCAAACGAAGACTGCGCACTTCCCGTAGGCTCGTCGCCGGGAACTAGGTGACCATCGTTGTCCTCTCTCACAAAATGCGACACGACAGAAGTCCTTGCTTCGGGCGGTGACTTCGGCTGTTCTACAAAATTGGACGCCGCCACTTCGGAAGTGTCGTCAATGGCGGGCTGCGAATCACCCATGTCCTGCCCTGGGGCGAGCTGGGCTGCTGCCAGCGCGAATAGACCAGCAGCAAAGACGGTTGAACTTGCCGCACGTGTCATCGTGAAGTTGTTGTTTTTCATTACCATTCCTCCTCGTCTTCTTCAGTGTTCTGTTTATCCGTCTGTGCGGGTGCTGTCTTGTCATCGATGTCGCTCAAGTCAAAGAGTCCGGTGTCCTGCCAAAATGCACCGCCGCCGTCATCTGGCCAGAGTTTGAGGTCGAAGCCCGGACACTGGGCTATCGGGGTTCCATCGACCGAGACAATCCTGAGTCCATCCGGCTCATTCCGTCGTGTGCGCTCGAACTTGACATTGTATGAGCGGTGTTCGGCGCCTTCGGGGATTATGAAACGATAAACGGGTTCGGCCATCGAGCGCATGGTCCGGCGTCGGCCGATCGAGCAGTTGGGCTGAAGCGGAATGGCCGTGACGGTGACGTTCTCGTCGGTGGAAAGGAATACTTTTCTGCGAGTCTTCATCGTCAGAAGTTCGCCCCACTCGTTACGGTCATAGGCGGCGCTTTCGTCCTTAGAGATGCGCCAGCCACGTATGTAGCCGCCGGAGAGCGCATAATACAGGCCGGCACCTACGGTGGTGACCGTCTTGGCATCTTCTATTGCACCTGCGGCATCCGTGAATGGGTACCAGACGCCCGGCTTGAAGGCGCGGGCGAAGATTATCCGTGACGCTTCGAGCGGCAGGTAGCGTTCCGCCATAGTCCTGAAGTGCGGAAGTTCGCTTGTCTTGCCGCTGAAGACGACGAGATCGACATCGTATGCGGCCGCGTAGAACTGGCAGTTGCGGAAGAGCGGCGCGAAGCGACGCTCGACAAGTTCGTTGAAAACGGCGGAGTGGAAGGTGAAGAATTTCGCGTCGCGCGGCATGGCGTCGCCGTCCGTGCCAAGGAATTCCGCGAATTCACTCCAGTTGTTCTGGTTTATGCCGGCGTCAATTGAGGAGAAAGCGGCTTCGGACACTCCGGATATTTCCATGCAGTGAAGGCCGAGCGGAATGAGGCACGTCCGAACGATGCGGCTGCGCCTGGAGTTGTCGGCGGGCTTGCTCGCCGGAGTCGTGAATAGCCTCCTGACGGCGCCTTCAGGGATGCCACCCCTGCCGCCTTTGCGGATGCCAGGTTCGCCGACGAGCGAGCCGAGGACGAAGTGCTCGATGACATCCTTGAGGAGGTCGTCGCCGGCGAGGGTCTGGCCGTCCTTGAACAGGAGCTTTGTGGCGATGTCGCTGTAGGCTACGGGGCCGCCGCTGCTTCTGTCGCGATACTCGATGATGGAAATGTCGGTCGTGCCGCCGCCTATGTCGATGTTCATTACGCGCAGCGTAGGATGTCCATCGCGCTGCTTCCCGACAATTTTGAAGTAGTCGTCGGCGATCAGTCCCGGATAGCGCGCAACTTCGCTGAAGATGAACGGCAGTTGCCCCGCCACGGCCTCGTCCGGACTTTGCGCAAGCGGGACGAGTTCGAGCCGCGCCCCGCCCTTGACGCCGCGATACATGTGCGTTTCGGTGAAGATGTCAAGCGCCTCCTGGCAGCGTTCGCGGTAAAGCCCCACTTCCTTTTCTGACCAGCCGGCAGGGTAGGTCATGAGAACGCGGCGGAAACGGCGCGGCGTGAAATTTGTGCCGTTGTTCTTCGGCGCCATCGTCTGCGCGAAGGCTCGCTCAATAATGTGCAGCAGGAACCATGTCAGAGTTGACTGTCGGGGGAAACGCGGCTCTCTCGGACATGCCGGAGGTCGCCCTGTGGAGTCTTCCGAACCCAAGTCGAATAGTTTTGCGTCATGGCGCATGAAGCGCAGCATCTCGCCCTGAAGTCCGGGCAGATAGGTCTCGGGCGGCGATCTGTAGGCGGGATCGAAGTCGTTGAGGAGCATATTCCAGTCTTCCGCGCGCTGGACGTCATCCCAGTAGTAGCGCTTCGGGGAACTTTGCTGGATGACGGCGCCTGCCTCGGCCATGCTTTTCGCGTAAGGGAGATCGAAGAAGTGCGTGGCGGACTCGCCAATGACAACGGGTGAAAGCTTGCAGAACATCTGCGGGATACGCTCCACAACATCGCCTTCGGGTGGAATCACGATGTCCTTGCGTGGCCATTTTCTCACGGTCTGGATTTCGGGTTGACGGGTCACCTCGATTGAAGTGAGCAGATTGGCCGGTGGTGGTGCCGTCCTGCCCGGCTCGGAGAATGTCTGGTAGTCCAGTTCGTGAAGGACGAACCACGACGATGCGATTGCATCTCCCACCCCGTTGTCTTCGTCGGCGTTTCCAGAATCGGGGTCTGTCTGCAGTCGCAGCGGCGTGAACTTTTCTCGGAATTTCTCAATGGGGAAATCCATGCCGGCGTTGTGCTCGAAGACGAGTGCCGATGTGCGAGAATTGCCAAGATCGACCACGATGTCAACGTCGAGGCAGTCCGCGCTAGGCTTGGTGATCCACAGTGCAAATTTCAAGGAGGACTCGAAGGGGAATGAAAGCGTGACCTTCATGCCTTCGCGCGCATCGAGGAAGGGCGTTGGCCCATGTGCCAGAGTGGCATTGTGGAAGTAGGAGTCGACAACGCGACGACTCTCCTCCGGCGTCAGGTCACGTCGCTTGTAGAAGTAGCCGCGGTCATAGCGGGGCAGCCCGCCGGAATTTCGGTCGGCGCCCGACGTGTTGGTCTCCACAAGAAGCCAAATGCCGAAGAGTTTCTGCCGCGAGCCGTTGGGCATTTTCCATTCCCTGAAGCCATATCGCCAGCGGACGCTTGGCATCAACTCGGCATAGGGGCACTTGTTGCGTTCGGACTCCCTGCATATCGTTTCCACGGAACTCTCGGGAAGAGCCCCGCTTTCGCGGTATCCCTCTACTTTTTCCAGTGCGTCCAGCAGGGACTTTGGCGCTTTTGCGCCCCTGCCGAGTGTGAACTCCATCGGAGTGCAAAGGGGGATGAATGTCTTCTGCATGCCGGAGTCCAGGAACACCCTCACCGGCACTTCGAGTTTTTCTGTGTTTTCGTTGTTTGTGTCCATTGTTGAATATCCTTCTGTTCCGGTTGTCATGCCTGGGTCGCGCCTTCGATTTCGGCGAGGATGGCGGCGAGTTCTTCGTCACCCGGCTGCGAGGGTCTCGACCGTGCGGTGAATTCGCGCTCGATTTCGGAGATTCTCTCCAATGCCGGCCCGATGACCATGATGTAGGCCGGGGAGACGCCGCGCTGGCGACTGCCTTTGGCCGCCGCCGACAAGAGCCGGTTGAGGATGGCTTCCGGCTGGGCGTCGGCATCGTTTTCATCTCGGCGTTCCGATGTCGTGCTTCCCCTGAGAAACTGGTTGGAAAACATCTGGGCGAGCGGGAACCGCGCGGCCCGGGCCGTCATGCCGTCCGCAAGTTCGCCGAATCCGGGACCGTGAAGCGTCCTGGCAATGGATACCGCATCGACCGAATCCCGGAGCGCGGACAGCAACGCCGCCACGTCTTCTTCTTCGAACCCATTGATGCTGCGGCAGGACGCTTGTTTCGCGTCGAACCAGCGCACCGCCTGCCGGCGAACGTAATCAACAGCCTTCTTCTTTGGAAGTCCTCCAAAATTCAACGGAACCGGTTCGAACATTTCCGGCGATGCGGAGAATATTGCCTTGACGGCGCACGACAAGTCAAGGTAGATGCCTTCAAAATCCTCTGATTCCTCGGCCTCTGCGACGCGCCTCTCGATTTCCGACCGGAAGTGCGCAAGACGCTGGCGCATGGCGCTTTCGGAGTCTTCGCCCGGGAGTTGCTTCCGGATCAGCGCCAGCAATGCGGCTCTGTCGGCGGCAAGGACGTTTTTGCACTTCCCCGTGCGCTTCGCTGGCGATACAGTATCGGCTATTCTAGCGAACATCCTGCCAGTTCCACCGTCGGTATCGAACACGGCGGCAATGTCGTCGCGCCTCATGTCCGTCGCATTCATGAAGTGTTCGTCTCCGCTTATTGCGTCGATGGCGAATGCGCTGCTCTCCGGCGACATTATGGCTGAACTTGGAATCTGGTGGTAGTTCGTTGCGAACCATTTGCACGTCCCGGGCTTGCAGAACGCCATGTTCTCCATTATGGCGTTTGCGACTGGCGCAAGTCCGTCGCCGACGCCCCTGTTCGCAGTGACGCTGTTCACTACCTGCGAGAAGAAGGTGAGGTCGATGAATACCGGCATTTCGCACTGCTGCGGCGGCTGCCAATTCGGATCGAATGACTTGAGCCATTCCCCCACGCCTTCGCCGATGAGATCAGACTTGCTCGGCGACTTCCCATCGGCGCGGCAAAGTATGACGAAGGCGTCGAGGCCGTAGCCTAGCGCGTGTCCATGGACTAGACTTTGAGTCTTTCCTTCCTTGAATATTCTGGTCAATATCTGGACAGGGTCAGCCTTCACAAGGTCGAGCCGTGATGAGTTTTCCCCGCCGCCGTTGCTGCCTTTGTTCACATGCGAAAGACCTGGCAGGTCAAGAATGTCGCATTTTTCCAAAAGAGTCCGGAACGGAGCCTTCGCATCACCTGCCAGATTCTCCGCCTTGAGTGGAACAATCAGTTCCCCGCAAAGCGCCTGGAAGTAGCCGAAGGCGACGCCGGAGATTTCCGGGGAGCCAACGCCGCTGCCGACTTCAACGACGATCCTCTCTCCGTCCGCTCTCCAGCGCAGCCGACGGACTTTGTCGGCCGTTTCCTCACCATGCGCACTTGCCGGGTTCGCGAAACTCCGGTAGGAGTCGATGTCCAGCATCAGCGCCGCCGCCTCCTGCGAGAGGAATATCCGGCGCCCCGCCCAGACCGGCGTGAGCCGCTCCCTGACAGCCGCCATTTCACGGCTGACTTCGCTAATCGCCTTTGCAGACTCCCAGAACGCCTCTTCAAGGAATGCTCTCGCCGATTCAGGGTCGGACAGCAACGTCGGCGACGAAACCAGTGCCGGACGAACCTTGCTCTCCCATTCGCCCTTGCGGAAGAACAGCAATTTGAAGCGGTCGTTAGAGCGCATCAGCTGAACTACGTCGGCAATGTCGCGGAGAATCTCGTAGCCTGACCGCGTTGGCGGCTTGTGATCTACGCATTCTGGCGTGATGCGTTCCAAAAATGTTTCAACCGTGTATCCTGCCGTTCCCGCCACCGACTGGCAGTCGGACAGATACCCCAGCGAGAGCGCGTTCACAACCTGGGCGTTGCTGGCGAGTTTCATTTCCACAGGATAGGCGGCATCGACTTCTCCATCCTTGCCAAGCGTGTAGCGCGTGGCCACGCCCGAAGCGTCCGACCCCTGATGGTATGGGTTGAACACGAGTGTCCCGGACGGCAAGTCCTGCCCGAAAAGCGGAGAGAAACGGACGGGGCGAGCGGCATCCCAGGTCATCGCGCTGTCCCTCCCGTCGGCGCGCTCGCCGTCGATGTAGCGGCTTAGGAGCGTCGACTTGCCGGTCTGCGACGGCCCCCAGAGCGCGATGCAGCCGCGCCCGGTTGCGTTGGCGCGAATTGCCGCCCTGCGGCGGATTATCTGCTCCACCGGATCAAGCCAGTTGCCGATCGAAACCTTGCGCGCCTCATGGTCTGGATCGTTCATGTCGTATCCGCGCTGGATTCCGAAGTTCCAGTACCAGTCTGCCAGTTCTTTCATTGTTGTCGATTCCTGTCGGAAGTCTGTTGCAGCAAGAGAAAATCGTTTTTGCAGCCGTCACCGCTGCAACTCAAGCAGCCGCCGCTCGGTTTCGGAGATGGCCTGCATGATGTTCTGGACGCGCATGCTGGCCGTTATCAATCCTGTTCCACGGATTGCCGCCATGTTGGCGTCGTGCCTGGCGTCGTCTAGTTGTACGTTCAGCGACCTGAGGTGAATTTCTAGTTCGGTTATTTCCGCCGTGTGGTCCTGACGGGAGATCTGGCCGCCGGCGGGCGGGAAGAATCCGCCCGATTTGCCGACGGAGGTTCCGGCGCTTGGCGCAGGCACCGGAATCACGTCGTCCTCGCCTGGCACCAGAGGCTTTGGCTGAACCTTCATGGGTTCCGGAGCCGTTCCCTTGGCCCCCTTGTCTTGAAGCGCCTTGGCGAAGGCATTGAGGTCGGGATCGTTAATGCGGCTTTCCGCGATGTAGTCGGCCACGCTCTTGTCCAGATGATCCACCGCATTCACGTCAATTCCCGACTTCACGGCAAGTTCGAGCATCGGGATGCTGCGCGCGATGGCCGCGTCCCACAGCCCGTTGCGCCCCTGCTTGTCTTCGGGTGGCAGCACCGCGCCGGCGGCAATCAGGATATTGGCGCACTCGTCCATCTTGGCTCGTGTCTTTCCCTGTATCCCGTCGGCCTCCCTGTAGCATTCCTCAAGTGCGAAGAGATACGGACGCGACACGGGTTCCGTGGTTTTTCCAAGAAGGGACTTGAACCCGTTGCTCGTGCGTCCGACGACGATGAACACATTGGGGTTCGCCCCGCGCTTCAGCAGATGCTTCACCATGAAACGGTTGCCGAAGCGGGCCGCGACCATGAGGGGCGTTCCGTGAAGATATGCGATTTCGGGCAGGTTATACATGTTTATAGCACCTGTGGAACTCTGCCATGAATCGCCAAATGTCGACACTCCCGGAGTGTTTGGGATGAACATGGCGTGACTCGGATCTCCCGTCGGATTGATCGCTTTCTCGGTCATCGACCTCATGCCTGCCGTCAGCGACCACGACTTTTTGTCTGTTTCCAGTACTCTTCCGGCCCGGCCCATGGTGAAGCAAATGGGGTCGTCTATGCCGAGTTCGCCGGAATCAAGCACCTCGTCAACGGCATCAACATCTCCGGAGCGTATTCCCTCGACAAGCATCGCGGCGGGATCAATGGCCTGAGTCCGCATGCCTGGCATGGTTGCCGGCGCCAAAGGCCTAAGCAGAACGGAAGTGTACTTCAAACTTTGATGCTCGGCGGCATTGGCATTTGCCGGCGAAACAACAGCCATGCAAATGGCTGCCGTGGCGAGGCGTGCGATTGTCGTTTTCGCGTGTGTCTTCATGGCTTCTTCCTTCGTGTTTCCGCCGCCTGGGGATCGGGCACGAAGGAAGAAGTCCAAAAGAAGTCCTCTCTTCGTGTCTCACGCGAGGCCCTGAGAATTTGCCCTGAAAGAAACACGAAGAGAGGCCAGCGCTATGCGCCGTCTCTGCAATGTGTCGTCTTTCTTGAAATTTCTCAGGTTTCGCGTGACGACCGCTTTGCAGCGTTTTGGTGGAGTCAATTGATGGTGTCTATGTTGTCACCAGTTGAAAAGTTGAAAGGTTGAAAAGTTGAAAGGTTGAAAGGTTGCGGGTCGCGAGGCACGAGGCCCCTGCCGGAGGAATGGAGCCATGCGTGGCGACGGGGGAAGAATAGCATCCGCCGCCGGCGATTGCAAGTGGCGGCGGAAACCGCATGGATTTTTTGGGGAATTGCCGACGGGCGGGATTTCGGATAGAATCCGCCGCCCCATGGAAAACGAAACTTCATCCACGGATTATCGCGCAATCCGGATTGAAAACATGCGCGCGCTGCAGGCTGCCGGACACGAGCCGTTCGGCCGCAGATTCGATCGCACCGGAACGATTTCCGAAATACGAGTCCTTGGCGAACCTCTGATAGCCGCCGCTGCCGCCGCAAAGGCCGCCGCCGAGGCCGTCGCCGCGCAATCGGCCGCCGCACAGCCGATCGCCGATTCCCACGCGGCGCCGGCGCCCGTTTCCGTCAAGGCGGCGGGGCGTCTTCTCGCCATTCGCAAAATGGGCAAGACCGTCTTCGCCGACATGCGCGACGGTTCCGGTCGCATACAGCTTTTCGTGAATGCGAAAAACTGCGGCGACGCGGCGTTCGCGGCGTTCGCCAAGCTCGATCTCGGCGACCATGTAGGCTGCGCCGGAGAACTTTTCGTCACGCGCACCGGCGAGCTTTCCGTGCGCGTCGAATCATGGACGCTCCTTTCCAAGGCTCTGATTCAGCCGCCGGAAAAATTCCACGGACTCGTGGACACCGAGGACCGCTATCGGCGGCGGCACGTGGATCTCTTTTCCAATCCCGAATCCCGCGAGCGCTTCTACAAGCGCAGCGCGATTCTCCGCGAAACGCGCAGGTGGCTCGAAGGCCGCGGTTTCATGGAGGTTGAGACCCCGATCCTTCAGTCACACGCCGGCGGCGCGACGGCCAAGCCGTTCGTCACCCATTACAACGCGTTGGATCGCGACGTGTTTCTGCGCATCGCCCCGGAACTCTATCTCAAGCGCCTGATTGTCGGCGGGTTCGACAAGGTCTTCGAAATCGGCCGCGATTTCCGTAACGAGGGCCTCGACCGCACGCACAATCCCGAGTTCACCGTGCTCGAGCTCTACCAGGCCTACGGCGACAGGCGATCGATGATGGACATCATCGAGGGGCTGCTGCCGCATCTGTGCGACACCGTGATCGGGTCGCGCAAGGTGCAGTACGGCGGCGCGGAGCTGGATTTCACTCCGCCGTACCGCGAAGTTTCCTACGAGGCGCTCGTGAAGGAGCGCATGGGCGACGACTGGTTCGAGCTGCCGCTTGCGGAGGCGCAGAAGCGCGTCGAGGCGCAGGGTCTGCCTTTCGATCCTGCCTGGAACGAGCTCCTTCTCACGCACGAGGTGTACGACAAACTTGTCGAGAGAACCCTTGTTCAGCCGACTTTCGTCACGCGCATTCCGCACGAGTTCGTGCCGCTCGCGAAAACCTGCCCCGACGATCCGACGAAGGCGGACGTCTTCGAGTTCGTCGTCGGAGGTCGCGAACTGTGTCCCGGATACACCGAGCAGAACGACCCGTTCGCCCAGCGAGAGGCATTCAGCGCCCAGGTCGAGGAGGACGCCGAAAGCGAGGACCTGGATTTCGTGGAGGCGCTGGAATGCGGCATGCCGCCAACCGGCGGTCTGGGGCTTGGCATGGATCGCCTCACCATGATGCTCACCGGCACTGAAGTCATCCGGGACGTGATACTCTTCCCCATGCTCAAGGATTCCAAATAGCCATGCCTAAGCCACTGGTTTTCATCGACGGCGCGGCCGGAACGACCGGACTGCGCATCGCGGACCGCCTTGCGTCGCGTGACGACCTTGACGTTTTGACCCTGTCCGAGGAGAAGCGCAAGGATCCGGCCGCTCGCCGCGATGCGCTACATTCCTGCGACGCCGCGGTGCTGTGCCTGCCAGACGACGCCGCTCGGGAGGCGGTGGCCCTGGCCGAAGGTTCGCGAGCCGTGCTGATCGACACGTCGACCGCGCATCGCACCGCGTCCGGCTGGGTTTACGGATTCCCGGAGCTTGAAGGCGGCGCCCGTCGCGACGCCATACGCGCCTCGCGCCGCATCGCCAATCCCGGGTGCCACGCCAGCGGATTCGTGGCGCTTGTGGAGCCGCTCGTCCGCTCCGGGCTGCTGCGCCGCGAAGCGCTCGGCGGCGGCGGCGCGCTTTCGTGCTTTTCGCTCACGGGATACACGGGCGGCGGCAAGAAGATGATCGCCCAGTACGAGGTTTCGCGCGACGAGCGCGATCCGCTGCTCGCCGCGCCGCGGCTCTACGGTCTGTCGCAGGCGCACAAGCATCTGCCGGAAATGGTCGCGCAGTGCTCGCTTTCGGCTTCTCCCGCGTTCTGCCCCGTGGTGGCGGATTTTCCGTGTGGCATGGAGGTCCTGGTGCCGCTTCCGGACAACGCCTTGCGCGGTGGCGCGGATGCCGTGGCCGCAGTGTACCGCGAAACGTACGGCGACGGCCCCGTGGTGCGTTTTTCCGGGAACGCCGGCGAGGGTGAGGGCGGGTTCCTGTCCGCCGCCGCGATGGCCGGCTGCGACGGCATGGAAATTTCCGTTCACGGCGGCGCGTCCGGACGCGTCGTCGCCGTGGCACGCTTCGACAATCTCGGCAAGGGGGCGAGCGGCGCCGCCGTCCAGAATCTCAACATCGCCCTTGGATTCCCGGAGACCGCCGGACTCGATTTGACCGTGTGTTCCGTCGCATGACCGACTCGCCGCCAAACGGCAGCGCCTCCGGCGCGCCCGAGCCTTCCGAAGCCGCTGGCGCCGCGCCGCCGACGCGCATCGGCGGTCGCCGTCTGGGCGTCCGCAGGTTTGGCGCCGGGGTGGCCGCCGTCGTGGCTTCGGCCCTTGCAATCGGTGTGTTCGTTGCGGCGGTGGCGTTGAGTTTCCGCATCGGGGCGCGTTGGTCGGTCGTCGAGTCCAGGCAGCTTCCGCCAGTTCTGGACGAAGCGTTCGGAAGGGTCTCCGGGCATTTGGAGATGGCGGCGGCGTTCGAGCGCACCCATCCGCTCGCGCGTTCCGTGAAGTCACTACTGCTTGCCTGCGAGAACGGCGCCCGCACGTTTCCGGCGTTCGACCTTTCCGTCGAATCTCTCGACCTGAACCACGATCCTGCGGCCGCGGCGGCGTTGCTGCGCCGCGAATCGATGCCGGCGAATTCGTTGCTTGTCAGGCTGGACGGGCGCAGCCGCCTTCTGGACGAATTCGCCCTCGCCGACGCCGCCGGAAGGGGCGGTTCGGAATTTTCGTCCGTCGCGGCCGCGCTCGCCGCCGCGGTGAATTCACTTGCGCGCCGACCGGACGCCACGGTGTCGTTTCTCTCAGGGCACGGCGAATACGATCCATTCGACGCCAATCCGGTGACAGGAGCCTCGTTGTTCGCGCGGCAGCTGGAGAGTGCCGGCTGGCGCGTGGTCTCCTTTTCCACGTCCGACACCGGCGTGGTTCCGCCGGAAACCGACGTGCTTGTCGTGGCCGGGCCGCGCGTTTCGGTTCCGGCGAACGAGGCTGAGCGGCTTTCGTCCTGGATTTCCGGTGGCGGGCGGGCGCTTTTCATGTTCGACGATTCCCGTGGCGCTGGGCTTTCCCCGCTGCTGTCTGTCTGGGGACTGGCCCTTGGCAAAATGGCGGATGCCGATTTGCGCGCGAACAGGTCTTCGATTCCGACGGCCTTTTGGGGCGACCATCCCGCGGTCCGCGGCATCGCGGGGCTTTCGGCGCGTTGGACTTCGCCTTGCGCCGTTCTCAAGGTAGACCACGAGACCCTTCGGGTTCCGCCGCCGACGCCACTGGCCTACGTCGCGCCAGCCGGCGGCTCTGGAGAGGCCGTCGGCGCGATGTCCGAGCCGCAATGCGTCGCCGCCGCGGTGGCGGCCGATCCGCCGCCTGGAGTTTCCAGTCAAATCCGCATTGCTGTCTGCGGCGACGCCGACATGCTCTGCAACGCTAACATGTCCGGCGCCTCGGACGTTGAACAGAGATTCCTGCTTTCGCTAATTGACTGGCTCGCCGAGCAGAAGTCGCCGGCTTCGGATTTGGGCGTCGGCGAACCGCGCGTCAGCGACGCTGTTCGTGGCGAGGATTTCCCGGCTGATGCCACCGGCCTCCATCAGCCGGTTTCACCGCGTTCGCCCGTGCGCCTGCTGCTTGTCATGTCAGTGTTCGGGCCGTTGGCGATTCTGGCGTTCGGCTGGTTCGTGTTCGTTCCGATCGCCAGACCATGACGTTTCGAAGACGCATGGTGCTAATTTGCTGATTCGATGCGGACGTTCCGGATTGCGAGTCCTGCGCGGCGGGCGGGCATGACGCGGAACTGCACGTAGAGGGAGGTCAGTTCGATCGGCCCGTCCGCGTCGATCAGCCGCCGCAGCGGCACCGATGCGGTCTGCCAAGTGTCCGGGTCGCCGTCCGGCTGGCCGCCCTCGATTTCCGCGCCGACGTATTTCGACCGCGTCTCCGCGCCGCCCGCGTCATCGGCGCCGCGCCACGCGACGCGGACTTGAAACGCCGGCGGCGGCACGTCGAATGCGCCGGTCGGAGTCTGCCCGCCGTTGAATTCGAACACCAGTCGCGCGTCGGCCGGACTTGCCACGGACACCGGTTCCGGCGGCGCGAGCCGCGCCCCGGCCCAGTCGCGCGTGGCGTCGTCTGCCGAGATTTCCAGCCCGCCGCCGCGCCGATTCGCGGCGGCGCCGCCCCATGGAAAGGCGCGGAGCTTCCACGCCGCCAGCGGCGACGGGTCGGGAAGCTCCGCCGAAATCGCCGCCACGACCGGCACCGCCGCGCCGCACGCGCTTTCCATGTCGATCGAGGCGATGGTCTTGTCGGGGTGCAGGTTGTCCCAGCGCAGGATGTGGAATCCGCGGTTTTCGGAGTTTTTCCAGCCGACGCGGCAGCGCGCCGTGGCGGCCTGCTTTTTGCGCGAGTCCATCCACCAGTCGTCGATGTCCCGCCGCGCAAGGACCGGAATGGTTTCCGACGTGCCGTCCGCGTAGCGCACGACGTAGCGCATGACTTCGGCGTTTCCGTCTTCGAGCCACGCGGCGGCGTGAAGGAAGAACAGAGCCTGCGCCTTGAGGTTGACGCCGATGCCGCGGACCGCGTCGGGCAACTCCGGGAGGGCCGCGCCGCGCAGCATGACGCAGGCGCGCTCGCCGTTCTGGTCGGGGCGAATGAAGTCGAACGGGACTCCGTTGCAGTCGGTGACGCCCCACGGCGCGTTTCTCAGGCAGTTTTCGCCCTGGTCGGTCCAACCGCCGCGCCCGTCGCCGGCGACGGAATCGACGAACGCGCGGTTCGCGACTTCTCGCAGGTCGATGAACCGGATGAGAGCCGGATCTACGGAAAACGCCTTTTTGGCGGCCTGGGGACGGCGCGAGGCTAGCCAGCCGGGGGCGGCGGCCGCGACTGCGGCGAACCGCGCGGCCTGAATGGCCGCGCCGTCATGTTGACTGGTGCTCGCAGACACGGCCGGGAGGGCGGGGGAGGGCTGCTGGCTGGCGCTTCCGCGCAGCACGACGGGGACTTCGGGCTCCATGAGCAGCAGCGCCGCGCCGTCGGAATCGCGGCCGAGAGCTTCGCCGGTGGCGACGTTTACAAGCGTCTGCGCCTGAAAGCGCGGGCCGGGCATGAAGCGGACCGCGCGCGGCGCAAGACCGTGCAGCGTCAGGATGAACGCGGTTTCGCCGGACGCTTTGGACTTGCCAGCGGCGATGGATCCAGAGAGAGCCGACGCGCGCGCCGCGTGTGTTTCCAGATCGCGCACGGGTTCGCCGGTCTCGAAATCGAGCGTTGTCGCGACGGGCTCCACGCCGGATGCCGAAGAGGCGAGATCGGCGAGCAGACGCGCCTCCTGCGCGGCGTCGAGCCGAGCCGCCACGAAATACGAGACGCCGGCTCCCATGCGGCGCTCCAGAACGGCGGGAGTGCCGTCGGCCAGAGTCGCCGCCACGTCCCAGCCTTCCGCGCTTTCGAGCGCGCGATACGGAACGCCCTCGTATCGGCGGCCCCCAAGAATGAATTCCTGCGCCTCGCCGCGAGCCTGGGCGCCGAGCGCAATGCCCCAGGTCTGTCCGGTCGGCCGCGGCCGGGCCCATTCGTCGAGGGTCATGGCCTCCTGGCAAAGGACGAGGACGCCGCCGCGCTCGACCCAGCCGCGCAACGCCGCCACGGTCCCGTCAAGCGTCGCGTCGATGCCGGCCGCCACGAGGAAGCGGTGATTTTCGAGCCGCCCCTCCGGCAGCTGTTCCTCGAAAACGACGGCGAGCGGCAGATGCGCGTCCGCCATCGCCTCCGCGGCGGACTTCGCGAAATTGTGGTTCCCGTGTCCGGCGGCGACGCCCAGACGCTCGGTCGGCAGGGAAAACAGCACCGCCGCGCGCTCCGCGCTGGAAATGCCGCGCTCGCGCGGGTTGAACAGATCCTCCACGGCGGCGATTTCGCGCTTTGCGTCCAGCATCCCGGCGAAGGCCTCCGGCGGCGTGGCGGCGGGGTTGAGCGCCATGTATGGAAACGTTTCGGCCATGCGGCTTGGGCCGTCGGTGGTGCGGAACGCGGGATCGTCGAGACGCCGGTCCCACTTGAAGTAATACGTTGCGTTGAATCCGCGCGAATACTGAAGCAGGACCTTGGCGCGGTGGCTCGCGCGCGTGTGCCCGAAATACGCCTCGCCGTCGATGATCGGCTTGCCGTCTGCGATTGCGCGCAGGATCAGCGAGTCGAAAAACGTGCCGCCGCCCGTGGGACTCATCACGACGCCGCATCCGCGGTTCGCCTCCAGGACGTTGACGTAGCCGAACGACATGCTCAGGGGCTGGAAGCAGACGCGCGCGTCCGGCACGACCTGGCGGATCGTGTCGGCGCCGAGGCGGATTCCCGAAGCGAACATCCGCTCGCGGAACTTCATGAGTTCAACGCCCAGCCCGACGCACTCGAAGGGTCGCGCGGCCCCCGCCGCAGCCTCGAACGAGGCGTAGCCGGAACCCCAGGCGGCGTTCATCGCGGAAACGTCGCCCCCGAAGATTTTGGACAGATCGCGTGCGAAAAGGGCGCGCGACTCGGGGGAGTTTTCGGTGTAGCGCGGCTCGTTGAAAAGTTCGTAGGCGTAGGGCGCGGCGCCATGCGCCCTGAGCTCCTCGGCGCCCGTACGCCACATCCTGGCGTAGAGGGCGCGGCCCTCGTCCGAAGCGAGACTGTATGGCAGGAAATGCCCGGCGCCGTCCTCCGGTATCGCGGCGCGCGAAGGCGCGCGGCCTTCCTCGAACTGAATCGCCCCGTGCGACCAGCGCGCGCAGGTGAAATCAACGATTGTCGGAAGACCCGAGAGCCACCAGCGCGAGGCGATGTCCCAGTCCAGCGCCTTTTTTCCTTGCCAGACTTTCGCCTCGGGGCGGAACTCCGAGAGCCAGGAGAGAGACACCTCCCCGCCGACCGTGTCGAAGCCCAGCCGTTCCAGATATGCGCGATCAGGCGGCGTCTCGTAGATCCAGGCCCATTCGGCGGGGTAGCCTTCCGTGTGGCGGTAGTCCTTCCACTGCGGATGGTGGTAGATGACCGTGCCGAGCAGATACTTGCTTTTGCCGTCGATAAGAAAGTTGCCGTCCTGCGCGATGGCGAAATCATCGGCCGAAGCCGAAAGAATTGCGACGAGATGCAGGGCCGGGAAAATCAGAAAAGGACGAACTTTCATGGTAAAAGCAGGCGACACACGACGGGCGACAAGCGACTGGAGACACGCGATACGCGACAGGCGACACGCGGAACCTTTCAACCGTTCACGGCCACATGGGAAGGTTCGGCAGGCCGCCTTCGCCGATGACGGTCAGCGGCTTTCGGGCGAAGATTTCGTGCGCGTTGCGGACGATGTCGGAGCATGTGAGGTCGCGCC
>CAMOSH010000052.1 GCA_946624575.1 uncultured Verrucomicrobiota bacterium
GCGGCGGGGGCGCCGTCGCGGGCGGTCATGGCGACGAGCGCGACTTCGTTGGTGCGCGCCCAGTAGAGGCAGCGGTGCGTGATAATGCGGCCGGAGTTCGGGTATTCGCCGCCAAGAAGAAGGCCCACCTGCATGGCGTAGTCGGAGGCGCCATCGCAGGGCTGGAGAATGAGATCCTCGGTGCGCAGCGCGTCGTCGGGCACGTCGATTTCGACGAGAAACAGCGGCACGTCGGCGGGGAGCCGGAGACGCACAGCGAAGCGGTCGCCCTTGCGCGGGCCGGCCTCTAGGTATTGGTGGGCTGACAGCTGGTCGGCTGACAGCCGACCAGCAGGAGCGGCCAGATGGCCGATTCGGAGCGGGCCGACGGAGCGGAAGATCTGCGAGTGCGGCGCTTCGCATTCGCCCTCGCGGCAGGACGCCGGGAGGACTTCCGCGACCAGTTCGAGGGCGGACGGGTCGATGGTGCCCGGCGCTTCGCCGGGAAGCGGCGCGCGGGAATGGGAGCCGTCGGTCCGGCTGTCGCATGTCGTCAGTCGCATGTCGGCCCGCTCGTCGCATGTCGCCGGTCGCTTGTCGCGCGTCTCCTCGAAAATCCATTTCACCTCCTCTGCCGCAAGCGGCGCGTCGTAGATGCGCAGGTCGGCGATAAGCGAATCGGCGGGGCCGGTTGAGTCGGAGCAGCCCACGAAGAAGCGCTCGATGGCGGAGCGGTCGGGGGGATTCCTGGCGGCCTCGGCCTCGGCGAGGGCGTCGCGGATCGGCGAATCCATGTCGCGGAGGTGGCGGCGGCGCTCGCCGTTCACGAAAAGCTCGACGCGCCCCAGCCGCCACGTGAACGCGAGGTGCATCCATTCGCCGGAGAGGGGGAGGCTCTCGCAGCGGGCGTAGCGGTCCTTGGAGTCGCTCTGGTCGGCGCGGAGACGGGTGTCCTGCCACCAGAACCAGAGCGCGCCGGAGCCGATGCGGCCCTTGTCGATGCCATGCGGCATGGGCGTGGCGAAAAGGGTGCGGAAGGGCTGCCCGGGCGAGGAAAAATCCCATTCGCGCTTAACCCACATCGCGACCGTTCCGCTGTCGCGCGGGAGGTTGCCGGCGGCGGAGTAGGTCAGGCGCGGAGGGATCTTGCCGTGCGGCGGCTCCGCCGCGCTCCCGGTAAGGCAGGACTCCGGGCCGGCCATTCGCAGCGCCCTGGTGCCTGGCAGCGGGCCGTCGCCCCAGTCCAGCCCCTCCGCGACAATCGGGGCCGGCTCGCCGGCCGCGACGGTGGCGACGGGCGAACCGTCTAGCGGTGCGTGAAAGAGGAGATTCGCGGCTTGCGTGGCGGCGGTGACGACACCGAATTGCAGCAATATCCAGAAATGGCGCATGATCAAACAGAGAGAGGCGAGGAGTTTTAAGGCAAGGGCTTCGAGGGCACCTAGTTTTTCCATGGGGCCTAGGGGCCATAGGATTCCTAGGTTTTCTAGGGCTCCTAGGGATTCCTAGGGTTCCTAGGGTTAGGGATTTCTCGGGGGACCTAGGGCTCCCTAGGTTTTCTAGGGCTCCTAGGATTCCTAGGTAGCCTAGGCTTCCTAGGGCGCCCTAGTCCACCTACCGCACCACCATCACGAATGCCGCCGGGACGACTTCGACCGTGCCGGCGCCGGTCACGAAATCGCAGTTCGACGCGGTGAAGGAGCCGTATTGGGCGCGGCCGTCCACGCGGAGTTTGCCGATGCGGACCGTGCCGGGCAGGTCGGCGCAAATCGTAGCATCGTCCGAGAGGTCGAACTCGATACCGCTCCAGTCGGCCATAGCGCCTGTCGCAAGCGGCGTCACGGTGACGTCCGAAATGCGGCTCTGCGCTGCGGCGGAGACCGCGCTGTTGCCGCTGCCCTGGAAGAGCAGCACGTGCTCGCCCGCCGTGAGGTAGGGCAGACGCATTTCCACAGGGTGAATCCCCGCCGTTTCTCCGTAGTAGTTCGCGACGAGACCGCCGTCGAGTTTTACGTCGAGGTTGTGCGAGTAGTTGAGGTAGCTGTGATAAACGCCGTCGGAAGTTCCGCTCTGCGAGAGCGGACGGCCGCGCGTCTGGTAGGTGAGCAGATAGACGCCATTGCTTGGCGCGGTGAACGTCGCCGACGCCGAGGCGCTCCCCGTGAAAACCAGTTCGCGCAGGCCCCAGGCGTCCTCGTCCACCGACACGCTGTCGCCTAGCGTCCACGTCGAGGAATCCGTGGCGAACGCTGTATCATCCACGATGCGCGAAGAGGAGCCGACGTATTCGATGCGGACATCGTCAACGATGGTGGCGGTGTCCGTGCCGATGTTCGTGCTTTGTATGGAGAGCGTCTGGTCGCCAGCCTCCACGTCGCCCTCGGCGACGAGCGTCCGCCAGTCCTGGGTGGAAACGACACGCGAATCGAACTGCGTCCCGCCAACCGAGACGACAACGGATTGGCCGGATGGGCGCGACACCTTGGGATCTGAACGACTGGCGTAGCGCAAAGACACGCGGATTCGCCCTGCTTTCGGAAACGAAATTTTCTGCGATGCGGTTGCGCCGTTTTGGAGCGCAGCCTGCTGGTCCTCGCCGCTTTCGGCGTATTTTTCGTTGCTGAACCATACGCTTGGGTAGCGGGAAATGCGTCCGCTTCCGGATACCGTCCAGAACGGGTTCCAGGACCATCCCAAAGAACCGCCATCGTTGGAATTGATTTCGTTGGCGTGCCAGAAGTCGCAAGAGTCGAAACCAGAGTCCGGGACAAGGACGAAATCGCCGGGAGCGACCGGTTCAAGGCGGATGTCATCGACAATCAGCGCTCGGTCGTATTTCTTGCTGTGTCCCGTGAATCCGTCGTGGTTCACGGCGTTGATCGCGACCACATGGTCTCCGGCAGAAAGTGCGACATTGACGGAAACGCGCTTGAACGTGAACTCCGTCGCCGATGTGTCGGTTTCAAACTTTCTGGTTTCGGAGTTCCAGGCACCGACGCGCCACGGGCGGCGGGCAAGAACGTTCACTCCGTCCACCGCCACCCATGCGGGAAGGGAATTCGTGCCGCTGGCGCCGCCGCGCTGGCGGCACCGGATGGCTAGCGAAAGTTGATAGAGGCCGGAGGCCGGGACGGCGACTGACTGCTGGATACCGTTCGTGGAAATCGGGGATATGCCATCGACTTGCAGGTAGCACGCCTTGGTGCCGTCAGCGACTTTTCCCCCGTTGCCGTTGAGCCATGCCGTGGTGTCGGAAGTGGTCGTGATGCCGTAGGTGCTTGTTCCCGTGTTGCTGTCCTGCGTGCGCGTCCATTCTGCGGGTAAGACATTCCTGGACGCGCCAGACACCGAATCAACCTCGAAACTGCCGTTTGCAATCAGGTTGCCGATAGCGAGGAAATGGGCGTCGCCAGACGTGGCAACGGCTGGATCTGGCAGGGCCGGGGCGCGGAGGACGATGGCGGACTTGGAGGCGGCGACCTTGGCGACTCCGCTTTCGGCGCCGGCGAGGGAGACTTTGCGGCCAGCCGTGGTATCCGTCACGGTGAACGTGTCGGCGTCCCCGGCTTCTCTCGCCACGAGCGCGCCACCGGCGACATTGACGGATGTGCCGCCGACGGCGACTAGTGGCATGTGGTGCGTCCGCTTGTCGTTGGAGCGCACAGTCCCGGCGCGCAGCGTGAGCGGCCCGGCGGCGAGGCGTCCGGCGCGGTCGATAGTGAAGTTGCCGGAACCAGTCTTCTCGATTGCGCCGGTGCCGGCGATGTCGCCGACGAAGAGCGGGCCGGTGGAGGCATCAGCCACGAGGGTGTCGCCTGAAGAGAGAACTATGACGTCGTTGGCGCTTCCGGCGCCGCCCTGCCAGCGGCCGCGCAGGTAGGCCTCGACCTCCGCCACCTCGGACTGCGTCAGCATCTCGGAAAAGAGCATGATTTCGGCGACCTTGCCGCCGCCCTGGCGGTCTCCGTTCCCGCTTACCGCCTGTTTGAAGTTGCCGTTGTTGAAGAGCGTGGAGACGTAGCCGCCGAAAGATGGCCCGTTCTCCATGAATATCTCCCATCCACTGCGGACATGCTTCGTGTCGGCGGAATTTACGATGCGGCCGTTGACGCGCGTTTCGCCGTAGCGGCCGTAGAACGCCGCTCCGGACGAGTAGATGTAGTCGTCGCCGGCATTGCCTTTTTCCTTGTGCCAGAATACGCGACCGTTGTCGCCGACGCCCGTGGCGGATTGCGCCAAAATGTCGGGATCGTTCACGTCGCCCACGACGAAGCCGGCGGTGGAGCCGAATCCAATGTAGCCGGCGTAGCCGACGAGGGAGACGCGCTTGCGGGCGCCGGCCGCATCGACGAAGAGCATCCACTTGTTGTCGTGGTATTCGCCGAAATCGACGTAGGGCTTGCCGCCGAAGGACTCCGGCGCGTCGGCGCCGACGGGCACGGCGTCGGACGGGGCGGCGCCGGACGTGTAAACGATGGCGCGGGGGTAGGTCCACGAACCGGCCGCGACGCGCGCCTCGTAGGCGGCCGCGTCCACGACGGCGGCCTCGCGGGCGTCGCACCACGCGACGACCTCGCCCGCGGCGTTTGTGACGAGGTTTGCGTCGCCCTTCAGCCAGAAGGCGAGCTTGCCCTTAACGGCGCCGGAAAGTTCCGCCGGCGCGGCCGGGAGCGAAACGGCGGAAGCTGAGGAATTCGAAACTGCCGCGACGCAGAGCGCCAGCAAAATTGGAAGTCCAAAGGACGAAGTGTTTTTGATCATGGTGCAGGTTCCGGTTTGGTGGTCAGTGTTTTGGAACAGGTGCAAGGGCGGGTGCGCTTGCAACAGGGATCATTGTAGACAATCGGTCGCGAATGGCAACAGCAAAACATGCATTTTCGAACAACAGAATAATGCATTATCGGAAACATGCCGTTGACATTGGAGCAAACCCCGGTAAAATTGTCGGCGTTTGCTCCGGGAGCAGGCTTTGGGGCGGCGCGCCGCCCTGCTTTCCGTACCCCCCGGAGGCCAGGAATTCCACCGATGCCGGACAACGACAAATTGCAGGACATAGTCCTTCTTCTGCGCCTTTCCTACGGGTCCGGGCGGGACATATTGCATGGGATTTCAACTTCCGTGCGGCGCGAAAAGCTGCCATGGCGGCTGCATGTTGTGAACTTCGAAGTCACCTGGGTCGCGGAAGACGTCCGGAAACTCGTGGAAAACGGAGCGGACGGCATTGTCACGCATGGAGTCTCGCAAGGTGTGCTCGAGGCGATCGATTCGTTCACGGGACCGATTGTCCTGATCGGAAATCCGGTGACAGAGCCGAGACTTGCGTCGCGCACGTCGCCCCTGGCATACGTGCACGCCGACGAAGCCGCGGTCGCGCGCGTCGCGGCAGCGCATCTGCTATCCCTCGGAAAGATGCGATGCTACGGCTATGTCGGGAACTACGCCTGCTCCCAGCGCGCCACCTGCTTCCACGCCGCAATCGCAAGCCGTCGCTGCGAAGTGCGCGACCTGTATTCCATACGGCCCGGCGGGGATGATTCCGACGAGCGGCTTCTCGCGTACCTGAAGGACTTGCCAAAGCCCGCCGCCCTGATGACGGAATCGGACAACTACGCCATTTGGGTTTCGGAGCACGTTGTGGACGCCGGCATAAAGGTGCCGAAGGACCTTGCAATACTCGGGGTGGACAACGACGAACTGCTGTGCGAGTCCGCGAACCCGCCGCTGTCCAGCGTCGCCATCGAACACGAGCGTCTCGGCGGGCTGGCGGTCGATGCGATGCGCAGGCTGATTTCTCCGCGGAAAAAATGCGAAAAGTGGCCGTTCGAGCTCCGCGCCCCCGTACAGAGAGTCGTGGAGCGCCAAAGCGCCCGGCCCGTGGCGCCCGCCACCGCGCTCGCGGAGCGGGCGGAATCATTCATACGGCACAATGCCACCCGCGGCATATCCTCCTCGGATGTAGCTTCGGAACTGGGCGTTTCTCGCACCCTTGCGAACTTGCGTTTCCGGCAGGTGCACGGGGAGAGCATGCTCTCGATGATCCTGCGCCTACGGCTTGACGCAGTCAAGAAAAAACTCGCCGAAACGAACCTTCCGATCGGCCAGATTTGCGCATCGTGCGGCTTTCGCACCGATTCGCGCGCGAAGCACCTGTTCAAGGAGCGCTTCGGGATGTCGATGCGCCAGTGGCGGGCGGCGTCACGCGACTCGGCGACTAGTTCCGCGCCACCAATGCGCCAGAAAGACCATTGAGAAGCAGAACGATAGCGCGTCCGCCATCGGCTGCGAAAGCTGCAATCCCGGCAGGCCGAGCGCGCCGGGCAGCAGAAGGACTATCGGGAAGAAGAACAGCCCGTTGCGCATCGTCGAGAGAATCGAGGCGCGCACGCTCAGGCCAAGCGCCTGGAAGAGCATGTTCGTGCACACGGTGGGATGGTTCAGGACGATCGTGAGCGCCTGCCAGCGAAGCGCCGCCGCGCCGCACGCCACGACTGCTGGATCGTCCCGGAACCAGGCGACGATCTTGTCGGCCGCGAGGAAGCACGGGCCCGCAAACGAGGCCGACACTAGGCAGCCGGCCGCGATCGTGAAGCGCAGCGCCGCAAGCACCCGGTCGCGACGGCCGGCGCCCCAGTTGAACCCGGCCACTGGCTGGAAGCCCTGACCGACGCCAATCGAGACGGCCGACACGAGGAACCCGACTCTTCCGACGATCGACATGGCTGCTATCGCGGCGTCGCCCCAGAGCGCGGCCTGATGGTTCAGCAGCATCGGCGCGATTGCGCCGCACACGTTGCGCAGCAGGCTGGGGGACCCGACGGCAAGTATCGAGCCGGCCACGGCGCGCCGCAGCGTGAACAGCCGCGGCCGGAACACGCTCGCGGTGCGTCTGCCGCGGAACATCCGGAGCAGGATCGCGAAACTCGCCGTCTGCGCGACGGCGGTCGCGATCCCCGCGCCATCGACGCCAAGCCCGAGCCCGAACATCAGTATGGGGTCGAGGGCCAGGTTGAGAAGCGATCCGGAGAGCAGCCCGACCATCGCCAGTGCGGCGCGCCCCTCGTAGCGCAGGATGTTGTTCATCACGCAGCTGGCGGTGAAGAGCGGTCCCGACACGAGCAGCCAGCGCATGTACTGCCTGGCGTATGGCAGGATTGTGTCGGTGCTGCCGAATGCTCGCGCCAGAGGATCCAGAAACGCCATGCCCAGCACGGAGACCGCCGCGCCGGATGCAAGCGCGAGGAAGAAGCTTGTCGAAGCGAACACGCGCGCCCCAGCCTCGTCGCCGGCGCCAAGTCTCCGCGAAATGTTGCTGCCTGCGCCGTGACCGAACAGAAAGCCAAATGCCTGGAATACCGCCATGAGAGCGAACACGATGCCGATCGCGCCAGACGCGGATGTTCCGATGCGGCTCACGAACCAGGCGTCTCCGGCATTGTAGAGATTGGAGACGAGCATGCTCGCCACCGTCGGCGCGGCGAGTTTCGGAATGAGCCTTCCGACCGGGGCCGAAAGCATCATGGCCCGGCGAGACTCCGAGGCGCCGTGCCCGCCCTGAGTGTGGCGCGAAGCTTCCGGCGCCGGGGTGGGGGATGCGCCGGATTTGTTCGTGGCTCCGGGCACGGTCAGTCCGCTTTTTCCCGGGAAACGCCGGATCTCAAGGACGGTTCGAGCTCGCGGAGCTTCGCTGCGAACGCTTCGGCAATGAGCGCGTATCCTGCGTCGTTGGGATGGACTCCGTCAGGAATGTACGAAGTTTCGGCCGCGGCCTTCGTGACGGCGTGTATGTCGACGCATTCCAGTCCGCGTTCCATTGCCAGAGCCTTCTGGAACGGAACGATTTTCTCATCGACGACGCCGCGCCGGATCGAGAACGAATCCTTTTTTACGTAAGGCGAGAGCCCGATCACCACAGTCGGGCGCGGTTCAAGCGCCAGGAAATCGGCCACCAGCTTCCCGTAGTCGCGTTCCACGTCAGCCTCGCGCCCGTCCCAGTTGACCGGCTTGCTGTCATTGGTGCCGAGCATGAAAACCACGACATCGGGCTTGAGCTGCAGCGCTCTGGCGAATTCGGGCGACGAGCGGTAGCCCAGCCCGCCCTGCCCGTTCCATTCGCGTCCGTCGTCAAGCGCGGTGCGCGCGTTGTGGCCGCAGTTCACGACTTTCCAGCCGTCGCCGAGCAGTGACTGGAGACGCGCCGGATACGAAGTCCTGTTCCGGTCGGACGCGCCATGTCCGAACGTGATGCTGTCGCCCACGCAGGCTACCGCAATTGGCCGCCTGGTCTCTTCCGCGGCGACGGATCCGCCAGGGGCAGGCGCGGCCGCGTCTTTGGCGAACGCCGGGGCGGCGCACAGCGCCAGCAGGGGAAATGCGAGTTTCATGTTTTCGGTTGATTGCGATTCCGGCCGGGCGGTGCCAGGCGTCAGGATCTTGGAAGCTGTTCGGCGATCACGGAGACGCCGTCTGGAATGACCGCGATTTTCGAATTGGGGGAGGTCATGGCGGTCGCCATGTCGAGCGCTTCGCCGAGAGACGCGGCCGGATGCAGCCCTACGGCTCGCAGCATCGCGTGGTCGCAGTCTCGCGACACGAGAATCACGCGGTGGCGGGAAAGTACCCGCGCCAGGATCTGCGCTTCCCATTGGTCTGGCTGCGTCGCGTTGCGCGGCACCGTTGAAATGCGCCGCAGCAGATCGTCAGGGGACGCGGCGCCTGAAAGCATGTCGAAGAATCCCTGCCCGCCGTGTCCGTCCCGGCACGAGGCGCACAGCACGATCACGCCGCCGTCGCGGCACACGGCCTCGCCGGCCGTCATTCCCTTGACCGCCTGGTAGACGTTCTGGTCGAGCGGATAGCCGCCGTTGGACGTCACGACGACGTCGGCCTCCGGGACGCGGACGCGGCATGCGTCCGCCAGAAAGCGGCAGCCGGCCGCATGGGCGTCGCGGTGCGACCCGGCGAACGCGCGGACGATGGCGCGGCCCTCTCCGAGCACGACGTTGAGGACGAACGCCAGTTTTGCCGTGTCGGCCGCGTACAGCATGTCGCGGTGAATGGGGTTGCCTTCCAGGTTCCCCGTGCGGGAATGCGGGTCGTTGATGAACTCGGCGCAGTGGTTCGCGAGGACCGTGGTTCGCGAGGCTACTCCGGGAAGAATCGATTTGCGCCCTCCGGAAAAGCCGGCGAAGAAGTGCGGTTCTATGAACCCCTCGGAGAGCAGCAGGTCTGTTTCGAGCGCCAGGCGGTTGACGATCAGTTTCCCGCCGGAGGGGAGCACGCCGCATTCCACGAGCGATGCGTCGTCGCGGCTGTCGTGCACCACGATGCGTTCGCGGCCGACGATATCCTCGCCAAGCTTTTCCACCAGTTCCGTGCGCGTCGTCCCGCGATGGAACCCGGTTGCCACCAAAAGCGTGACCTGGATTTCGGGATTGCCCTTTCTGAGGCGTTCGAGCAACTGGGGCACGAGAATGCGTGACGGCACAGGACGGGTGTGGTCGGAGAGGATTATCGTCGCGGTGGCGGCGCCGCGGGCGAGTTCTTCGAGCCGTGGCGATCCGATTGGAGCGTCGAGCGCGCGCGCCACCTCGCCGGCGGCGTCCGGGGCAGGCGGGGGAAGCGGCGCCTCGAACACCCCGAGCATGCGCGCATCCGGGACTTCGGCCTCCAGACGGGTCCTGTCGTATGGAATCGAAATTTTCATGGAGTCTGCTTGCGGTCTGTGTTTTCGGGGTGGTTGCCCCGCGATGCGGCACGGATGATACGCCATTCCGACTCCCTTGTCCATGCCCGCCACGCGCCGGCGGCGGGCGGCGCTTGAACGCGGCGGCGCGTTCTGGTATCCTCCGTCGCCACGCGCGCCGCGCCGCCCGCATCTCGACTCGCGGCTCCCGGGCGCCAGGATTTCAATCGAAAGGGAAAACAGACATGAGACCAGTTGCACTGATCATTCGCGACGGCTGGGGGCTCAACCCCCGCAAGGACGGCAATTCCGTGGCTTCGGCGAAAACCCCGTACATGGACGCGTTCCAGGCGCAGTATCCCTGGTCGACGCTTGACGCCTGCGGCGAGGCGGTCGGCCTCCCGGCTGGATACCAGGGCTCCTCGGAAGTCGGGCACCTCAACATGGGCGCCGGCCGCATCGTGATCCAGGAACTCAAGCGCATCGACGACGGCCTGTCGTCGGGATCGCTTTTCGAGACCGAAAAGTGGCGCGACTTCGTCGCCGCGTGGAAGAAGGGCGGCGGGCGCCTCCACTTCCTCGGGCTTCTGCAGAACGAGGGCGTCCACGCGCACCAGGAGCACCTCTACAAGCTCATGCGCCGCGCCCGCGCCGAATGGCCGGAGGGAAAAATCGTCGTCCATCCGTTCCTCGACGGGCGCGACACTCCGCCGCGCTCCACGATGGAGTTCGTTGCGCGTCTCGAAAAGGAGATGGCCGAAATCGGCGGCTGCTCCATCGGCACCGTGATGGGCCGCTACTACGGCATGGACCGCGCCAAGAACTGGGCGCTCACCGACGAGGCCTACGACGTAATCTGCCGCGGCGAGGCGTCCGGTTGCCGCAAGGCCGCGTCCGCGGCGGACGCCGTCGCGGAGTCCTACGCCGGCGACAAGACCCCTGACGGCCAGCCGATGACCGACGAATACATTGTGCCCTACGCGATCGCCGGGTACGATGGCGTCCGCGACGGCGACGCTGTTTTCCACACCAACTACCGTCAGGATCGCGCGATACAGCTGTCCCAGGCGTTTGTCTCCGAAGACTATCCCGGCAAGCGCAACGTGCGCCCCGCGGTCACCTACATGGGCTTCACCAGGTACTGGGATGAATTCGACAGCTACCTGCTCGGCGCCATGGGCGGTGAGGGCGGCGGCGGGATGGACAATCTGCTCGGCCAGGTGGTTTCCGCCGCCGGGATCCGCCAGCTTCGCATCGCCGAAACGCAGAAGTTCCGCCACGTCACAAGTTTCTTCAATGGCAAGTCCACGAAGCCGTCGGAGGGCGAGGACCAGGTGAACATTCCGTCGCGCTTCGATCCTGCCACGTTCGCGTCGCATCCGGAAATGGACGCGTTTGCCGTCACGAGCGAGATTTTCGCCAGGCTCGACGCCGATCCCGAAAAATACGGCCTGATCGTCGTCAACTACGCCAACTGCGACATGGTTGGTCACACTGGCGACCCGTTCGCCGCGCAGCGCGCGGTGGAGATCGTCGACGAAAACGTCGGCTCGCTCGTCGAAAGGCTTCTCAAGCTCGACGCGAAGATCCTCGTCACGTCGGACCACGGCAACGCGGACCAGATGGTCAACTACGAAACCGGCGCCGTGATGACGAGCCACTCGATGAACCCCGTGTCCTGCATCTACATCGCAAACGATGCGAAGGAGAGCGGCGTGAAGATGGCCCGCGAGGGGATACTGTCGTCGATTGCGCCGACCATTCTCGAAATGATGGGCCTCAAGGTTCCGGAGCAGATGACAAGCCCGAGCCTCTTCGTCAAGTAGTCGAATTGCACCGATTGGCGACAACGCACCGGCGCAACGGTTTGGCCGCGCTGCTCGCCGCGATTTTCGCGGCGGGCGCGTTTCTTCTGCCGGACGCGGCTTTCGCGGCCGGTGCGGCCAAGGCGTCGCCGCCCGCCGGGAGGACCGCGTCCGCGAAGCGAAAGAGCGCCCCCGCAAGGAGGAATGGCAAGCCCGCCGCAAAGCCGGCAGGCAAGTCCGGCGGCGCCGGCAACTCGCGGCGCGGCGCCGCGCCCTTTTCGTCCAAATACCGCTCTCCGCGCAATAAGGAGCGGCCACTTCGCAAATCCACGCGCTTCATCATCCTGCACACGACCGAAGGCGCCGCGCGCGGCGCACTGGAAAAGCTCTCTGCCAACGGCGAATGCCATTACGTAGTCGACACCAACGGGAAAATCTACACGATAATCGACCGCGGGCGGCTTGCGTACCACGCCGGGCTCTCGATGTGGAACGGACTGACTGACCTGGATTCGTGCTCGATCGGAATTGAAGTCGTTGGCTGGCATGACAAGGAGGCTACCGCCGCGCAGTTCACGGCGCTGAAACGGCTTGTCGGCGACCTGGCCCGTGTCTACAAGATTCCCGACGAACGCGTGCTCACGCACTCCATGGTTGCGTTCGGCAATCCGAATCACTGGCAGAAGCGGAAGCACCGCGGTCGAAAGCGCTGCGGGATGCTTTTCGCGTCAGCGACCGCCCGCTCCAAGCTCGGACTTGCCGGAAAGCCGGCCTTCGACCCGGACCTGCGCGCCGGCCGGTTGGCCGACGCGGACCCGGAACTGACGAAAATCCTCTACGGGACCGGTCGGGATGCGCAGAAGGCGTCATCCGCCGCGGCTGACGGCGCGGGAGGAAAGGGAGCCGCCAACCCCGCTCGCGTCATCGGCCCTAAGCTTTCCGCCTGGGACATCGCCCGCGACCAGTACAATTCCAAATCGACGATCTACATTTTCCCGAACGGGAAAAAGAGGCGTGGAGACGAAATTTCCTCGCGCGAGTGGCGCTCCATGCCGGCTGGCACCATCGTGCAGCTGCCTGGCGACGCCGCGGCGCAGGAATCGGCGCCGGAATCGGCGGCCAAGTCCAAATCCTCCGGTGGCGGCGCGGCCGGAGCTCAGGCGCCGCGCCAGGCGGGGCTCCATTCCATTGGCGCGGACGCACGGCCCCTGGATGTCGCCGGCGCCGCCGCGGCGGCGTCCACCACGATCTGGTTCCCGCCGCGAGGATCGTGGATTCGCGGCTCCGCGATGACGCTGGGGCAAATCAATTCCCTGCCTGACGGAACGCGCGTCCTGATCGGGTACCGCAATGCGGGTACAGTTTCTCCTAAAAAGCCGGTCTTCATGATTTGCGGACCACGCTGGAACAATCCGGACACATGGTACTGGACCGACGGAAAGCTCGTCTCCGGCGCGCGCGTCGACGAGAAGAACATCCCCCGGGGTGCCGTGGTGTTCGTCCCCGAAAAGCGCTGATTCCGCTCATTTCCAAATCCGGATTTCACAATCCATCCATCCTTTTCATCACCAACAACTCCTTCAAATTGCCATGTACGCAGTCTTGATTTCGGCATTGGTGTCGGCGGCAACGGTCGCCGCCCTCTGGCTCACAGGTTTTGCGCGCCCGATGTGGGCGGTTTTCTGGGGCGTCCCCGCGTTCGGCGCGACGATGCTGGCGATTGGCTTCATCGTCCGCCGGCGTGTCGCCAAAGTCATGGCGGAGCTCCAGTCTACGATCGCCGAAGGCCAGAAGGCCATTCAGGCGCGCGTTTCCGCCTGGCAGCTTCGTCCGAAGGGCGATCCCCGCTCCTTCATGGATTCGATCCAGAAAAAACAGGCCGAGCTCATCCACCAGGCGCTGGAACTGACCGGAGGCCTCGATCCGTACAGGCACTGGGTCCCGTTCATGCAGCGCCAGATCAACACCACCAGGATGCAGTTCTGGTACCAGCTCAGGAGGTTTGACAAGGTGGACGAACTTCTGCCCAAATGCCTTGTGCTGGACCCGTTTTCGGCCTCGATGAAACTGGCGCGCCAGTATTCCACGAACGTCGAAATCTCCGACATCGAAAAGACCTACCGCAAGGCCCGGGCGCGACTGCGCTACAATCAGAGCGCCATGCTGTCGTCCGTCATGGCCTGGATTTATGTTCGGCGGAACATGCCCGACGCCGCGTACCAGCTGCTTGACAAGGCCTGCAAGGACAACAACACCGACTCCGAGCCGAACGCCACGCTGCAGCGCAACCGCGACGCGCTCGCCAACAACCGCGTCAAGCAGTTCTCCAACGCGGCGTTCGGCGATGCCTGGTACGCGCTTTTCCTCGAAGAGCCGAAGATTCGCTACGAGCGCAGGCCGCCGCCCGGACGCTTCGGCAAATTCGGCTGAAGAAGCGGAACGAGCCGTTCGGGCGGAATCTCCCAGACCTTCCCGCACAGATGGCAGCGGAAGGTCTCCGGGCGCCCCGAGCGCACCGCCGCTTCGAGCCAGGCTCGCGGCCTCGACGCGTAGGACGCGACGATTTTTTCCTCCGAGCAGGAGCATCCCATGGCAAGTGTCTGCGTCGGGCCGGTGAATATGTCTTCGAGCCCGAGGATTTCCCGCATTACGGGCAGCGTGGCGTCGAAGGAAAGCGCGTCGGCCACGGTGCCGTCGTCGAAGCGCGACTCCAGTCTGATCAGTTCGTCGCGCGAGCCACCTGGCAGGGCCTGCATTGCGAGCGCGCGCACGCGATCCGGCTCTCCGTCGTAGACCGTCGCCACAAGCTGCAGTCGCGAAGGCAGTCCCATTGAAAGCAGATGGACGAAAAGCGCGTCCGGCGTGCCTGGTTTCATGCCGAGCGACACTTGCGATCGGATGTCACCGTCGGGGCCCATCCATGTGGCCTTTGCCGTGGCAGAGGCACCGCACAGGGCGTCGATTTCGGGATCTCGGCGCGGTGTCGGGCGCTTGCGCTTCTTGCCGTCGGCGGTCCTGGCGTCGTTCTCCGGCACAATCGACGGCTGCAGCGCCGGCGGCGGTGCCGACGTGTCGTTGTCCACGGGGTCTGGCGGCGGCGGGAACGACGAGGAATGCAGACAGCCGCGAAGATGGCCGATGCCGTCGCATTCGACATGCCAGCCGCCTGCCGAGCCCTCGCAGTCCGCGGACGCGACGAACAGGTCGCGCGGGTCGATTTCAAGGCCGACAAGCGCCGAGCCTGCGAGCGCCATTCCGAGCAGCCGCGACGCGTCTGCCGGATAACCGTGCGAACGGGCGAGCCGCCGCGTGGTTTCGGATACGTCGGCGTACAAAAAACGGATGCGAGCTCCGGGGGAAAACGCCTCTATCGCCGAATCGTTGCTTCTTGCAAGTACCATGTCGAGTGTGAAAACCGTGAAAACGGGCGTTTGTTGGCGAGTGGCCGGGAGTGGTGGAGGAGAGGGGCGAGGTTGGCGCCGGCGGTCAATCCTCGGTGCAGGCGAGCGGTGCCGCGGGCTCGCCGACGATGTGCGCCAGGATGGCGTGCGCGAGCAGC
Source organism: uncultured Verrucomicrobiota bacterium (assembly GCA_946624575.1). Lineage (GTDB taxonomy): Bacteria > Verrucomicrobiota > Kiritimatiellia > RFP12 > UBA3636 > UBA3636. The sequence goes on from CAMOSH010000052.1 coordinate 15,026, forward strand.
AGCCCTTCAGTCCCGGTCACGGTCGGAAGAGTTCCGGCGGTCTGCACCCTTTTTGCAGGATCGAATCCGAATGGTCGGCGCGGTTCTTCGTCCGACGCGACCACGGCGAGTTTCCCGACGCCCGCGCGGCGCAGTTTCTTGCGCATTGCCTTGGCCAGGGGGCAGCGGTTCGTCTCGAAGAGATCGCCGGTTTTGAAGCGGGCGGGCTCGAATTTGTTGCCGCCGCCCATGGCGCTGAACAGCGGCACCCCGGCGTCGCGGCACCGCACGGCAAGGAGGACTTTTGCGGAAACCTGGTCGATGGCGTCGGCTATGGCGTCCCAGCGTCCGATGTCGATTCGTTCGGCCGTGTCCTTGCCGTAGCGGAAGTCGAAGCATTCAACAGTAGCGTCCGGGTTTATGTCGAGGACTCGACGCCGTGCGCAGTCGGTCTTGCGCTGGCCAAGCGTCGAGACGAGCGCACCAAGCTGGCGGTTGATGTTGGACGGCGCGAAGCTGTCGCAATCCAGCAGTCCGAGCGTCCCTATGCCGGCTCTGGCAAGCGCCTCGACGCACCAGGAGCCGACACCGCCGAGTCCGCATACCAGAACTCGTGAGCGCCCAAGCGCCTCGATCGCGCTGTCGCCCAGGAGCCGACGGGTGCGGTCGGACGCCTCGCGGTCCATTTCAGGCTTCGGACTCGGCGTTGCGCTCCGCCGTGTCCACGTCTTCCGCCGGATTCGGATCGGGCGCGTCCGGCGCGTCAGGCGCATCGGGAGCGGTGGGTGCGGGAGCGTCGGCGCCAACTGGCGGGCGCGCGGCCGCGAGGGAGGCCTCCGCCTTCTTGGCGCGGCGTTTCCAGAACGCGAGCCGTCCGAAAAACGCCCTAATCGCGCGACCAGCGCGCCGCATCGCGGAGGGATGGCGCAGCTGGTCGAGCCGCTTCCAGCCTTCGAGCACTTCGTCCGGCGTGAAGTCCTTGCGGTAGACGTTCTCCTCCAATTCCATTTCCAGACGGCGCACTTCGTCGAGTCCCGCGACGACCGTCACGTCGACCGTTTTCCAGCCGAGGCGGGTAGCCGCCGTGAGCCGACGGTGACCGGCTATCAGTTCGTACGCAGGCGTGACGGTGATCGGATTTAGCTGCCCCACCCGCTTGAGACTGTCCATAAGGGGTTGGAGATCGCCGAGGTCGCGGCGGACGCGTTCCGGGATGGATATCGACTCTATCGGGATTTGCATTTGGGATCGCTGTGGATGGAGGGGTGTTTGTTTCTGTGAAGGCGGGGAACGGCGCCGGGCCGGGGCGGGCCGGCGGCGCGGCGTCAAATCGGAGAAGTCCTGACGATTTCGTTTTTCTCTCCGTCGAACACCACGATTCGCGGCTTGTGCGTCGCGGCCTCTTCGGCCGTCAGCCCGCAAAACGTGAAAACTATTACTGTATCGCCCACTTTGCCCTTGTGGGCGGTCGCGCCGTTGAGACGGCAGACGCGCGAACCGCGTTCGCCAGCGATCGCGTACGTTTCGAACCGTTCGCCGTTCTCGAGGTCGGCGACCAGAATTTTTTCGAATTCGGCGATCCCGGCGGCTTCGAGAAAATCGGGATCGAATGTCATGCTCCCCATGTAGGAAAGCTGCGAATCGGTGACGCGCAGATGGTGGAGCTTGGACTTCAGGTAGAAGGAAATCATGGAATTGACGCATTGCGGCGTATTGCCCGCAACGGGTCCTAGTATCTCCAAAACACCGCAAAAAGCAATATGCCGCCGCATTTTCGGCCGGCGGCGCCGCGTTCGGAATCCTGCCGCTGCGGATGGATTTCAGTCGCGCAGACGGTCCTTGAACGGGATAGGCAGCCCAAAGGTCCGGCCAACGGCCGCCATTTCCGACAGGAGCGCTGGCGATGGCGATTTCACGTATGCCGCAACGAGGTCGTAGAGCCTGGCGCGCGCCCACTGCGCCGCGACGTCCGGGTCCCCGTCTCCCGGAGCACAGTCTCCAAGCGGCAGCGCGAACACCATGTCGTACGTGCGCCCGCCGTTTTCCCCGCGCGCCTCGAAAAGGATTTCATTGGCTCCGGTGTCCGGGATGCGCCCCCAGATCGTGAGCGGCCGTTCAAGGCTCAGGTTCGCGGGGGCGGTCGGCGCGGTCTGTGCGCCGGATCCCGCGTCGAATACGAACCGGAGGTCTTGAAGCACCGGCGTGCCGATCCTTTCAAAGCCGCTCTTCACCGCCCGGCCAACGTCGTATCTGTCCCTGGACATCGACGCACGTTCGCCGCGGTTGCATAGCGAAAGCATGGACAGCAGGAACTCGTCGGTCTTGCGCGCAATGCCAACGCCGAAAATCGATGTCCTGCCGGCGTTGGCGGCGGAAAGTTTTCCTATGAGTTCGGAGTCGGTTTGGACGTCTCCGGTCGTGGGAACGCCGTCGGATGCCAGCAGAATGGCCCGCGCTCGGCCGGCGGTTTCCGGCAGCGCAAACGCGGAACGCATAGCCCCGTAGAGGTCGGTGTTGCCGCCTGGCTTGAGCGATGCGATGAATTCGGCCGCCTTGCGGAGCGAATCGCCGTTCGGAGACTGCCACGTCCCGCCGAACGCATAGCGGTTGGTAGAGTTGAACGCCAGCACTTCGAATCTGTCTTCCGGGTGCAGGCTGTGCGTCGCCAGCGCGAGAAATTCCTCCGCGCAGCGCTGGATGCGGTCCGGCGCGATTGACCTGGAAACGTCGATCGCGAAAAGCGCGTCCCGGGGAATCGGCGGGAGGGAGTCGGTCCCTTTTCGGGAGACGTCCACCCGGAAGTACGCGAAGCCGTCCGGCCTGGCGGGGCGAAACACGGAAACGGCCGCGTTGAGCACGTCGTCGAGCGGGCGGGCCGGGGCGGCCTCTTCGGGAATTTCCGGAAGGAACGCCGAAGGCATTTCGGGAGTGGCTTCTTCTGGCGCGCCCGGCACCGGCGGAAGTGGCGCCGGCGCGATCGTCTCGATGGTTTCGGTTGTTGCGGCGGACGCCGTCGCTGCTGCTGCGGCGGCGGATTCCAGCGATGGCGGGATGAACGCTGCGGGCGGCGGCCCGAAAGCCGCTTCCGCTGTCGAAAATCCCGGCGGTGGCAGGGCGGGGGAGGGCGATGTTTCGTCCGGGGCGAATGGCGATCTGATGGCGTCGGGAATTTCGAGGCGCGGGAGCGTCGCCATGTCGTCGTTTGCGAAGCGCGAAGCTATTTCCAGCAATTCCGCGCGTGGGGTCCAGGGCGTCGGCGCGTCGGTCGCGGCGACCGCCGCCGCGCCTTCCGGCGCGATCTTTGGAAATCTGTCGGCAAAGTCCAATTCCGGCGATGTCGCCGCGGGCGGCGGCAGCAGCGCCGCTCCTGGAACGTCTGAAACTGGCAGGATGGGTGACGGCGCGACGTCTGCAAGCGCCGCCGCACGCTCTTTTTCCGCTGTCAGTTCCTTGGGCGCGAACGGGATTTCCGGTTCCACAAGGCGCGCCCGGACCGCAGACTCCGAGCGAAGCGCCAGGCGTTGCGCCGGCGTGAGTCCGGAGGATATTCCGGGCGTCTCCAGTTTCGTCCCGCGCGCAGCCCAGCCAAGCGCGAGGTGCAACGCCACCGAGACGCACAGCAGCGCCATGAACAGGGGCCCGTTGGCGTCTTGGTTTGCCGTGTGCGCGAATGAACTGCGGTTTTCCGGTGTTTGGGACATTGCTTGGAAGGTCCTGGCGGGAGCGGTCGGCCCCCTGTCGAACGTCGCCTGGGTGGCGTTGCGGTTGATTCTAGAATCCACTTCGGAAATCGTCAACCGTGCCGCTTCGCAAATCCGTTCGCGCGTTCGCTCAATGCGCTTTTCCGTCGCTCCAGCGCAGTGGATTGTCATCTTCGAACCAGCGGCGGTTTCGGACGCGGCCGTTCGGCAGCACGTCGCCAATCTGCCCGCATCCCGTGACCGCAAGCCGTGAATCGGCCAGCGCGTCGCGGTCGATCACAATCTCGGTGAAGCCGAAGACGTCGAGCTCCCCAGATGCGTTCCCGGGCGCAAGTCCAATCGGACCGACAATCGTTGCAAAGGTGTCGTCCGCATGGTCGAGATGCCCCCCGTTTTCCGTGACGAAGATCGGATTCCGGAACATTTCCCTGCGCTCCTGAATCACATTCGGCACTTTCGTTTCATTTCCGGTTGCTTGCGCCACGAACAAGTCGCACCGCCTGATGCAATCCCGGAGCGCCGCCGCGTCAGGCGAAAAATGCAGCGCCCCGCCGTCGAGGATTACTGTCGGCGGTTCGGCGGACGGCGCTATGTCTCCGGAGAGCAGTATTTCTCCGGTGCGCACGACGATGCGGTTTTCGGCATCAGGAACGGGATTTTCGATGACGCGCGTCAACTTGTCCCGCAACTGGGAGGCGTATTGCCGTGTCCACTCGACTGCGGGAAATGATGGTGCGGGTTCCGCTGTCGGCGCACTTTGCGGAGCGGGTTCCGCTGTCGGCGCTCGGGGCGGAGCGGGTTCCGCTGTCGGAGCACTTTGCGGTGCGGGTTCCGCCGTTGTTGTGCGTTGCGGTTCTGGTTCTGCCGTCGGCGCTCGGGGCGGAGCTGGTTCCGCCGTTGTTGTGCTTTGCGGTTCTGGTTCTGCCGTTGGCGCGCGGGACCTGAGCGTCAACGCCGCCGCGCCGAACGCCGAAACCAACGCTAGTGCTCCGGCTGCGAACAGTGCGTGCCGAAGTTTTCCTCGCCCCGAAGCGCGGCGCTTGATGCGGCGGAGCGCCAGCAGGATCTTTGCCGGGTCGCGCAGCCTTTTTTCGGGATTTTCCTCCAGCAGTCCGCGCAAAAGCGGTTGCCAGCCGCGCCCGATTTCGTGTGCGATGTCGATTGGCAGCGCCCCGCCCGGCCCGGGGAATCCGCCCGTGAGGCACCGGAAGAGCGTGACGCCCAGCGCGTACCAGTCCATGGCTGGCGATGGAGGTGCCCCTGCGCGCTGCTCCGGGGCCGCGTACAGCCATGTTCCGGGCTGCCCTGCGTCGGGGGCCGTGAGCACAGTGGCGTCTGGCGAGAGCCGTCTGACAAGCCCGAAATCCCCCAGCACTACGCGCCCGTCTTTGGAAAACAGGATGTTGGACGGCTTCACGTCGCGGTGGACAAGCGGCGGGGTGCTTTCGTGCAACGCCGCAAGCGCCCCGGCCACCGCGAGCCCCAGCGAGGCCGCTTCGGCTTCAGGCAGTACGCGGCAGTTGGGAATGCGGTTTTCCAGCGACCCCTCGAATCGTTCCATCGCGAGAAAGAGAAGCCCTGTCGCGTCGTCTTCGCCGAAGCGGAAGATTTCGGCCACGGCCGGGTGCCGTACGGCCGCCATGGCGCGAGCTTCGGAGAGAAACCGAGCCCGCATCTCAGAATCGCCGCGGTCGAGCACTTTCAGCGCCACCAGTCGCCTGAGAGAGTCTTCGCGCGCTTCGTACACCGTGGCGGACGCGCCGGCGCCGAGCGGGCGCAGAATCGTGAAGTCGCCGCAGAAACGGGTGCCGGGTTGCAGTGCTGTTCGATCTCGCATGGCGGAAATCGTAGCACAAAAGCCGTTGTCGTGGTATCATTTGCCGCATGAACGCAACTTCAGAGAATTTTACGTTTCGTGCCGGCGCCGGGGAAAACGCCGGCTCCGACGCCACGTTCGCGATTCCCGACACTTCAACCGGTCTTCTGCGCGATCTAGAAAAGGGACAGGAAGCCACCAGATGGAGTGATTTCGAGCGCCGTTACGATTCCGTGGTCCGGAACTTCATTGCCGTCATCGCGCGGACTCATCCGCTTATTAATCCCGACGACTGCGAGGACTTCGTGCAGAAAACGATGCTCGAGCTCTGGAAGATTTTACCGCGTCGCGGCTACGACCGCTCACGCGGCCGATTCCGCGATTTTCTCTTTGGCGTCGTGCGCAAGATAGCGATTCGCGATTCGTCAGACAGACTCAAGCGGCTTGAGTTCGACACAAAAGTCGTGACAGACGCAGCAAACGCCGCGCCGTTGACCGAAAACGAATTCGACGACGAGATTTTCCGCTCCGAGGCCGAGCAGCTCTGGCGACTTGTCGTGGACTACGTTTTCGCGAAAGGCCGCTGGTCCGACAAGTCCAAGGCCGTTTTCATCCGCACCGAGCGCGGGGAGTCCATCGCAAAAGTTGCCGCCGAGTACGGGCTGACGCCCAATGCAGTCTACCAGCTCCGATATCGCGCCGCCCCATGCGTCGAAGCCGCTCTCCGCCGCCTAGTGTTGCGTCATCGAACTACATGA
>CAMOSH010000053.1 GCA_946624575.1 uncultured Verrucomicrobiota bacterium
CGACGATGTGGGACCGCTTCGGCGGGGACGACTTCCGCGCCTGCGCCCACCTCGGTCCAGTCTACCGCTAGTTGGATCCGAAGCAACGAAGCCGCCGCTCCGCCCGACAGGGAGGAGCGGCGGCTTCGTTGCTTCGGCCATGGGCGTGTTTTGCGGGGGATTGACGAAAGCGGGAGTGGAGACGATAATTGAACGCCCGTTCACCAACGGGAACGACAATTCCGGCAGCGGCACGGGCGTCGGGAAGAAAACAGATGGAAGACAAGACTAGCACAACTGGAGAACGCGAACCCGCGGATCGCCCCACAAGGCGCGAGCGCGAGCGCGAGGCGCACCGCGAAATCATTTTGGAAGCTGCGGAAGCCGTGTTTGCTGAACGCGGCTATCCGGGCGCGACAATCGCGGAAATCGCCTCTCGCGCAGAGTTCTCAGTGGGTTCCATCTACAATTTCTTTCCCGGCAAGCGCGAAATCGGCAGGGCAGTGATGATGCGGATTTCCAACGAGCGCGTGTCGCGCTTCAGGGAAGTGGTGCTTCCGTTGGCCGATGATCCAGAGCGCGGACTCGACGCGTTGCTAGCCGTGTGGGCCAACCATCATGCGCGCCACGGCGCATTCGTGCGCGCCGGCATCGACTACCAGCGCTCGATCGGGCGCCGCGAACCACCGGAGGATTTCCTGAAGCTTTTCCGTGAATACCGCGCCGCCGTCGAGGAGTTTTTCGAGACCGGGCGACGCACCGGCAAGTACCGCGAACTGCCCGCGGCCGATCTGGCACGCGCGTGCGAGGGAATTTGCCACGAACTGCTTTTCGAGTGGAACGCGGTCGATCCCGGCAAGCGCACCGAAGCGGCGCTTCTTGCGCGGTTGCGAGCCGTGGTGCCCGTTCTGCTCCTGCGGCGCGGCCGCGAAGACTGAAAACAATCGAGATCCATCTATGCCTGATTTCCAGATCACTGAAACCAGAACCGTAACCCTTGATTCGCCGGAAGGCGGCTGGCGCCTCGAACGCGGCGGTCGCCTTTCGCGCATCGACGTGGCGTACGAAACGTGCGGGACGCTTTCGCCGGCCCGTGACAACGTCGTTTTCGTCTGTCACGCGCTGACCGGCGACGCCCATGTGGCCGGAAGGCACGAGGGCGAAGAGCGCGACACCGGCTGGTGGGCCGGGATGGTGCGTCCCGGCGGCGGCATCGACACCAACCGCTTCTTCGTGGTCTGTGCCAACGTTCTCGGCGGCTGTATGGGAACTACGGGACCGTCGTCAGTCGATCCCGAAACCGGGACGCCATACGGATCGCGCTTCCCGGAAATCACGGTTTCGGACATAGTGGACGTACATCGAGCTCTGCTGCGGAAACTCGGTTTCGAACGCGTGTACGCGGTCGTCGGCGGATCCTTCGGCGGGATGCAGGCGCTCGAGTTCGCCGTGCGTTATCCGGGTTTCGCCGCGAAGGTCGCCGTGATTGCCTCCGGAGCGTCGCTCACGACGCAGGCGCTCGCATTCGACGTCGTGGGACGCAACGCCATCGAGCAGGATCCCGATTTCCGTGGCGGCGACTACTATTGCGGGCGGCGACCGGATTCTGGGCTGTCGCAGGCGCGCGAACTGGCGCACATCACGTATCTGTCCGGCGAAGTCATGAAGAAGAAGTTCGGCCGGCGACGCCGTGATCTTCCGCCGCCGGTACCTGAGGACGGCAAGCATCCCGGCCCGATTCAGAGCGTGTTCGAGGTGGAGAGCTATCTGCGGCACCAGGGGAGGAAGTTCCTCGGTCGCTTTGACGCGAATTCCTACCTGCGCATCAGCACCGCGATGGACGACTTCGACCTCACGGAGGACCGCGAATCGCTCGCTGAGGCCTTCGCGCCCGTGCACGCCAGGATGCTGACCGTCGCGCTCAACGGCGACTGGCTTTTCCTGCCGCGCCAGACGCTGGAACTTTCCCGCGCTCTGCTGTCCGCCGGCAAGGACGTCTCGACGCTCGTTCTTGACGCCCCGGCGGGACACGATTCGTTCCTGATCCACATTGACGAACTTTCGCGCGTCATGGGCGGCTTCCTGCAACGCGATCCGGTGCGCCCCGAACCTGGCATCGACTCCGATCATCGCCGCGACTACGACGCGCTCGAAAAGCTGATTCCGCAGGACGCCCGGACCGTTCTTGACATCGCGTGCGGGGACGGGACGCTTCTGAACTTCCTGGTCGCGCGGCGTCCGCTGGCCGACTGCACCGGAATCGACCTCGACGTGGACGGAGCCGTGAAGACGCTGTCGGCGGGGCACAATTTCTGCCTGGCCGACGTGGACGAGGGGCTTTCGCTTGTGCCAGACGATTCCTTCGACTGCGTGATTCTCTCCGAATCGCTTCAGGTGATGCGGCGGCCTGACCGGGTTCTTGCCCATCTTCTGCGCATCGCGCCGACGGGACTCGTCTCGTTCCCGAATTTCGGAATGTGGAAGATTCCGGTCGAGCTCGCCTTTCGCGGCCGGATGCCCGTGACGGAGCGTCTGCCTTGGCAGTGGTACGACACGCCGAACATCCACCTTTGCACGGTCAAGGACTTTCTCGATTTGTGCCGTGCTCTTGAGATTAAAGTAGAAAAGACCGTCTATTTCTCGACACTTGCGGTCTCGAAGCTCTTTCGCGTTTTCGGCGCCCGCAGTCTCGGGACTTCGCGCGTCCTTGTGAAGATTTCGCGATAGTGGCGGAACGGAGGCGAGACGTGGGCGTTCGGACGCTGGGGGGGCTAGGCGAGCGTGGGCTGATCGCGCGGCTGCGGCCGCGCCTGGCCAGTCGCGGCGACGTCGTGCTTGGCGCCGGCGACGACTGCGCCGTCGTGGGGCCGCCGGGGGCGGGGGAGGAGCTTGTCCTCAAGTCCGATCCCGTGCGGGAGGGGCGCCACTTCGCGGCCGGCGAAGATCCGCGCCGCGTAGGGCGCAAGGCCCTGGCGCGAGTCCTTTCCGATTTCGCCTCCATGGGAGCGGAGCCGCGCTGGGCGCTTGTGGATTTCTCCGCGCCGCAATCTTTTCCCGTCGCCGCCGCCGAGGCGCTGTACGGCGGCATCGACGAGCTGGCTAGGCGCTGGAATGTCGCCGTCGTGGGCGGGGACACGTCGATGTCCGACGCGCTGGAGCTTCACGTGTTCGCGGCGGGCGCGGTTCCTCGCGGCTCGGCCATGACCAGATCCGGCGCCCGCCCGGGCGACGCCGTCTTCGTCACTGGCGAACTCGGCGGTTCGTACGAAAGCGGGCGGCACCTGGATTTCGATCCAAAACTCGACGAAGGTCGCTGGCTTCGCCGCCGTGGCGTCCGCTGCTGCATCGACGTGTCAGACGGCGCCGCGTCCGAACTCCATCGTCTCGCGGACGCGTCCCGCGCCCGTTTTTCGGTGCGTTCTGAACTTCTGCCCGCGTCGGCGGCCGCGCGCGCGAAGGCGGATCCAGTCCGGAGCGCGCTGCGCGATGGCGAGGATTTCGAATTGCTTTTCACCGTTCCGTCCGGACTCGCCGCCGCGATGGAGCGCGATTTCTCGGCGAGTTTTCCCGGGACTCCGCTTTCGCGCATCGGCGAAGTGGGGGAGGGGGGGGGAGTGTTTCTTGACGGCGCCCCGCTGCCTGATTCCGGTTTCGACCATTTTTCAAGCGACTGACGATCAGCCAATGCCACGCGACAGACATGTGAACCGCGCGCTGCAGCTCCAGCGCGATCCATCGCTTCCTCCTTCACTTGCGCTCGATCCCGGCAATTGCCCGATCATGCGCCCCGACGGCGCGATGAAAGAGCGGCTTGGGGGGCACGAGCCGCCACTTCCGCGCTGTCCAGGCGGCGGTTGCCCGGTGCTGGCGTTCTTCGCCGATGCGCGCGCGGCGGGAGCGGCCGTCGAACTCGACGTGGGATCCGGCTACGGACGGTTCGCTCGGGCCCACGCGGCGGCGAATCCCGACATTAGGCTGCTGGCGCTGGAGCAGGACGAGGCGCGTGTCGCGCGATGTGACGTCGCGTCGCGTCGCGAAGGGCTCCGCAACGTCGGCTGGCTTGCTGGCGAGGCGCGTTACGCTCTGGAATACTGCATCCCGCCGGAAGCGGTTTCCGCCGTCTACGTCCTCTTCCCGGATCCGTGGCCAAAGGATCGCCATGCGCACAACCGAATCTTCCGCAAGGGGAACGTCGATCTGCTGTGGCGAGTCCTGGTGCCCGGCGGAACGCTCAACGCCTCCACGGACAACGCCGATTACTTCGCGCAGATGCTCGCGACGATGGCCGACGACGCCCGGTTCGAGCGCATCGACCCCATGGTCCGTCCCGAAGCGGAAAAGACCGACTTTGAACTCAAGTTCCTCGGACAGGGAAAGACCGTGAATTCCGCCTCGTGGCGCAGGCTTCGGCCGTCGTGCTGAGCCGACTGCGCATACTTCGCCCGGGGTGGCGCGGAGACTTGACTTTTTGCCGGGGGGTGTGACAGGATTGGCGGCGCTCCGCGCGTGGTGCCGGAGTCATGCATTTCACGTTGGTTCCGAAAGTCCGGGACCGTTTGGAGATCCGATTCGTAATGGCCTGTTTCACCGCTCCTTTGGCGGAAGCGCTTGCGGTTTCCGCCGTCAAATCATTCGGCAAGTCCTCCGGTTCCTCCGGCAATCCCTTTGTGGCTCGGCTTGGCTGGCTCCGCAACATGCTGTTTGGCGGCAGCTTCCTGCTTGCGATCGAGCATGTCTGGCATGGCGAAATCACCTGGAAGTATCCGTTTCTGACGGCTGTGGCCGAGGGCGACACTGCGGGGATGCTACGGGAAATCGCGACGACCGGCGTGGCGATGGCCGGACTTGTCACCGCTGTCTGGGCCTGCATGGTGGTCGTGTCGGTCGCATGCGCGACGCGCGGCGCGAAGGCGGCTAGGTAAGACTCCACTTTCCAGTTGACATGTGCGAATTGATGTCAATCGCCGCGACTGCGGTGTTCGTGTGGATTTCTTTCCGCGCCAAGCGCGCAGGGCACCCAGCCGGGGCCGCGAGCGCGACCGCGCTGGCGTTTCTTGGCGCCTCGCTGATGTGGAGCGTCGATTGCGTCCAGTCATTGCTCGCCGGCGAAGGACTGCTCGACCTGAGCGTCGCCGACGCGGCGCTGGGCTTTGTGGTCGTTTTTGCCGGAGTGGCGCTTTTCAGCGTCCTGCGCCTTCGCGAAGCGCGTCGCGCTTCGCGAGCTGCCGTTTCGTGAAGCAGAACCGGTTTTCGGTTCCACGAACGAGACGGGCGACATTTGACCGGTGCTTCAGGACCACAAGCGCCGCCATGACGGAAATCGCCACAGGCGCCGCCAATCCGGCCGCGCCGGCGGATTTCGTGCCTGCGGGCGTATCCAGGAACCACACGCCGCATCCGACAGTCAACGCGGCACCGATCGACGCCACTGAAACGTAGCGCGTCGCGAGGAAAAGCGCGATCCAGACGCCAAGTCCTGCCAGCGCGGACCATGGCGCCAGTCCAATGGCAATTCCCAGTCCCGTGGCGACGCCCTTTCCGCCTCGGAAGCCGAGGAACACCGGGAAGGAATGTCCGAGCATCACGGCCACGGCGCAAGCGACCGGAAGCCAAGGCGATGCGCCGCCAAAGGCTATCCGGCAGATGGCGGGCAGCGCCGCAACCGCGAATGCGCCCTTTGCGGCGTCCAGCGCGAACACGGAAACGCCGGGTTTGGGACCCAGCGACCGGAAGACGTTTGTCGCCCCGATGTTGCCGCTTCCGAGCGTCCGGATGTCGACGCCGCGAATCTTCCCGGCCAGGTAGCCGAACGGAATTGAACCGGCCAGGTACGCACAAAGCGCGAAGAGAAGAAATGCCATGTTTTGCATGATTGCGGAATTGCGCGTCACCCGCTCGCGGAGATGCGCCGCGTCGCGGCGGCGCTCCGTCGAAATGCGCGTGCTGCGCTACATCCTGAAGTCTTCCGTCAGGTAGCGGCTGCGGACCATGGGGTCGTTGACTATTTCGTCCACGGTGCCTTCCTTGATCACGACTCCGTCGATGAGGATGTATGCGCGATCGACTATGGAGAGGGTTTCGCGGACGTTGTGGTCGGTGATCAGCACGCCGATGCCGTCGGCCTTGAGGTCGCGGACGATGGCGCGGATTCCCTCGACGGCGACGGGATCGACTCCCGCAAACGGTTCGTCGAGCATCAGAATGGAAGGATTCTGGACCAGGGCGCGCGCGATTTCGAGTTTGCGGCGTTCGCCGCCAGACAGCGTGTAGGCCCATTGCTTGCGCACCTTGGCCAGGTCGAAGCGCTCCAGAAGCTCTTCCAGCCGCTCCTTGCGGGCCTTTTTCGGCATCTTCACTGTTTCGAGAATCGCCCAGATGTTCTGCTGCACTGTGAGCTTGCGGAAAATCGAAGGCTCCTGCGCCAGATATCCGAGACCAGCGCGCGCGCGGCGATAGACGGCGTGGCGCGTGACGTCCACGCCCTTGAAGTGAATTGAACCGTCGTCCGGGCGGACGAGTCCGAGGATCATGTAGAAGCTCGTTGTCTTGCCTGCCCCGTTGGGACCGAGCAGTCCGACGACTTCGCCCTTGTCCACGTGTATGTCCACTCCGCGGACGACAGCGCGGCCCTTGTAGCTCTTCTTGAGGCCGCTCGCCTGAAGGGTGTGTTCGTGAACTTCCTGCGGTGGCGCGGCGGATGGTCCGTCGGTTTCGGAATCCTGGATGAAGTCGCTCATGGAGATTGGTTCAATGCGGCGTCACGGATGTTTTTTTCGGCAGCTCCCCGGTGCCGGCGAAGCCCTTGGCGGAAACGGACATCTTTTCGAAATCGATGAAAAGCGGTTCGCCGCGCACGGCCTGGACGCCGCGCCGGACCAGGGGTCCGCCTATGAGAGTCGCGGTCGATGAGGCTCGGTCGTACACCGCGCGCTCCGACGTCGCGAATATGTCGCCCGCGCCTTTTTCAGGTTCGGGATCCGCGACCTGAATGTCCACCGCGCCTTCGGCCTCGATTCTTTGCAGTTCGTTGGCTTCGGACAGGAACGCGTCGGCCTTCCGCGATTTGAGCGTGGCTTCCGGATCGACGGCTGTCACGCCGCCGCGCGCCTCGATTTTGCGCGTGCGGCGGTTGTAGCGAATCGTTTCCGCCGAAAGCGTGGAGGCAGGGGTGCCGGCGGGGCGTGGCCGGCGGCCGCGGAAGGAGTCCGGGTGCGCGGTGGCGAGCGCATGGCCCTTCGCCTCGGCCGTTTCGTCCGCAAGATGCAGCGTCAGTTCGTCGCCGCGGATGGAATTCCCGGCCTGCGTCGCCACGGGATCAAGCGTCAGCGAAAGCAGCTCGTCGGCCGCGGAGTAGGTGGCGTGGCCGCCTGAAGCGGACATGTCGCGGCCCTTGGCGCGGACGTCGCCGTCGCAGTCGATGCGGCGCAGTTTCCGGTTTTCGTCGAGGAAGACCAGCGCCTTGTCGGCGCGCAGGCTGAACTCCGGATCCGAGACCGTGACATTCCCTTCCAGAAGTCCTGTGCCGAGCTTGTAGAAAAACTCCATGGAAGCGGCGGTGATTGCCACGGGTGCGCCGCCGAATCCGCCGCTGTGCCTGGACTTCCTTCCGGACGCGCCGGATGGAATTTTCCCGCGCGGCAGTGATCCGGCGGGCAAGTCGATGCGGGCAGAAGGGCGCGCCACTACGCGGTCGTCGCCGAGCCAGAGCGAAAGCGTTTCTCCGCGCACGGTTCGTCCATTCTGCGTGACGACCGGATCCTTTGAAAGCAGGACCTGCCCGTTCTCGCGGGTGTACGTGGCCATGCCGCAGCGAATCCTTACGTCGTCCGCGCCCTCGGCCTCAACGCGGCCGATGCAGTCGATGCGGCGCACGTCGTTGGATCCCTCGAAGATTACGACCATGCGGTCGGCGCGGAGAGTGAATTCCGGGTCCGTCACGAGCGCGTGGCCGTTGAAGACCGCGACCATGTTGGCGTAGTCGAATTCCAGGGTGTCGGACTCGATCGTGGTGGGTGCGTTCGGGGCGGCACCTTCTCGGATGCGACGCGTCGGCGCGCCCTTGCCGGTTTTTGCGCCGCCGCCAAGCGACTCCGGGAGGATTCCGCGCGCCGAGGCGCCGTCTCCCCCGCGTTTCAGTGAAACGACCGCGTTGCTCTCTATGCGTGCGACGGAGACCTCGCCGTTCCAGGTCATGTTCGTCCCGGCGAGCGTGACGCCGCGCGGTGGCAGGTCGAATTGGACCGGCCCCCTGCATTCCGCCAGCCCCTTGCCGCCGTCGTACCAGCCCGAGACCGCGCGCGCCACGCCGGAAGTCGCGCCGGACGAGTCCAGCGTCAGCAAGGTCATGCCGCCATCGACGATGAAGCGTCCGGCGGCGTCAATCGAGGCCTCGCGCGCCAGAAACAGCTCCTTGACGCGCCCGTTCTCGTGGCGATGCAGCGGAAGCTTCAGGTCCGTGACGCGCTGTCCGGCGCCTGCGGCGAGGTTGGAGGCGTCCGGCAGCGCGGCCCGACATGGCAGGGCGGCGGCGCACAGCAGGAGCGGCGCGCCGAGCCCCGCCGCCGCAAGGCCCCGCGCCCGCGCCGCGGCCTCCGACGAGAGGCGGCCGTTTTCCTTGCGTGTGGTCTGCGTGGGCTGGCGGGACATCGTGCTACTTGAATTTGCGGATCAGGTCCTTGATCGTGTGACCTGGCGGAATCATCGGCGTGATGTCGGCCTCGGGTTCGACGATGAACTCCAGGACCCACGGGCGATTGTCGGCGAATGCCTCGCGCAACGCGCCTTCCACGTCCTCGGGCTTTTCCACGCGGCGCGCCTTGGCGCCATGCGCCTCGGCAAGCTTCACGAAGTCGGGGAGGTATGGCGGGAGCTTCGGATCCGGTTCGATCTTTTCCTGCTTCATGCGTCCGGCCTGCGCCAGATGCGTCATCGAATGAACGCCGTGGTACATCATGTCCTGCCATTGGCGGACATTGCCGAGATAGGTGTTGTTCAGGACGATCACCTTCACGGGGAGGCGGTGCTCCACGGCGACGACGAGTTCCTGCGCGTTCATCTGGAAGCCGCCGTCGCCTGTCACGCAGACCACGGTCTCGCCGGGGCGCCCCAGCTGAGCTCCGATCGCCGCGGGCAATCCGAATCCCATTGTGCCCAGACCGCCGGAGGAAAGGAAGCTGCGTGGACGTTCGTGCGTGAAGTACTGGCAGCTCCACATCTGGTTCTGGCCGACGTCCGTCGAGACGATCGCGCCCGGGCCGGCGACTTTGTCGACGGCCTGGAGCACGGCCTGCGGCATGATTGCGCCGCTTGGCGACGGATCGTAGGAGAACGGATCCTCTGTCTTCCAGGTGTCGCATTCGGCGCGCCAGGCGTCGTGGCGTGTTTCGTTGACGAGCGGCAGCAGCGCGGCGAGGACGTTGCGCACGTCCCCTACGACCGGCAGGTCGCAGCGGACGCTCTTGCCGATGGAAGAGGGATCCACGTCGACGTGCACGATGCGCGCACGCGGGGCGAATTCGCTGACTTTGCCGGTCACGCGGTCGTCGAAGCGGACTCCGATGGCGAGCAGCACGTCGCACGAATCGAGCGCCTTGTTCGCGGCGATAAGACCGTGCATGCCGACCATTCGAAGGGAGAGCGGATCGCTTTCGGGAAAAGCGCCGAGTCCCATGAGCGTGGTCGCGACGGGGATGTCCGCCTTGTGCGCGAGCTGCGCGAGTTCGTCGGTCGCGTTCGCCGATACGACGCCGCCGCCGACATACAGCAGAGGCCTGTTCGCGGTGTTGAGGAGCTGCGCCATGCGCGCGATCATGCGCGGGTGTCCCTCGACGGAGGGCTTGTAGCCAGGACGGTCGAAACTTTCCGGGAACGGAACTGCCGTTTTGGCAAGCTGCACGTCCTTCGGCAAATCCACCAGCACCGGCCCCGGCTTGCCCGTGGTGGCCAGGTGGAACGCCTCGACCATGATGCGCGGAAGGTCGTTCACGTCGCGCACGAAGTAGTTGTGCTTCGTCACGGGGCGCGTGATGCCGCACGTGTCGGCTTCCTGAAACGCGTCGTTGCCTACCGCCTTCGTTGAAACCTGCCCCGTGATGGCCACCATCGGAATTCCGTCCATGTTGGCGGTCGCCAGTCCCGTGACGATGTTGGTCGCGCCAGGTCCGCTCGTGACGATGCAGACGCCGGGTTTGCCCGTGGCCCTCGCGTATCCGTCGGCCATGTGCGACCCGCCCTGCTCGTGGCGCGGGAGGATGAGATGGAGCTTGTCTGACTTAGCGAGTTCGTCGAACACGTCCAGAATGGCGCCGCCGGGATAGGCGAACACCGTGCTGACTCCAAGCCGTTCCAAGCCCTCGACTACGACGCGGGCGCCGGTGCGTGGCGACACGCGACCGGCATCAGCGCCTTCCGGGGCGCGCCCCGGTGCATTTTCGCTTTTTGCTTTTTCCATGGTCTGTGCCCCTCGCGCGACGCCGTGCCGCGCGCGGATGGGCGGAGGATACCGCCAGACGCATTCCAAGTCAATCCACACCCCGGGGCAGACGCGGATTTGCATTCCCGTTCCCGCTTTGCTAGAATCTGTGCCGCAAACGACAGGGAACGCGACATGGAAAAATACTTCAACGTGGCGGGGCCGTGCGTCCCCGCAAAGCATTACATGCTGCCAGCGCTCGACAGGATGCCGCAGATCCGGCGCCTCGTCGATCAGGAGATGTATTTCGTCATCCACGCGCCGCGCCAGACCGGCAAGACGACGGCAGTCAAGGCGCTCGCCCGCGAAATCAACGCCAAGGGCGATCGCTACGCCCTCTACTGCACGCTGGAAACGCTCCAGAACGCCACGGATCCGGCCGTCTCCAACGCGGCCATCCGCGACCTGATTCTCGACAATGCGCATTCCGATCCCGCGTTTCCGGCTCCGCTTTGCGCCCACGAGGGCGAGCCGCCGTCCAACGGCGGCGTCGGTCTCGCAGTTAGAACGGCGCTGCGGACGATCTGCCGGGAGGCAGGTCGTCCGGTCGTGGTGTTCTTCGACGAGGCCGACTGCCTCGCCGGAAATGTTCTGATCTCCTTCCTGCGCCAGCTCCGCGACGGCTACGTGAACCGCGATTCCGTTCCGTTCCCCGCTTCCATCGCGCTTGTCGGCATGCTCGACGTGCGGGACTACAAGGCGCAAATCCGCCCCGACGGCGAATCGCTCGGCCAGATCAGCCCATTCAACATCATCACCAAGGACTTGATGCTGCGCAACTTCACCGAAGCGGAAGTCGCCGCCCTCTACGCGCAGCATACCGGGGCGACGGGGCAAGTCTTCGAGCCGGAGGCGCTCGAAAAGGTCTGGACGTTCACGCGCGGCCAGCCGTGGCTTGTCAACGCGCTCGCCCGCGAGTGCGTCGTGAAAATCCACAACTCCGACTACTCGGCGGCGATCACGGCGGACGACATCGTCACCGCCAAGGAGACGATCATCCGCAAAGATCCAATCCATCTCTATTATCTCTTTGACATGATGAAGCATCCACGGATTGAGCCTTTCTTCCGCGATGCCATCAGCGGAAAAGAACTGAAGGCTGAAGCCGATGTTCTGGCCTTTAAAGTATTCAAGGCACTTGGATTGTTTTGCTTCGACGACACAAAATGGATTTTTGCCAATCCGATCTATGCAGCCTCTTGGGAAAGACGAAGTGGACCGAGAATGTTCACAATTTCCAATTGAAACAATTGCCCACAAATGACAAATCGAAATTTGCCATGCCAACGTCTGCCGACATCGAATTCCGAGTAGCCGCTTTTGCAGCGACTGCCATTGACGTTTGCGAATCCATGGTTTCGAAAATCGGGAAAGCGCATCTTCAGGACCAATTGTTTCGAGCAGCTACGTCGGTTGCCGCCAATTACGCTGAGGCATGCGTTCCGGAATCGCGCAAAGATTTCGCCCACAAGACAAATATCGCGCTCAAGGAACTCATCGAGACCAGAATGTGGCTTCGTATCATCGCCATGCGCAATTATGCCGATCAAAATCTCGTATCGCATTTGTTGCAGGAAACCGAAGAACTGATAAAGATTTTCTATGCGAGTGTGACAACGGCTCGGCGAAATCTTAACGAACGGGAGGGAAGATGAATTTGTCACTTTCCATTTGTGAACAATTGTCTCAATTGCCAATTGTGAACAATCGCAGCAGGATGCCGGTCTTCGACGACGACGCCGACAAGCCCTGGGACGAAAAGATCTTCAACCGGGACGAGACCTTCGGGGGCAAGACGATCCACATCGTCGGGCTGTAGGAACAGGAGCGGACGGTGCATCCCGCTTCTCCAATCGAAATCGGCGGCGACGACCGCGCGGTGCTGGAAAAGCTGGCCAGGCGCGGCGGAAACGTCGGCCTTCACGCCATGATAGTCGTCGCGGCGCTCCGCGGGGACTCGATAGCGGAGATCGCGCGTGACAACTGCTCTTCGCGTGAAACCGTTCGCAAGTGGCTGCGGATTTTCCGCTGCGGCGGAGTCGCCGCGCTTGCCGGAAGCGTGCGCCGCCGCGCCGCCGCGGCGTCCGTCGGCGACTTCCCGGAGCTGCGCGACGTCGAGATCCCGCCGCAGCTGCTTGCCGCGAACCGCGCCCCGAAGCTCGCGGCGCGCTCGGCGCGGCTCAGGATCGCGTGCGCGGTGCGGGACGCCATCGGGCGCGGGCGGCTCCTACCCGGCGCGCCGCTGCCCGGGCGGGCGTGGTTTTCCGGGCGTTTCCACGCGACCGCGCCTGTCGTGAACCGCGCTTTCGCCGATCTGGCCGCCGGGGGATTCGTGGAGTCGAAGCGCAGGAGCGGAACCCGCGTGGCGGCGCGTCTTCCGTTCGACGGACGTTTCCTCCTCGTGCTGGAGTCTCCGAACGGCGACGGCTCCAGCGGAATCTGCGAAAACTTCGTAAAGGCCGCCCGCGAGACGGAGCGACGCCGACGCGGCTTGAAGTGGGATGTCGTCTGGCGCACCACCGAGAACTCCGTTTCGATCGCCGTCGATCTGGCGATGCAGCGCTACGCCGGCGCCTTCATGCGCTTCGCCCACACCGAGACCATGGGCTGGCAGCCCGGCGACGCGTTTCTGGCGTCCGTGCCGGGCGTCCCGATGGCTGTGGACACCATCTACCGCGGCACCAGGGTCTCGCCGCTTGTGCACGAGCTCCGCGTGAGCCGTGCGGAGACCTGGGCCGAGGTGTTCGCCGATTGCGCGAAGAGAGGGCTTCGCCGCGTGATGGTGGTAGATGCGATCGACTTCAGACATCCGGACCCTGAAGCCTCGGTTCGCGCGGCGGCGGCCAGAGCGGGCGTCTCGATTCCGCAGTTCGGCTATTCGGGGCCTTTCGCAACCGCGACCGAGGAATCCGTCCGGCGTGTTTTCGCCATGCAGACGCGCCTTGTGGGGGCCGGCGACGTCGATGCGATACTCGTGCGGCGCGACGATCTTCTGCGACATTTTGCGCCGGCGTTGCGGGCGGCGTGGGGCGAAGCCGCTGCGGCGGCAATACCTGTGTTGTGCTGGAGCGCAGGGACTCTTCTGCCGAACGAGGGGCTGGCCGTTCAGTGGCACGGCTTCAACCTGATCGCCACGATGCTGTCGTTCGTCGATTGGGCCGAGGCGGTGCGTTCCGGAGCGCGCAATCCGCCGCCGCCGCGCGCTGTTTGGGCGCAGTCCGGCTGAAAGGCCGACAGGGAGAAAGGGCATTGAGCGGCCGTCTGCGTTGTCGTCCAACTGCTAACACCTTCCGTGCCGGACGATGCGATTTAGACCATTGTGTTGTTGCTGGTGAAGGCATATTCTTGCGGCAAGGCGCAGACGGGTCGCGTGTCGCGGCCCCGTTTCATGCGCCACGGAATCAACCGAAAGGGAAAGTTGGATTCAGCCATGAAAACATGCTCTTGGAAATCGCTGGCGGTCGTGGGCGCGGTCGTTTCGCTGTGCGGCGCTTCGCGCTCGTCCGCCGGCGTCGCGTCCAGCAGCGGCGCCGACGTGACGACGTCGTCCGTCACGAACGGCAACACGGTGACGATTACAAGCGTCTACAAATTTTCCGACACGGCCGCACCGGGATCGATCGCGTTCGATTCCGCGACGACGGCCGACATCCTCGTTGTCGGCGGAGGCGGTGGCGGCGGTGCCGGATTCGGCGGCGGAGGCGGTGGCGGAGGAGGCGTCGTCTTCGCGGAGAACCACGCGGTTCCGGCCGGGGCATACGCGATCAGCGTCGGCGCTGGCGGCGCGGGCGGAACCTACCTCGACGCGACGAGCGCCGGAGAGCCCGAAAACGGAGGCGACTCGTCGTTCGGAACGCTTCTCACGGCGGTTGGCGGCGGACACGGCGGCGGATTTTCCAAGTCGTCCGACAACGTTCTCACCAACCTGTATGCCGCCGCAGCCGGCGGCAGCGGCGGCGGTGGTGGCTCATTCGGCCCGAAAAACGGCGATTCCACGCAGTGGGTGTCGTCCGCCGCCGGCGCGTCCGGAACGTCCGGTCAGGGCAATGCCGGCGGGAACGGTTATGGTGGAACCACCTTCGCCTACACCAATGCCCGCGGCGGCGGCGGTGGCGGTGCGTCTGAAGCAGGCAAAGTCGGCAGGGGAACTCCAAACGGCGGCGAAGGCGTCGCGAATTCGATTAGCGGCGCGGAGCAGGTTTACGGCTCCGGCGGCGGTGGCGGATCGAGTCTTAACGCCAACGCATCGAACGGCGGGACGAATGCTGGAGCCGGCGGAATCATCAACATCAAGCACGGCCAACCCGCCACAGACGGATTCGGCGGCGGCGGTGGCGGCGGTGCGGTGTTCCGCATGAACGGCGGCAAGGGCGGAAGCGGCGTCGTGATCGTGCGCGTCGTCCAGACCATCAAGGTCGGGGAGGCGCAGTCGTCGGCAACCGGCGCGACGAGGATCGTCGATGGAGACTGCTACGTCTATGTTTTCAGTGACACCGACGCGAATGCCGGACAGACATTCACCATTGACGCGAACGCGTTCGCCGACATCCTTGTCGTGGGCGGCGGCGGTGGTGGCGGCGCCGGATTCGGCGGTGGCGGAGGCGGTGGCGGAGGCGTCGTCTTCGCGGAGAATTATGCTGTTGAGTCAGGAACATACGCGATTACCGTCGGCGCGGGCGGCGCGGGTGGAACCTACACAGACGCGACTAGCGCCGGAGAACCCGGAAATGGCGGCGACTCGTCGTTTGGCACACTCCTCACGGCGGTTGGGGGCGGACACGGCGGTGGATTTTCCAAGTCGTCCGACAACGTTCTCACAAACCTGTATGCTGCCGCAGTCGGCGGCAGCGGCGGAGGCGGCGGCACATTCGGCCCGAAAAACGGCGATTCCACGCAGTGGGCGTCGTCCGCCGCCGGTGCGTCCGGAACGTCCGGTCAGGGCAATGCCGGCGGGAACGGTTATGGTGAAACCACCTTCGGCTACACCAATGCCCGAGGCGGTGGCGGTGGCGGTGCGTCTGAAGCAGGCAAAGTCGGCAGGGGAACTCCAAACGGCGGCGAAGGCGTCGCGAATTCGATCTCGGGGGCCGATCAGGTCTATGGTTCTGGCGGCGGAGGTGGCTCGTGCCTCGCGGCGAATCCTGGATGCGGCGGGACGAATGCTGGAGCCGGCGGAATCATCAACAGCAAGCACGGCCAGCCGGCGACCGACGGATTCGGCGGCGGCGGTGGCGGCGGCGCGATGTTCCGCATGAACGGCGGCAAGGGCGGAAGTGGCGTCGTAATCGTCCGCATCCGCAAGCCGGTGAACGACAGCGCCACCGTCATCTGCTTCCGCTGACGGCTGGAGGAACGGGACAATGAGACCGCCTGCCCTTCTCGCGGTCGCGGCCGTTTTCCTGTCGCCCGCGTTTACCCCGGCTCTTTCCGCCGTTGCCGTCCGCGAATTCCGCTACGCGGACGGCGCGAACATCCTGCCATCGTACCGCACGTGGGAGTTCGAGGTCGATGCGCCGGGGCTTTATGTCTTCGACATCGGTTCCGAAGACGGGAAGGCGGCGCCGGCCGTCCGCGCGTGGCTCGACGGCGTCCAGATTGGCTACGTGCTGGACCGCTCGGACTGGCAGGCCAAGACGGAGCGCACCGCCGGGCATCTGCGCCGCTTCCGCTGGCTGGAAACTGGGAGGCATTCGCTTGACCTCTATCTCAATGTCGGCGCCTACCAGTGGCACGACGACATGGCGAGGGCAATGGGCGAAAAGGGCATCAGGGCAACGATCGAAAGATTGTCCACAAGTGACAATTGCCAAAATGGTCCGCTAATCGCAAATGCAAATTCAGAGGTTGGTTTCTGGATGGAAGGGACGGACCCCGACTGCATGGCGCGGGTCATGGGCGAGCCGCTGGTCGTCGCCGCCTGCGCGGCGGGAGATTTCAACGCAGAGGCGCAGAGACGCAGAGCGTTCACGATGGAGGTGCGCCCTGCGGGCGATTGTTCACAAATCTCAAATGTTCACAAATCTTCATTGATCACAAATGGCACAAATGCCAATTCGGATTTGCCATTTGCCAATCGTGGACAATTGTCTCAATTGCCAATTGTGGACAATGGCGGCGCCGCGAATGTGTCCACCGCCGTCTGGTCGCAGACTCTTGCCGTGGGCGAAACGCCGGTGCGTTTCGAATACCCCTGCCCGGAGGAGGGCGCGTTTGAATTCGTGGTCAAGGACGCCGCAGGCGAGGTCGTGGAAGGGCCGTGGGCGTTTGTTGTCACGGATTTGCGCACTGCGGACGATTGTTCACAAATCTCAAATATTCACAAATCTCAATTGTCCACAAATGGCACAAATGCCAATGCCAATTCGGATTTGCCATTGGCCAATTGTTCACAATTGTCTCAATTGTCAATTGTGGACAATGGCGGCGCCATCCTCATCGACCGCGTCGATTGCGCGGAGGAGGGTTCCGGCGGGCCGCATCTCTTCCGCGAAGGCGGAAAGAGCGAAATAATCGACACGCCCGACGGCGCCTACCGCCGGTCGGGGCCGCAGGGCTACAAGGATGTGTTCCGCCGCCAGAACCCCGACGGCTCGTGGTCGCCCGCAAAACCCGGTGAAAAGGGCGCGCAGCGCAAGCGCTTCCACGACTGGTTCGCCTACACGCTCAAGGTCGAGCATCCCGGTCGCTCGCACGCGCTCGTCGTGCGCGTCCCGAACGACATGCGCCACCTCACGCATGTTGTGGCCTACGACCGCCGCACGCGGCTTTCAAACGCCTGGGGGATCGATTCCGGCGACGCTCCTGCGGCAGGGCCGTGGAGCGAGATGAAGATACCTGTATGGCCCAACACTGACGCTATCGACGTGATGGTGATCTCGACCGACAACGCCGTCAACACGCACATTCCGCATCCGAACCGCCGAGGCGCGGTCGCATCGCTTTCGCTTCTCGAATACCCAGACGGATTCCCCGCGCTCGAAGCCCCGGCATGTGGCTGGAACGAATCGCGCAACTTCGGCTGGAAGGGCGAGCAGATCGATCTCGGGCCGCACGAGCGGACGATGCCGCGCCTTTCCGACAAGGCACTCGAAGCGGCGTGGGCGAGAACCGGCAAGCCGAATGTAAAGGGCCCCGCGTATTCGTGGGAAGACTTCCTCGAAACATGGGAGCGCACCTTCGAACTGGAGGCGTGGCGCGGTGGAACGACCCTCATGTATCCAGTGTACTCGTACAGCATGGTGACGTTCCAGGGACCTGCCCAGAAGTTGATCCCCGCCGGCTACGACCGCTACACGCACCAGCGCGCGGGAATGGAGCCGGTGGATCCGTTCGACCGCGACGAATTCGCACTCATGCTCCAACGCGCGCAGAAGCACGGCGTCCGGCTCGTGGCCGATTTCATGATCCAGCGCATCGGCTCGCACGTCGTGTCCGCGTGGTGCGAACGCTACGGCATGGGCGGGGCTACTAACGGATTCTACCTCGTGGCCTCCGCCGACGGCAAGCCCTACCGGCCGGCCCACTGCGTTTATTTCGGCATGCCCAACCCCGCGCACCCGGCGGCGCGGGCGGTGCAGATCGAGTTCTGCCGCGAGTTCGGCCGCCGCTACGGCAGATACGAATCCTTCGCCGGAATCCGCAACCGCTTCTGGCGCGGGTGGCCGTCAAGCTTCTCTCCGTGGTTCTACAGCGAAGCGACGGGATTCGACGACTTCACGGTGGGCGAATTCTCCAAGGCGACGGGGATCGGGCTTCCGCCAGTCGGCAACGACGAGGCGGCCTTCGATGCGCGCAAGAAGCGCATCATTGGGGAATACGGCAGGGAATGGAACGCCTGGCGCACGAAGGTGTGCCTTTCGCTTCAGGAGGAGATGCTCGCCGCGCTGCGCGAAGGCGCACCGCGGGCCAGGCTCTACAATGACCGCAGCCCGGACGACTACGACGCCGCGTGCGGACTCGACCCCGCCGTCTTCGCGGAGCGCCGCGACCTTGGCTTCAGCCGCGACCAGACGAGCGTCCGCGGCCCCGGCGTGGAAATCAACCACCTCGACCCGATCCACTTTGCGAAATTCTGGGTCCACCGGCCGGAGGACGCGGCAGAACCCCTGCCTCCTCCCACGGGTCTTTGCTGCAACAGCTCCTACCGCTGCGCCCCCTACAACCTTGAGCCCGCCGCGCTTGCGCTCGCAGAAAACCGCCTTGATCACATCTGGGCGGGCGGCAGCTGGTGTCTTCCGCCGCTTGACGACGCACTGCGCGAATTTGTGAGGGCGTATAGGGCGATACCGGATCGCAGCGATTGGCGCAAAGCGCCAATCGAATGTTCACAAATCTCAAATGTTCACAAGTCTTCATTGAACACCAATGCCAATTTGGATTTGTCATTTGACAATTGTGAACAATTGTCTCAATTGCCCATTGTGAACAATTCGTTCTCTCCCGTCGCGGTATGGTGGGCGAAGGACGGCGACGACGTTTTATTCTGGGCGGTTAACCGCACCGACGCCAGCCGCCGCGTTATGCTGACGTTCGATCGCGAGCCCTCGGCACTGGAAGACTGCGTGAGCGGACGTTCCACGGGAGAATGTTCACAATTTACAAATGTTCACAAATCTCAATTGTTCACAAATGACACAAATGATGCAAATGACACAAATACCAATGCCAATTCGGATTTGCCATTTGTCAATTGTGACCAATTGTCTCAATTGCCAATTGTGAACAATTCCATCTTCCTCACTCCCTTCATGCCGGGCGTGTTCCGTGCGAAGGGCGTTACGGCTATTTCCGGCGTTCATGTTCCCGTAGAGCCGGAAGAGGCGGCGCAGATCGAGCGCGACTACGCCTTCATCGCGGCACTTGGCGAAACCCAAAGGGGCGGCGGACTCCAGTCCGCCGTGACGGACGCCGCGCGGTCTGGAGACCGCGCCCCCGTTGAAACCGCCGTCGAAATCGCGCAAAACGCTGGCGAAACCCAAAGGGGCGGCGGACTCCAGTCCGCCGTGACGGATGCCGCGCGGTCTGGAGACCGCGCCCCCGTTGAAACCGCCGTCGAAATCGCGCAAAACGCTGGCGAAACGTATTTCGCCCCGGCGGGACAACTCGGCAAGCGAGACCGTCTCTGGACGTTCGCCGATCTCTTCTCGCCGATGCGCGAAGCGCACGATGCGGGCGATTTCCACTCCCTGCGCACGCTTCTCGCCGACTTCAAGACTAACCACCGCTGGTGGTTCGAGGCATTCGGCTGGCCGGACGACTTCTGCGTCCGGCGCAATGTCGGCCGGTTGCCGCTTGTCGGTTTCCTGCGCCAGGGCAAGCGCACCGAAATGTGGTTCGGCGAGACGAACGGCCTCTTTACGGCCAATTTCAGCGAGAAGTTCCCGCAGTGCAAGAAGGATTTCGTCTGCGCTCCGCAAGGCGTCGCGCTCGACATCTTACGCCACGGACAGCCGGGCGGATTCCGTCAGCTTGAGCTGTCCGCGCTTTTCGGCGGCGGATACGGCGCCATCCGCGTCGAGGACGCCGATGGCAAACTCATCGGCGTTGTCAACGCCTCTTCGTTTGCCGATTGTCCGCAAATCTCAAATATTCAGAAATCTTCTTTGGACGGCAATTCGAATTCGGATTTGCAAATTGACACTTGTGGACAATTGTCTCAATTGCCAATTGCGGTCAATCCAAAGCCTCCCCGCCCCGAAACGCGCGTCCTCTCCGTGCCTGTTCCCAACCCCGGGCACCGCACCCACGTGCGGCTTGTCGGCACGGGGGAAAAGGGGCTTGCGGTCTACCGGCTGGACTTCGTGCAGCAGCCGCCGCGCCCGATCGCCCGCTGGCAGGTGATCGGACCCTTCGACAAGGGCGGAGGCGAGAAGGACAGGGAATCGTACGAAAAGGCTTTTCCGCCGGAAACCGAGCCCTTCGACGCAAACGCCGAATACATCGGCATGGGCGGCGAGACGGTTCGCTGGAAGACCGTGACGCTCGGGCCGGGCGAGCGAGTCGTAAATGTCGCAGTCGCGACGCCGTGCGACGTGTCGCGGTGCAATGCGGTGACATATTTGCGCACGACGATTCGCGCCCCCCGCAGAATGCCGACGATGCTGCGTTACTGCAACGACTACTACGGCAAGATATGGCTCAACGGCAAGCCGATAGTTCCCGCGATGCGGGGACCGGCTCAGAAATACGAGTTTGTCGAAGTCACACTGCAGAAGGGCGAGAACGTCATCCTCGTCAAGACATCACCCGGAAGCGCCGGCACCTGGCATTTCGGAGCTGCTGTCAACGACTGCGGAGAGTTGGAATTTGTGGAGGATAAATGAGATTACGGCGCGGAACAATTCTTGCGGCGGTTGCGCTTGCTGCAGCGTCGGCCAATGCTCGCGGCATCCTTTGCCTTACCTTCGACGACAGCCATTTCGACGACTGGGAGTCGGTCTTGCCGCTCTTCGAGAAATACAACGCGCGGGCTACCTTTTTTGCAAGAGGCGATCTGCCGCCGCGCCATGTCGCCGGAATGAGACGCCTTTCAGAAGCGGGGCATTCGATCGGGCTGCATGGACGGCTTCATGTCAGAGCTCCGGTATATGTCGGCGAACGCGGTGCCGACGTCTGGCTCCGCGACGAAGTCCTGCCGCAGATCGAAATTTGCCGTTCCGCAGGTCTTACGTCCACGAGTTTCGCCTATCCGTACAACGCAAGGACGGAAGAGACCGACGGCCTTTTGCGGGGACATGGCTTTGCGCGTCTGCGGAGCGGCGTGTATGCAAGGCCCGGCGACGCTGGCGAGC
>CAMOSH010000054.1 GCA_946624575.1 uncultured Verrucomicrobiota bacterium
ATCGGCCCGCGCGATTGCGTCCTTTGCGTTCTGACAAAGTTTGGTCACACCCCAAAAACTATTTCAGGAACAGGAACAGCTGGTCGTAGGTGACTGACTTGCCATTTTCGAAATCGTCGCGGGTGCCGAATGGAACGAAGCCATTGTCGGCGTAGAACTTTGCGAGTTTGGCGTTCCCGTGTTCCATCTCGACAAAAACGACTTGTCCGCCAATCTGCGCCTTGGCCGCCAAAAGCCTGTTTCGCGCCAGCGCAAGCAACTCCTCCCCAGTAATGAGCTCGCCGTTTCTGGCAAGGTAATTTTTGCCAATTTGTGCAATGAGGAAAGCTGAAACTGTATAAGCACCGTTTTCCGCGTTGAGTCTTGCAAAGCGTTCCACCCGCTTGCGTTGAACGCCGGAAAGAGCGGCTGCATGAAAAACTACAGGCTTGTGCGTCAATGCGAAGTAACCGACGAAAAGACCGGAATCATCGTCAAAAACAAGGTGTGTAACGGTCACGCTCTTCCGGCTGAAGTCGATGGCGCGGGTACGTAAGTACACGTCGATTTCGGAATTGTACCGACATGAAAAACAGCCAATCATGTCATCAACGACATTGTTTCCCTGTGTGTCGATGACATCGGTAATACTTTTGACACTAAACGCCATGTCGCTTACTTCGCAGGCGTTTTCTTTCCATACGGACTCCTAGCGAAAAGTTCTTTCCACTCGTTGTCCGTTAGTGGCTTCTCTTTGACTTTTGAACGCGGCTGCGGCCAATGCCTGTTCGAGCAAAGAGCATCTACAAATGCGCTAACCCGTTCATGTGATTTCAATTCAATGTTTGCGAAAATGCTTGATGTGGCCATGACTTCATCCTTTCGCGCCGTCTCTGCAAGGTGTCGTCCATCTTGAAATTTCTCACATTTCTCTTGGCGACCGCTTTGCAGCGATTGTTTTTTTGGGGGGTATCCGGTTGAAAAGTTGAAAGGTTGGGCTTGCGCCCGTTAAAAAGTTGAAAGGTTGAAAAGTTGAAAGGTTGAAAAGTCGCGGGCCGCGCGGCGCGCGGCCCCTACCGGAGGGATGGAGCCATGCGCGGCAACGGGAGAAAGGATAGCATCCGCCGCTTACAGTTGCAAGCGGCGGACGAAAACTATTTCAGGAACAGGAACAGCTGGTCGTAGGTGACTGGTTGGCCTTCCTCGAAATCGTCACGAGTGCCAAAGGGAACGAATCCGTTGTCGGAGTAGAACTTGGCAAGTTTGGCGTTCCCGTGTTCCATTTCCAGAAACACGACTTGGCCGCCGATGCGTTCCTGCGCGACTCGTATGGCATCTTTAGCCAATTCAAGCAATTTGGCTCCACTTATGAGTCGGCCCTGCTCGACATTTCTGTTTTTCCCGATTTGGGCAATTAGAAATGCCGAAAGAGAGTATGCCATCCCATTCACATCCGTTCTTGCAAAACGAGAAATGCGGCTGCACTGCGTCCGGCTCAAATTGGAAACTGGCATGGACAACGGCTTGTGAGTCAAAGTGAAATATCCAACGCAACGATGGCGGATGGGCTCGAAGACAAAATGCGTGACGGAAATTTTGCGACGAGTAAATTCCAGCCCGTTTGACCGGACGAAGTTGTCCACCTCACGATTCCGTCCGCAAGAAAAACCGTGGACGATCTCGGCAACTGCAGTTGCTCCGGCACTTGCTTCAAGTTCCGTAGCCGATATGACGGCAAAACTGTTCATCGAGATTTCGACATAGCCTGCTTCAGCGTCTTGCCGGCGAAAAACGACTGTATCTCCTTTGGATTCGTGAGAAAATAACCTTTTACGTCCGGGTTTGGCTGTGGCCAGTGCTTGTCGGAACACAATGCGTCAACGAAAATCTTGGCAGCATTGTGGTCTTTTATCTCAAAGTTTGCAAAAATGCTTGATGTGGCCATGACTTCATCCTTTCGCGCCGTCTCTGCAAGGTGTCGCTCTCGTTGAAACTTCTCACATTTCTCTTGGCGACCGCTTTGCAGCGATTTGGTTTGGGGTTCTGTTGGTGGTTAGGTGATCATTCGATCCTGATGAAGGTTTGAAGATTTGAAAGTTTGAAGGTTTGAAGGCTTCGGCTCGCCGGGACGGCTCGCCCCACCAGATGCCGCCATGCGCGGCGACGGGGGAAAGGATAGCAGGGGGCGGGCGCGGTTGCAAGCGGCGGACGATAAACACGGAACCAACGGACTGCCTCGCTTGCGGGAGCGGCGGCGGCGTGGTATTCTCCGTCGCAAATGCAAAGAAATGCGGACAACAAGGCGCGGGCCCGCGTCGAAGACGACGAACGCTGGATGGCCGAAGCGCTCGCGCAGGCGCGTCTTGGCGAAGGCGGCACAAGGCCCAACCCGCCCGTGGGGGCGGTTCTCGTCTCGGCGCGCGGCGAGCTTGTTTCGCGCGGATTCCACGCCCGCGCCGGCGGGCCGCACGCGGAACGCGCGTGCCTCGACGCCGCGCCGCCGGGCGCGGCGCGCGGCGCCACGCTCTACGTGACGCTCGAACCCTGCTCCACCACTGGCCGCACCGGCCCCTGCACCGAGGCCATCTGCGCGGCGGGCGTGGCTCGCGTCGTGTTCGCCGTTCGCGACGAAAATCCGCGCCACGCAGGCCGCGCGGTGGAAATCCTGCGCTCTCGCGGAATAGAGACGAGCGAAGGGGTCCTCGCCGACGAGGCAAAAGCCATCCTCGAGCCGTTTTTCCATTCCGTCCGCACCGGACTGCCACGCCTCGCGCTCAAGCTGGCCCAGTCGCTCGACGGTGCCGTCGCGGACCACGCCGGCCGCTCGAAATGGATAACCGGCCCGGCCGCGCGCGAAGAAGTCGCCGCCATGAGACGGCGCGCGGACGTGGTGCTTGTCGGGTCCGGCACCGTGCTGGCCGACGATCCGTCGCTGCGCCGTCGCGGAATCCGTCCGGACTTTACAGGACTGCCCGGACTGCGCGCCGTGGTCGATTCACGCGGACGAGTTTCTCCGTCCGCGCAGATATTCACGGACGGACACGCCGACGAAACGGTGATGCTGACCACGACGCTTTGTCCGCGCTCCCGCGCGGCCGCATGGCGCGACGCCGGGGCGACGGTCCTGGAAGTGCCGCCGCGCCAACCAAGGGCGGTGCTTGAGGCGCTGCGCTCGCTCGACGCGATGGAGGTGCTTTGCGAGGGTGGCCCCACGCTGGCATCGGCGTTCCTGGCCGAAGGGCTCGTGGACGAACTCGACCTGTTCGTGGCGCCGGTACTGCTGGGCGGCGGAGCGACACGCTCCACCGGGCCCATTCCGTTCGACTTGCCGACTGCGCCACGCTTCGACATCGCCGAAATCCGGCGTTTCGGCGACGACATGCTGCTGCGGCTGCTGCCGGCGCAACCCGCCGCCGCGTCCGACGGCGCTACCGCCAATAGGTCTTGAGGACATGAAGGACGAATCCACCACCAGTCGAAACGACGGCGCCTCGGCAACTGCGGCGTCGCAGGTTTTTCCGAGAAGCCTGCCGCCGGAGATTTCGGCGGCACTCGACGCCGCGCGGCGACGGGTGCGGCGGCTCGTGGCGCTGCGCGGCGGCGCCACATCGGCGGGAGTAGCTTTCGCCGTCGTGCTTGCCATGATGGCGGCGGACGCCGCGTTCGCGCCCGACTCGCCCCTTGCACGATGGACGCTTTGGCTGGCCGGGGCGTGCGTCGTGGCGACCACGGTCCATGCGACGCTCTGGAGGCCACTTTCAAAACCGATTTCGCCGGCGACTCTTGCGGCGCTTCTGGAGCGCAACCATCCGGAACTCGAAGAGAGGCTTTCCACGGCCGTTGGACTGCTCGGACCGCGACATGCCGGCAAGGGAGGTTCCGAAGAGCTGCTGTCGCTAGTCGCGCGCGCCGCCGCGCTGGACGCCTCGCGCATTTCGCCGAAGGCAGAATTTTCCGCGCGGCCGATCCTGCGGCGCGCGGCATTTGCCGCGATTCCCGCCGGGACGCTCGCGCTGCTTTTCGCGGCGCGTCCCGGAACCACGCTGCGTCTTTTCACGCGGGTGGCCAATCCGGCGTCGCATGGCGACAACGCCTGGGCCGGAGCGCTTTCAGTATCGCCTGGCGACACCGTCGTGCTTCGCGGCTCCCCGCTTTCCGTGGAGGCGGCGATCGCGTCCGGATTCCAGGGGCAGCCGACGCTTCGAGCCACCGCGCTTTCCGCAAACGAATCCGGAGACGAAGATTCAATGTCGGGCGGATCGTTCGCCCCGGAACGCATGGCGCAGGCTGGCGCCGCGCGGGACGACGGCTCGGGAATGCGCTTCTTCCGCCATGAATTCCCATCCGTGCGGGCGTCGTTCAAGTACAGGATATCATGCGGTCGGGCCGTCACGCGCGACTACACGGTGACCGCGGTCCCCCCTCCGTCGTTCAGCGACCTGGCGATTCAAATCGAGCCGCCGGAGTACACCGGAGCCAAGGCGCGCGCCCTGCCCGCCGGCGAACGGACCGTGGAGGCAACGGCCGGATCTCGCATTCACGTGTCGCTCGTGCCGGACCGTCCGCTGGACGCGACGCTGCGCCTGCCCGGCGGCGACCTGCGACCGGAAAGCGAGGCGGTCGTGCCTGGCGGCGGCGCCTCCGCCGCAATTTCGTGGGCGTTCACGCTCGAATCCGGAATGGACGGCGAATTCTTTCCAATTCTTCGCGACTCCAACGGCTTCACGAACGCGCCAGTTCCGCTCGTTCTGCAAACCGTGCCGGACAATCCTCCCGAAGTGCAAATCGTCTCGCCCGTGACGCTTTCGATGAAATTGCCGCACACGGGAGCGCTGGAGCTGCGCTGGGAGGCCAGCGACGACTACGGCACGACGATGCCGGAACTCCAGCGCAGCCTGAACGGCGGCGCCTGGGAGACGCTCGGCTCCGTTCAGGCCACGGCGCCTGAATTCGCCCCCGAGATCGATCCGGAAGAGGATCCGTTCGCCATGTTCATGGAAGAGGAAAACGGCGGCGGAATCAAACCCGGGGAAACGCAAGCCGACGCGCAGGCGGCACAGGACGAACCTTACTCCACCTCGCGCGCGGGATCGCTCCTGATCCGCCTCGACGACCCCTCGCTCGCAACCGCCGCGTCGGCGCGCTGGCGACTCGTGGCCTGCGACGCCCGGCCTTCCGAAGGCGCAAGCGCACCGCTCGCCGTTGAGTTCGCGGCAGACGCAAGAAGCCTCGCGCTGCAGCAATTCGACGCCGCCAGGAAGGACATCCTGGACCGCATTTCGAAAATCGACCGCGCCCTGCGAGAAGGGGCCGACAAGGCCCGCGCCGCCGCGCACGAAGCCGAAGCCGGCCACGCCGACAGGCATCGCGAACTTCTGGGCGAAAGCGCGGACAGACTTGCGTCCGCCGGAGACGAGGCGCAGGATGCCGCCAAATCGGACGCGGCGGACCTCTTCCCGGATTTCCCCAAAAAACTGGATGAAAAACTGGCATCCGGACTGCGCGCCGCCTCCGAAGCCGCAGCCGAAGCCGCGGCCGCGGCTCCGGAAAACGCCACAGAAGCCGCCCGCGCACTCGCCGACGCGCTTGAAAAAGCACGTTCGGAATTGCCGGCCATCAGGAAAGCGACGGAAGACGAAGCGTGGCGCATCGGAAAGGCGCGCGAATTGGACGCCCTTGCCGACCGCGAAGCGGCGCTGGCTGCGGAAGCGGCGTCCGCGGAGCGCGGCGCCGAAGCGACCCGCCGCAACTGGGCCGAGCGCCAACGCAACCTCGCCAACGAATTTTCCGGACGCGCGGAAGAGGCCGCGCGCATCGCGGAACGCGAGTCAAAGGCGGTCGCAGACGCAATTCGCCAGGCCGCCAGGGAAAACCGCAGCCGCATGGAGGCCGCCGCCAAGGCAATGCAAGAGGCGACCGTCGACTCGGCCAAACAGCCGAAGTCGGCAACTGCACGCGAGGCGAACAAGGCCGCACGCTCCGCACGGCAAATGGCCAAGGCGGCGGAAAAGGCCGCTCGCGGAGAACGCCCGGATTTCCCCGGAGTGCCGGAGGACGCGGCAGAATCCCCGGCCGACGGCGAAAACGCCCCGCAAAACGAGCAAGGCGCCCCCAATCCGAATGCAAGGTCATCTGGGGAGAACGCTCAGGAAGACTCACGGCAGCAAGGTGGACAGTCGTCATCGGAGACGCCGTCCTCCGGACGCGACCGCCAGATCGCGGCCGCGTCCGGCGCGGGAGTCCCGGGCGCCGCGGACGCGGATGCCGCCGCAGGAGCAAATGCGGATTGGTTCAGACGCCAGGGCGGCGATGGCGGGGGCGCGGAATTCGACGCCGACGCGCTTGACGACGTTCCCGCCGAATTCCGCGAACAGGTCCGCGCCTACTTCCGCGCCGTCCGCGACGTCGCGCACTAGCGTCTCGCGTCAATGGCACAGCGCGGCGAGAGCCCCGGAGACCGCAGAGACGAACGGCCCGGCGCGGCCGCCGCCGGCAAAGCACGCCGCAAGCGCAGCCGCAATGGCGGCCGTCGCGACCGAAATGTCGGAACCCGGGGCACCCCGCGCCGCCGCAATCGCCGCGCATGCGACGGCGGAGAGCGCGACCGACGCGAGAGCTTCGCCCCACTGCGAAAGGAATCGCGCGAAAAATCCGCCCGCCGGAGGAATCGGCGGCGGCGACGGAGGGTTCAGCACGGCGGCGGCGAGCGCCGCGAACGGCGGAAGCAACGGCAGAGCCGACGCGCCGGTCGCGTGGACGGCTCCGGAAAAATCCGCCCTGGCGGACACGGAGCGCCAGGCCTTCCAGCCGGCGTCGCACCACGCGCAGGCGTCGGCGGCGGAGAACGCAGCCGCTCCGACCGCGACGCGGGAAAGGCGCAACGCCGCCGCCGCGACCGCAGCGCCAAACACCGCCGCCGCGAGATTCAGCGCACGTGACCGCGCCGCCGCCAGAAAAATGGAGACGCGCGCGGAGGCGTCCGGCCACCGCGCGCGTTCGCCGCACCAGGGACATTCCGCAAACGGCCGCACGGGGCGCCCGCAGGCGCGGCAGCGCACATCGGGCGGCGGCATGTCGCGGAAACCCCCGGCCTAGCCGTCAGGCCTTCTTGTGCAGGGACGAAGTGTCGATCTCGTCCATCGGATTCCTGCTGAAGACCTTCTCCGGGGGCGGATCCTGGTCCCAGCAGTTCGTCTTGGCGGGAGGAAGGGACTGGGCCGCCCAACGCACCGCGTTGCCGAGAATCTTCACGACCTCAGGCTGGTGGTAGATTGGAAACGTCTCGTGGCCCGGGGAGAAGTAGAAAATCCTGCCGGCGCCGCGCTGGAACGTCACGCCGCTGCGGAAGACGTTGCCGCCCTCGTACCAGCTCATGAACACGACGTGCGCCTCCGGCGGAATTCCAAACGGCTCGCCGTACATTTCGGTGTGCGGGATCTCGAACGTGTCCGGGACGCCCTGGGCGATCGGGTGCTCCATGTCCACCTTCCAGAGGCGCTCCTTCTCGCCGACCTCGCGCCACCGCAGCGAGCAGTGGGTGCCGAGCATGCGGCGGAATATCTTGGAGTAGTGCCCGGAGTGCAGGACGACGAGGCCCATGCCCTCGAGAATGCGCTTCTGGATGCGGTCCACGAGGGAATCCTCCACCTTCGAGTGACCGACATGCCCCCACCACATCAGAGTGTCTGTATTTTCGAGGAGCTCCTGCGGAAGGCCCTGCTCCGGCATGTCCTGCGAAACGGCCGTTATCTCGAGATCGGGAGCGGAAAGCTCCGCCTTGAGGGCGTTGTGGATGCCGTCGGGATAGTGGGTGCGGATGACGTCGGCAACCGGGCCCTGCTGCTTTTCGTGGATGAACTCGTTCCAGATCGTGACTCTTGTCTTGCTCATTTTTCGGCTGTCCGGCTGGTTTTGCACGGACGGGGGGAATTGTATCGCGGCCCCCGTTTTCGCGCAACGGGAAAAGTGCTAGAATCCGCCGCGACATGAAAACGACATTCGAATGGATAGAGGGCGGCGGCACGACCGCGCCAAGTGGTTTTCTCGCGTCGGGCGTCGAGGCCGGGCTCAAGGCCGGGCGCACCGACATGGCAATGCTGCTGTCGGCCTCGGACTGCGCGAGCGCCGGGCTGTTCACGTCGAACAGAATGCCAGCGGCACCAGTGCTTTAC
Source organism: uncultured Verrucomicrobiota bacterium (assembly GCA_946624575.1). Lineage (GTDB taxonomy): Bacteria > Verrucomicrobiota > Kiritimatiellia > RFP12 > UBA3636 > UBA3636. Next base: position 8,151 of record CAMOSH010000054.1, read on the forward strand.
GACCGCAAGCTGGAAAAGGGCGGCAAGTGCCGCGGCGTCGTGGTGAACGTGGGCTGCGCCAACGCCGCCACCGGAGAGGCCGGCTACGCCGACTGCGTGGAAACCGGGCGGGTCGCGGCCGAGGCCGCGGGGGTCCCGGTCTCGCGGATGTTCGTATGCTCCACCGGCACGATTGGCCGCCGCCTTGCGCTCCAAAGGGTGCTGGCGGGGGCGCGGGCAGCAGCCGCCGCGCTGCGCCCAGACGGCGGGGCGGACGCCGCGCGCGCCATCATGACGACCGACACCGTGCCCAAGGAGGCTGCGGTGCGCTTCTCGTTCCGTGGCCGCCAGTACACCGTCGGCGGAATGTGCAAGGGAGCCGGCATGATAAGCCCTCGGCTGGCCACCACGCTCATATTCCTGACTACCGACGCCGCCGCAAAACGCCCCGCGCTCCGCGCCGCGCTCGCCGCGGGCGCCGAAAAGTCGTTCAACCGGATCACGGTCGATGGAGACCAGAGCACCAACGACACTTGCCTCATTTTCGCCAACGGCGCCGCCGGCGGCCCAGATTTCGCGCCAGGTGCGCCGGGATGGGCAGCGTTTTCCGGCGCGGTCGCCGCGGTGATGCTGTCGCTTGCCAAGCAGATCGTGCGCGACGGCGAAGGCGCGTCGAAGTTCGTGACCGTGGCCGTCGAGGGCGCCAAGTCCGCCGCCGACGCGTTCGCAGCCGCGCGCACCGTGGCCAATTCGCCGCTTTTCAAGGCGGCCTGCTACGGCGGAGACCCCAATTGGGGCCGCGTGCTTTGCGCAGTCGGCAATTCGGGCGCCGCCTGCGAGGAACGCAAGACCAGGATCTGGTTCGACGACGTGTGCGTCTTCGACCGCGGCAAAGTGGCGTCCGACGAGGAAAACGCCCGCCTGGCCGACGTCATGAAGCAGCGCGCGTTCGAAGTGCGCGTGGACCTGGGCATGGGACGCGCGTCCGACGCGGTCTACACCAGCGACCTCACGCACGAATACGTCAACATCAACGCCGACTACACGACGTGAGCGGAACCGACGGATACGAGCTGCTGGACAGCGGCCGCGGCAGGAAACTCGAACGCTTCGGCGCGGTGACGCTCTCGCGTCCATGCGCCCAGGCGGTCTGGGAGCCGGCGCTGCCGCGCGAGGCCTGGGCCGCGGCCGACGCATCGTTCGACCGCGAGGACGGCAACCGCTGGTCCGGCCGCTCGCATCTACCGCCGCAATGGACGATTTCCGTCGACGGCACGCGCTTCCGGCTTTCGTCCACCGACTTCGGGCATCTTGGAATCTTTCCCGAGCAGAGAGCCCAGTGGGCCTGGCTGCGCCGCACCGCGCGCAAGGGCGACAGGGTCCTCAATCTCTTCGCATATTCCGGTGGCTCGTCCCTCGCGCCCGCGCTCGCCGGCGCGTCCGTGACGCACCTTGACGCCTCCCGCGGCATGGTGGACTGGGCCGCCGCAAACGCGCGCCTCAACGGCATATCGACGATACGCTGGATTGTCGACGACGCCCACAAGTTCCTGCGACGCGAGGCACGCCGCGGTTCGCGCTACGACGGAATCGTGCTCGATCCACCGAGCTACGGACGCGGCGCGTCTGGCGAAACATACGTCTTCGAACGCGACCTGACCACCACTCTTTCGCTGTGCCGCGCGGTGCTTTCGGACGCGCCGCGCTTCATTCTGCTCTCGGCGCACACGCCTGGATGCACGGCGCAGGTTCTCGCGAACGTGCTCCTCCAGGCGACTGCCGGACTTGGCGGCTCCGTAGAGTCCGGAGAGATGCTGCTGGAAGGCGGACCGGGAGTGCTTCCGCTGCCGAGCGGCATGTGGGCGCGCTGGACAACCGCGCGGGCGCAAGGCGACCGCGCGTAAAGCCGGCGGCGGCCTCGGCTCGCCAGTTCCAAACTCCTCTCGCATGGGACAAAGCGTCCCACTACAGAGTGACAACATGTCGCGGCGGTGAAAGCCGCGCCGCGTGGAAATCCGTTCCGCGCGGCGCCGTTCACCATTGGCACGGGCCTTGCTTTGTCCACAGTGACAAGGACGATTTTGAAAGGAAACGACAATGAACGAAAAATTCACCCAGAAAGTGCAGGAGGCGATCAAGGCGGCGGAGACGGAGTCATCCCGCCGCAACCACCAGGTGGTGGACTCGCCGCATTTGTTGCGCGCGCTGCTTGAACAGCAGGGCGGACTGGCGGCGAAGCTCGTCGAAAAGGCGGGCGTCGACGTGGCGGCGCTCAAGGCGAAAACGGACGCGCTGCTGGACAGGATTCCCGGCGTCACCGGCCCCGGCTCCGCGACGGAGCAGGGCAAGGTATACGTCTCGCGCGAACTTTCGCGCGTCTTCGCGGCGGCGGTTGATTCCGCTTCGGGGATGGGCGATGAATACGTCAGCGTTGAGCATCTGCTGCTGGCGATGATCGGCGAGGCGAAGGAATCCGGCGTGGCCGGGGTCCTGCGCGAATGCGGCGTCACGCAAAACGGGGTGCTAGCGGCGCTGAAGTCGGTGCGCGGCAACCAGCGCGTCGATTCGGACGCGCCGGAGGACAACTACGAGGCGCTCAAGAAGTACGGCACCGACCTCGTGGAACTCGCGCGTTCGGGCAAGCTCGACCCCGTCATCGGGCGCGATTCGGAAATTCGCGCCGTCACGCGAATCCTTTCCCGCAAGACTAAGAACAACCCCGTGCTAGTCGGCGAACCTGGCGTCGGCAAATCGGCGATCGTCGAGGGGCTCGCCCAGCGCATCGTGCGCGGCGACGTCCCGGAGACGCTCAAGGGGCGCACCATATTCGCCCTCGACATGACGGCCCTGATAGCGGGCGCCCAGTATCGCGGCCAGTTCGAGGAGCGGCTCAAGGCGGTTCTCAAGGAAATCAAGGCGGCCGAAGGCCGGATACTGCTCTTCATCGACGAAATCCACACGATCGTCGGCGCCGGGAAAACCGAGGGTTCGACCGACGCGGCCAACATGCTCAAGCCAATGCTCGCGCGCGGCGAACTGCACTGCATCGGCGCCACCACCATCGGCGAGTACCGCAAGTACATGGAAAAGGACCCCGCGCTGGAGCGCCGCTTCCAGCCCGTGACCGTAGACCCGCCGTCGGTGGAGGACACGGTGTCGATCCTGCGCGGCCTGCGCGACCGCTTCGAGCTTCACCACAACGTCCGCATCCAGGACGCGGCGCTCGTGTCGGCGGCCGTCCTTTCCGACAGATACGTCTCCGACCGCTTCCTGCCGGACAAGGCGATCGACCTCGTTGACGAAGCGTGCGCCTCGATACGCGTCGAAATGGACTCCATGCCGGCGGAACTGGACGAGGCGACGCGGCGCCAAACGCGGCTGGAAATCGAGGAAACCGCGCTGAAGAAGGAGGAGGATGCGGCCTCCAGGGAACGGCTTGCGGCGTTGCGGGCCGAACTGGCCGCTCTCAAGGAAAAAACCGCCGCAATGACTCTTCAGTGGCGCAAGGAGAAAGAGGGGATCGAAGGAGTCAAGAAACTCCGCGAAAAGCTTTCCGAAGCGCGCCGCGAAGCCGACGCAATGGAGCGGCGCTACGATCTCGAAGGCGCCGCGCGCCTGCGCTACGGGCAGATTCCGGAGCTTGAAAGGAAGCTCGCCGACATGCAGTCGCGTGAGAATCCCGACGAGGAGCGCATGCTGCGCGAGGAGGTCACGGAAAACGAAATCGCCGAAGTCGTGGGACGCTGGACCGGGATCCCGGTGACGCGGCTCGTGGAGAGCGAGCGCGAGAAGCTACTGCGCCTCCCGGAGCAGCTCCACGGCCGCGTCGTCGGCCAGGACGAGGCGGTGCAAGCCGTTTCCGACGCGGTGCTGCGCGCCCGCGCCGGAATACAGAACCGGAACCGCCCGATCGGCTCGTTCCTGTTTCTCGGGCCCACCGGCGTCGGCAAGACGGAACTGGCGAAGGCCCTGGCCGAGGCGTTGTTCGACAGCGAACGCCAGATCGTCCGCATCGACATGACCGAGTACATGGAGAAGTACGCAGTTTCGCGCCTCGTCGGCGCGCCTCCAGGATACGTCGGCTACGAGGAAGGCGGTCAGCTCACGGAAGCGGTTCGCCGCAAGCCGTATTCGGTCGTTCTTCTGGACGAAGTGGAAAAGGCGCACCCCGACGTCTTCAACATCCTGCTGCAGGTGCTCGACGACGGCAGGCTCACGGATTCCCACGGCCGCACCGTCGATTTCCGCAACACGATACTCGTCCTCACGTCGAACCTCGGCTCCCAGGAGCTGCTGGAAGGCATCCGCGAGGACGGGACGATCGACGAAGCCGCCAGGGAAAAGGTGCGCGCCCTGCTGCGGAGTCGCTTCCGGCCGGAATTCCTGAACAGGCTAGACGAAACCGTCCTCTTCAAGCCGTTGCGCAAGGAGGAAATCCGCTCCGTGGCGCGGCTGCAGCTCGCCGACCTGTCCTCGCGCCTGCGCGGACGCGGACTGGCGTTCGAGGCGACCGACGCGGCCGTCGACCTGCTCGTCGAGCGCGGCTGGGATCCGGTCTACGGGGCGCGGCCGCTCAAGCGCCAGATCCAGAGGGACCTGGAAAACCCGATCGCCAGGATGCTCGTCGGCTCCCCGCCGCGGGAAGGCACGACGATCGTGGCCGACGCGCACGACGGCGCTTTCGCGCTCACGCAGCGGGCCGGTGTTTGAAATGAAAATTTCAACATCGCGGAATCCGGCTCCTGGAGCCGGATTCCGCGATTGCGTCTTGTCGCGTCGCAACGCCGCCGCGTTTCGCGTTTGAACTTGCGTTTCAAAAAAATCGGCGCATAATTTGAACCACGTCCGCGCCCTGCGGCAAATGCGCGATTCACGCGCCCCACCACACAAACACGACAGCGAAAAGATGCACAAGAAGACAAGTTCCACCGTCATGTTCCGTCCGGCCTTGGCCGCAATCGCCGCAATCGCGGCCGCGACGTCCGCGCGGGGCGCGGGCTTCGCGCTGGAAGAGGGGTCCGCCCGCGGCAACGCCAACCCGGCCTCTCTCATGACGCGCGGCCTTGAGCCAGGCGCCCTCTACTTCAACCCCGCCGGAATCGTCGACCTGCCCGGCACCCAGACGCAGATCGGGTCGTCGTTCATCCTGCCGTCGGCGCACGTGGACACCGTGAGTCCGTACAACGGCGAACGCCGCCGCTCCGCCGGTCACAGCCAGATCTGGAACATCCCCAGCGCCTACCTCACGCACCAGATCTCCGACGAACTCTGGTTCGGGTTCGGCGCGTTTACGCGCTACGGACTCGGGGCGAACTTCCCGCGCACCTGGCCCGGCCGCTACGGCAACTACAAGGCCGAGATACTCTCGATCGACTTCGCGCCGCAGCTGGCATGGAAGGTGAACGACCGCCTTTCGTTGGCGGCCGGCCTGTCGATCCGCTACTTCGACATCGAACTGGCCCAGAGGCTTGACGCCGCCGGGATGTACGGGCTGCGCGCCTACAACGATCCGTCGCCGTCGCCGTACGACGTCGACCAGACCCTCCACGGCGACGACATACACCCTGCGCTCGACCTGGGCCTCCAGTGGAAGATCACCGACACGCTGACGTTCGGCGCCGCCTATCACAGCCGCATCCAGTTCAAGGTGCGCGGCGACGCCAGGTGGAACGCCCCCGCCCCGGTGCGCGCCATGACCCCCACCTGCTTCAACGACATGCCGTTCAATGCCCGCAACTACAACCCGGACAAGTTCATGGCCGGCCTGTCCTGGGACGCGTCCGAGAAACTGACGCTCTCGGCGGGCTTCACGTTCACCACCTGGCACCTCTACGACGACCTGCTCATCAAGCTGGAGCGCGACATGGTGCCCGGAGTTTCCAAACTCTCCAGCGTCAAGGAATGGCACGACGCCTGGCGCCTCTCGTTCGGCGGCGACTACAAGCTCACCGACGAATGGGCGCTGCGCGCGAGCTACACCTGGGACCAGTCCCCGATCAACGGCCGCTACGCTGACTACCTCGTCCCCGGCGACAACCGGCACATCTTCGCCGTCGGCGCTGGCTGGACGCGCGGCCTCTGGTCTGTCGAGGCGTCGTACTTCTACGAGCTGGTGGAGGACTTCGACGTGAAGGGGCGCCCGCGCAACGGAGTGTTCGACGGCAAGTACACCGACGCGCACGGCCACTGCGTGGCGCTTTCCGTGGCGCGCGCGTTCTGACGCTCGCAAAGGCGAACTCCTTTCCGCGCGGTCGGTGCGGCGTCCAACGCCGCACCGGCCGCTTCGCCTCGCCCATGCGGGCGCGGGCGTCCGTAATGTTCAGCCCGAAGCGTATGGCCTTGGTCGAGCTTCGCCTCGCCCGTGCGGGCGCGGGCGTCCGGGCGGGCGCGCGAACGCCTTGCCCGAACAGGGGCGGTATGTTAGAATCCGCGCCTTCCTTCGACGGGAGCGAAGAGGGGTGGCGACAGTGCCGCCCGGCGCTCCAGGTTGCAGGACCATGCAGACAGGAGAAACACCATGTGGGATTATTCCGACAAGGTTCTCGACCACTTCCACCATCCCCGCAACGTCGGAGTGGTGGAGAATCCGGACGGCACGGGCGAAGTCGGCGCGCTGGCTTGCGGCGACGCCCTCAAACTCACGTTCAAGCTCGACAAGGACGGGCGCATCGCCGACGTCAAGTTCCAGACGTTCGGCTGCGCAAGCGCCATCGCGTCGTCGTCGGCACTCACCGAAATGATCAAGGGCATGACGCTGGAGGAGGCGTCCAAGGTGACAAACGCGGACATCGCGGCGTATCTTGGCGGTCTGCCGGAGCAGAAAATGCACTGCTCGGTAATGGGCATGGAGGCGCTTGAGGCGGCAATTGCGAACTATCGCACGGGCGACACTTCCGTGCGGGAATTGAAGGACGACCCGCTCGTGTGCACTTGCTTCAACGTGCATGAAAGCGAAATCGTGCAGGCGATTCGGATCAACAAGCTCACCACGGTCGAGCAGGTGACCAACTACACCAAGGCCGGCGGCGCCTGCGGGCGCTGCAAGGGCGCGATCCGGGCCATACTCGAGCGCGAAACAGCCGCCACGGCCGCGGCCGCCACGACCGCGGCCGCCCCCGCGCAGACGCAGGCCGCGGCCCCCTCCCCCGCCACTGCGCCCAAGGCGTTCAAGGACCTGCCTCCCGCGAAAAAGGTCCTGGCCGTCGAAAAGGCACTCGACGAAAAAGTGAGGCCTTCGCTGGCGATTGACGGCGGAGACGTCGAATTGCTGGACGTCTCCGGCTCCAAGGTCCAGGTCCGCTTTCTTGGCCATTGCGCACACTGCGTCGCGGCGCGCCTAACGCAGGACGGACTGGTGCAGAAGGCCCTGCGCGACGCGCTCGGAGACGACACGATAGTCGTGGAGGCCGGGGAATGAGCGAAGAAGCACGCGGCGCCAGTCGCGCCGACACGAAACTGCACTACCTGGACAACAACGCAACGACCAGGCCCGCGCCCGAAGTCGTCGAGGCGATGATGCCGTTCTTCACAGAAAAGTGGGGCAACGCGTCAAGCATGTACGAATTCGGCGGGCAGGTCCACCGCGACATGGAGGAGGCGCGCGCGAAAGTCGCGGCCCTTCTCAAATGCGACCCCGGCGAAATCGTTTTCACCAGTTGCGGCAGCGAAAGCGACAACCAGGCAATCTTCGGCACGGTCGAGGCGCTCGGTCCGTCCACGGTCGTCATCACGACCAAAGTCGAACACCCGGCCGTCATCCAGCCATGCAAGGCACTGGAGGAGCGCGGCCACCGCGTGATCTGGGTCGGGGTGCATGGAGACGGCACTCTTGACGAGGCCCAGTACGCCGCGGCTCTGGCGACGCCGGGGCCGAAGCTCGTCACGATGATGTGGGCGAACAACGAGACCGGCGTGCTTTTCCCGATCGCGGAATGCGCCAGGCTCGCGAAGGCGGCTGGCGCGGTTTTCCACACCGACGCGACGCAGGCTGTGGGAAAGGTCGCCGGGGTGGACATGGCGGCGACGCCGGCCGACATGCTGTCGTTCTCCGGCCACAAGATCCACGCACCCAAGGGGATCGGCGTGCTCTTCATCCGCAGGGGAACCCCGGTACGCCCGTTCCTGCTCGGCGGACACCAGGAAAAAAGCCGCCGCGCCGGCACTGAAAACGTGCCATACATCGTCGGGCTCGGCAAGGCCTGCGAACTTGCGGCCGCCGAATTGCGCGACGGAACGCTCGACCGCATCGCCGCGCTGCGCGACAGACTCGAAGCAGGGCTGCTCCGGATCCCGGAGACCGTGGTGAACGGCAACCGCGAGATGCGCCTCGCGAACACGCTCAACATCTCGTTCCCGTACATCGAGGGAGAGGCGATGCTGTTCCATCTGGCGGACGCCGGCATCTGCGCTTCGTCCGGCTCGGCGTGCACTTCCGGATCGCTTGATCCATCCCACGTCCTCAAGGCGATGGACGTGCCGTTCACGTCGCTGCACGGATCGCTGCGGTTCAGCCTGAGCCGGTACTCGACCGACGCCGACGTCGACGCGGTGCTCGAAGCGATGCCGGGGATCGTCAGGACGCTGCGCGACCTGTCGCCATTCGGACGCTAGGAGACGCCCCCGAGAGGGGGCGTTTTTTTTCATGCAGTCCCGCGGGCTTTTACCCGCACGGCCCGACGCGATCTCCCAAACGGGCTTTCCAAGAAACCAATCACCCACATCGCCATGCCATCAGTCGCCTTCCTCGAAAAGGTATTCCTGGATCGCCGTGCCAGCACCGCCGCTCTTCGCGGCGTCGAGTTCTTCAACTTGCGGCTGATCCGCGAACTCTGCGCCCTAGGCGTCCGCACGACCCTGTTCGTCGAGCCGCATTGGGCCGGCATCGTGGCGAAAGCCGTGCCGGACTCGGAGAATCTCCGCGTGATTACTGCCATCGGCGGCGGATCGTCGCTTCTGGCCGGCGCCTCCGCCGCGATGTCAATCCGCAGGCTGGCGCGCCGGGAAGGCGCGTTCGACGCGCTTCTGCTCGGCAACGTTGCCAACCGGCTGCTGCCGGCGCTGTGGTGGCTGCGCGCGGGGCGCGACTTCCGCCGCGCTCTTCTCGTGGCCCACCGCGAAACCTCGCCGCGCTTCCTGCGCGCGATCCGCCGCCTGCCTGGCCGAGTCGTGGCCGTGAGCAAGCCGGTCGCCGCCGGCTTTCGCGGAAAGGGCCTCGCGGCGGACGTGGTGGTGGACTACGGCGTGATGGGCGCGGATCGGTTCCACCCGCTTGAAACGCCGCGCCGGGAGGACGCGCCTGTGCGGTTCTGCGTACTCGGCGCTCTCGACAACGCCTGGAAGGGCGCGGACACGGCGCTCGCGGCGTTCCGGCTCCTGCCGCCGGCCGTCCGGGCGCGATGCGAACTTCACCTCATGGCATATCGCGACCCGCCGACGATCCGGGACGAGCCGGGGATTTTCACGTACGGGTGGCAGGACGTCGGCGCAATTCCGGACTTTCTCCGGAGCATGGACGCGATGCTTGTGCCGTCGCGCGACGAAAACGTGATGCGCGAAACGTTCTCGCAAAGCGCCGTCCAGGGAATGCTCACCGGGCTTCCGGTGATTCACTCGCCCATTCCCGTGCTGGCCGAAAAATTCGACTGCGGCGGCGGCCTGCGCGCCGAGACGCCCGAGGAATTCGCCGCCGCGATGGAGAAAATCGCCACCGATCCCGCGCTGCGCTCGCGGCTTGGCGCGGAAGCGCGCGCTACGGCGCTTTCACGATACGTCTGGGACACGGCGCGCTTCATGCGCCGACACTTGCTGCCCGCGACATGAAGACGACAAAAGAGAGAATTCCCGGCGGGCGGCTCTGGCTCGCGGATCGCCCCGAAGCCGACATCGTGCGCCGTTTCGTCCGAAACGGCAAAATTCCACCGGAGGCGCGCGTGCTGCACCGCTCGTCGCGCTGCACCGTCCGGCTCGTTGACGTGCAGGGCGTGGGCCGCTGCATCCTGAAGGAGGCTGGCGTGATACGCGGGCGCGGACTGGGGCATCGCCTCGAAAGCGCCTTCAAGCTCCACTTCGTTCACCGCGCGCTGCGGACGATGCGTCTCGCCGGGCGCTTTCTGGACTCAGGCATCCGCACGTTCGAGCCGCTGGCTTTCTGGACTGACTCGCGCGGGGGAATCCGCAACTTCCTGCTGTACCGCCATGTCGACGGCGAAATCGTCGGCGACTACTGGATGGGCGAACTCGCGTCGATCTCCCCGACGGCGAAGGGCGCGAAGCCGCCGCCTGAAGAGGCTCTTCTCTCGTTTTTTTCGAAGGCCGGCGAACTAGTGCGGGACCTGCATGAGGCCGGGTTCATCCACACGGACCTGCATCCCAAGAACTTCGTCTCGCCCGACGCCATGAGCGGTGCCGGTCCGCTGGCGCTGATCGATCTGGATTCGGCGCGCGTTCCTTTCGCGCCGGGGCGCCGCTGCCTATTCACCGTTCGCATGCGGTCGTTCCGGAGACTCGCCCAGTGCTTCCGGAGCGAAGACGATCCCGGACTGCGCGCGTTCGTGCGGTCGTATTCACGCGGCGACCCGGAGACGGAGGAGGCGGTGCTGCGCGCGCTGCGCTTCTGGCGCGGCCGCCCTCAACGAAGCACCCTCGACCGCATTCGCGCGTGGTGGCGCTGCCCGCCGCCGCGCCCGGTTGCCGCGCGCGGGCGGCGCGCGTTCGACCTGGTGTTCTCGATCGGCTGGGACTGCAAGTGTTCGGGCGCTCTTCGCCGCGCCGGGCTCCAGCATTTCTCGTATCCGTTCGACTGGATCGTCGGCGCACCTCCTGAGACACGCGCGCGAATCATGGCGGACGACTTCCGCGGATGGTTCGAGCTGTCCGATCTGGAAGACATCGGACCCGCGCCGTTCAACCGCTTCGCATCCGTCAAGCGCATCGCGAGGCACCGCTCCTCGCAGCTTGAGTTCCGCCATGACTTTCCGCTGGAACTCTCGCTCGAAGAGGGCTACCCCGAAGCCTCCGCAAAATACGGGCGCCGCACTCGCAGACTGCTCGACGCGCTGGAAAAGTCCGAAAGGCCTCTCGCCGTGTTCTGCGACGGCTACGGCTGCCGTCCCGCGACCCTTGCGCAGCTGGAGGAGACCCGCGCGATCCTTGCGGCGCGTTTCGGCGACAAGATCGAACTGCTCGGAATCTTCGACGACCGTCCCGGAATGCCGCACGAGGCCGCCGAGGCAATTTCGGCGGACGGACGGACGAGGCGCTGGTCGCTGCCATGCGAGGAACGCACTCCGGGCGGAATCGAAGTGCGCGCCAGCGTCGTGGCCCGCTTCCTCGCCGCGCGCATCAGCTGCCCGGATCCGCACACGCCGGCCGAGCGCCGCGAGCGCCGCCGCGCGGAGCGCCGCGCCGCATACGGCAAGTACAAGGCGAGCTCGTGGTTTGGCATGATGCGCAACAAGATGCTCTTCCGCCGTTACCGGCGACTTGGAAAAATACTCCAGAAAAAGGGAATCATCCCCTCCAACCGCCCGGGACTTCGTTGAGGGGGGAGATTTTCCACCCACACCGACCGCCAAGACCCGGGGCTACGGCAAAAGGAACAATCCCCCGCCCTTCTCGCACAGGTTTTCGATGGCGGAAAAACAAAAAAAAGGGCGCGCCATCGCGGGCGCGCCCTTTTTGCGTCAAGTCTGCGGGAACCGCTTACTTGATGATCTTGGTGACGGTGCCGGCACCGACCGTGCGGCCGCCTTCGCGAATGGCGAAGCGCATCTTCTCCTCCAGAGCGGCGGGGTAGATGAGCGTGACCGTCATGGTGATGTTGTCACCAGGCATGACCATTTCGACGCCTTCGGGGAGCTTGATGTCGCCCGTCACGTCCGCAGTGCGGATGTAGAACTGGGGACGATAGCCCGGGAAGAACGCCGTGTGACGGCCGCCTTCTTCCTTGGTGAGGACGTAGACCTGAGCCTCGAACACGGTGTGAGGAGTGATGCTGCCCGGCTTGGCCAGGATCTGGCCGCGCTGGACGTCCTCCTTCTTGGTACCGCGCAGAAGGCACCCGACGTTGTCGCCGGCCTGGCCCTGGTCGAGGGTCTTGCGGAACATTTCGACGCCGGTGATCGTGGTCTTCTGGGTGGGCTTGATGCCGACGATTTCGGCGTCGTCGCCAACCTTCACGATGCCACGCTCGACACGGCCGGTCACGACGGTGCCGCGGCCTTCGATCGAGAAAATGTCCTCGATCGGCATCATGAACGGGAAGTCAAGCTGGTGGACGGGGTCGGGGATGTAGCTGTCGAGCGTATCGAGCAGTTCGTCGATGCACTTGCAGGCCGGATCGTCGGCCGAGGTGGCCTGCGTGGCGGCAAGGGCGGAACCGCGGATGATCGGCGTGTTGTCGCCGTCGAACTCGTACTTGGAGAGCAGTTCGCGGATTTCCATTTCGACGAGGTCGAGCAGCTCGGGATCGTCGACGAGATCGACCTTGTTGAGGAAGACGACGATCTTGGGGACGCCGACCTGGCGGGCGAGGAGGACGTGCTCCTTGGTCTGGGGCATGGGGCCGTCGGCCGCGGAAACGACGAGGATGGCACCATCCATCTGGGCGGCGCCGACGATCATGTTCTTGACGAAGTCGGCGTGGCCGGGGCAGTCAACGTGCGCGTAGTGGCGCTTGTTGGAGCTGTACTCGACGTGGGAGGTGGCGATCGTGAGAATCTTGGTGGGGTCGCGACGACCGGCGGACTCTGAGGCCTTGGCGACCTGATCGTAGGAGATGTTGTCGGCGAGGCCCTTGAGGGACTGCACGTGCGTGAGAGCCGCGGTGAGCGTGGTCTTGCCATGGTCGACGTGGCCGATGGTGCCGACGTTGACATGGGGCTTGTCGCGGACGAAGTTTTCCTTAGCCATGGTTTTGTCTTTGTTTTGTTGTTTGTGGGTGTGTTTCTTTCGGAAATCTGGAGCCCGCAATCGGAATCGGACCGATGACCTCGTCCTTACCAAGGACGCGCTCTACCGACT
>CAMOSH010000055.1 GCA_946624575.1 uncultured Verrucomicrobiota bacterium
GGGCGCCGGAGCGCGGGCCGTAGACGATCTCGGGCGCGACGACGACGCGCACCGGGGTGCCGTCGGGGTAGCGGACGTGCTCGCGGATCAGGTCGTAGGTCTTCTCGGCCATGCGCCAGGTCTTCTCGACATTGGAGTCGTAGGCGCTGGGGCGGCCGTCGGCGACCGGGGTGATGGCGATCGCGGGCGGGCAGCCGACGAGACGCTGGTCGGCGTCCTCGAAGGAGCGCGGGGTGGAGGCGAGCTTGGCGAAATCTGGGCGTTGGTCTTTCATGTCGTTTTTTTGCGTGAGGAAGGCGGGAATCGCCCTTCCGCCGCACATGGTACACAATCGCCCCAAATCAATCAAGTGCTAACTGCGCAATTTCGTCCACCAATGACAGCCGGCGAGCAATGACCTCCGTCGCCACGCAACGGATCAGCTGACGCGGGCAGGCCGCCCGCGGCGAAGAGTTTCGCGGACGGCCTAACCATTATCGGCATTAGGGATGGGACCGGATGCCAACCCCGGTCACTGCGGGACGATTGCGCCAAGGGCCCTTGATATCGCAGCCGCGACCGCAGTCGGAGAAGGCTGCCCGGATCCGATCGCCTCGACCGGCACCACGGCCTCGAACGGGCTGCTCACGATCGCCGGAGAACCGGAAGCCACACCGGCACCTGCCGAACCGGAAGCACCTGCGGTTCTGTAGACAACGCCCGAAGTCCTGAATCGCCAAGCGTCGCCGTCGCGCTCTAGCCGAAAGTCCTCGATCCAGCATTCAAAAACCGTTGCGCGTACCCCGCGCGGCGCGACTGAAGAGTCGCATACCACGGCGCCAGGATACATGGCCACCGCTGCCTTTCGCAAACGGCGCGCGACAAGAGCCTCGGGAGCGCACGCCAGATCGCCGCCAGAATAGAACGCCAAGCGTCCACTGGCCACGTCTTCCGCGCGCAATGCGCGCCCGGACGCGCCTGGCGCCACGCGGACGCGCCCGATAACGATCGCCTCCTCAAGCGCCGCGCCCTCGATTCCAGTGGGAGCGGACCGCCCGCCGTCAGCGACCACCGGCGGCGGCGGATCTGGAACGGCGAACATTGGGATTGCCGAAGTCGATGGAAAGACTGACACGCAGCCAGTAGCGGCAAGCGCAAGAACCGCGACGGCCGGAGCTGCCGCAACGGCGCGGGATTTGCGGAATTTGGCAGAGCGATTCATTGCAGGGAGTCCCTTTCGCGAAGATGAAGAATGCGGGCTGGATCGGCGACCAGTTCCTCGACGAGAGCGGACAGGCCCGCACTCGCGCGTACAAGGTTCTCCAGAGCCTCGGCCGCCGGCCCGGAAACGCTGGAAAGCGCGGCGCGCGCATCACCGGCAAGGGCCGTCGCCTCGACCAAAAACGCATCCGCGGACTCTTTCGTGTCGGCCAGGCCATGAACCTCCTGAACAAGCCCCTGCACGGCGGCGGAAAGCGTTTTGACAAGGCTCGGGGCGCTGGGAATGTATTCATGCTCCGGACGCCACGGCACGGGGAGGTCGGCGAGAAGACCGTCGTTGTAGTCCAGGTCCAGATAGGAAAGCCCCGTGATTCCCTGCGACTTCACGTAAACGTGCAAGCCGTGGGCGACCTGTCGGTGCATGATTTCCAAAAAACGTTTCCGCTCCGGGAAGTTCGACGTGTCGATCGCGAACACAATTCGCGCGTATCTGCGGGCGCGGCGCTGTTCCGGAGTGTCCCTCGGCGTCTCCGCTCCATAACGGAGCATCGCGAACTCGATGCGGCGCACCGATCCCACCGGTATTCCGCGATACTTCACGGCCGAGCCTTCGGACACGCCCTGCACCGTCTCTTCGAGATATGTCTCGAACAACGCCTCGCGGTCGCCGGACTGGCGTCCGTCCCTCATGAGCGCTACTCCGACTGCGGCCAGCGCAATCGCGCCGATTGCAAAGGCGCCGATTGCCGTGTATGTGGATTTTTTCATGTCCGTCGTCCTGTGGATTCTGGAATGCGGTTGAAAAACGCCCGGACCGCGGGATACGGGCTTTCGTCACGCAGACGCGCCGGCGGCCCGGAATCGAGCGCCGTACGGGTCGTCCGATCGAAGAATACGGCGTTGTCCGCCACCGCGAAAATGCTGGAGAGTTCGTGCGAGACCATCACCACGGTCATGCGGCGCTCGTCGCGCAGTCTCAGGATCAGTTCGTCCAACCCCGCCGACGTGACCGGATCGAGCCCGGCCGACGGTTCGTCGAGGAAAAGTATGTCAGGGTCGAGCACGAGCGCCCGCGCTATCGCGGCGCGCTTCTGCATTCCACCCGAAATCTGGGCGGGATAGAGGTCGGCGAAATCGGCCAAACCAACGTCGGCGAGCTTCTCGCGCCCGATTTCCGCGATCTCGCGCCTCGACCTGCCAGGCAGGGTTTCAAATGGCACGGCGCAGTTTTCAAGAAGAGTCTTGGACCCGAAAAGTGCTCCGTTCTGGAACATGACGCCGATGCGGCGGCGGATCGCGGCCGCATCGTCCGCCTCACGCCCGGCTTCGGCGAACGTTTCACCCAGCAGCGCAACTCTCCCGCGCAGGGGCGGCACCAATCCTACGAGTGTTCGCATGACCGTGCTCTTGCCGCAGCCGGATCCCCCGAGCAAAACGAATATCTGGCCCCTCCGGACGCGAAGCTCGACGCCGAACTGGACCGCGCGACCGCCGTAGCCGACGTCCAGCCCGAACGTCTCGACGGCAAATTCGAAGCCGCGCGCGGCACCGGCGCCATGGCCCGTCGAATCCATTTCGCCCATGACTTCAGCCTCCTCCCGCGACGCTTGCCAAAATGGCGTAGAGTCCGTCCAGCGCTATGAACGAGACGAGCGAGGACACGACCGCGTTCGTGGTGGCGCGACCGACGGCGTCGGAACCGAGTCCCGTCTCCAGTCCGCATTTGCAGCCAGCCGCCGCAATCACGCCGCCAAAGACCGCCCCCTTCGCGAGCGACGTGGCCAGATCTGCGGCGGAACAGAACTCAAACGCCTTCGCGATGAATATCTTTGCAGAATATCCGAAGAACGAAAGCGTAAGCCAGCCGCCGACAAGCCCGGCCAGATCGGCGAAAAGCGAAAGCAGCGGAAGGGCGAGAGCGCCGGCCACGATGCGCGGAAGCGCAAGATAGAGCACGGGATCTATTCCCATAGTCCGCATGGCGGCAAGTTCGTCGTTCACGGACATCGTGCCGATTTCCGCCGCGAATGCGGAAGCCGATCGCGCCGACAGCACGATTGCGGCCACTATGACGCCAAGTTCCTTGACGAGCGCCAGGCCGACGAGATTCGCCACGTAGATTTCCGCCCCGAAGCGGTTCAGCATGGCCGCCGACATGTATGCAATGATGAAGCCAAGCAGAAAGCCCACGAGCATGGTGACGGGAACCGCCTCCGCACCGGCCCGCGCGAAAACACGCGGAAAGTCAGGAAGCCGACTGCGAATGGAACGCGAGAACGCGGCCTTGAACGTCGCCACCACGAGCCTGCCGCAGAATTCAGCAAGACTCGCCGCGCCGAAGAAAAACGCGCATACCGCTCGCCCCGTCCATTCCGCTACGCCTGCCAGCGCGTGTCGCGACGCACCGTTCCCGGGATCCAAGTCCTCGTTTTTCAGCTTGTCCGGCATGGACTCTCGCCGCGATTCAAGGATTAGCGGCCGACGCGACGACGGATTTTTCGAGCCGCGCCTTCAAGTCGCTCCAGCGGTAGTACGACCCCGGGGCGGCGGGATCCAGACCCGACACCGGGGTCTCTCGCTCGTTGTAGAGCACCTTGACAATCGGCTCGGAGCCTTCGCGGCGGTAGAATACTAGCTGGAGATTGGAGGCCATGCAGAGATAACGCCACGTCGGAATCTCCTTCCACGAATCGGCGGCGGCGAGGCACCCGCCGGCCGGGACCAGGCCGATGTATCCGACAAGCGGCATGATGCCGGAATCATGGCCGAAGCGCAGGTCCGCGCGGATGGTGCCGTCAGCAATCGCCTCGTCGGCGCGCGCGGCGATGTCGCGCGCCAAATCGGCCGCCGAAAGCGCGGCGCAGCTGCCGTATTCGGCGCAATTGCCCATGTGAGCGTAGTGGATGCAGCTGCGGGCCTTCGCAAGCGCCGCCAGCTCATCCTGGGTGAAAACCCAGTCGATCGTGGCACCGTCAAGCTCCTCCACGAGAGACTCAAAAGAGTTCGCGGCTGAAAACAGATCAAATGCGAAACCATGCGGATCCCCAGCAACTTCGGCCGCCTTCGGTCCGTCCCCGAAGCACAAGGCCACTATGCGGGAAGGATCGACGAGGTCGCGCACGATCCTGCGGTCGAAGCGGCCGAGCCATTCCTTGCGCTCCTCGGAAGGCAGATACGGGTGGAGGATTTTCCGCATGTACCGGTCGCCGGTGGCGAACGAAAAATCAAGTTCGGGAACCTCGCCCTTGAGGGTGCACGCGAAATTGGCCATGCTGGAGAGGCAGCGCTGCACGGTGCTGGACTGGCACCGCACCCTGCCGGGAGCCGCAAACACCTCGGGAAAGCGCGCGCGCATCCGCTTGGCCAGAAGCCGATGCTCCTCGGCGCCGAGAAGCGAAAGCTGCCCCCACATGCCGTCATGCTCCGCGACGATCGGACGAAGCGCGTCGAGGATGCGTTTGCCGGTGTCGGTCAGTATCCCGGCCTTCTCGCCCTCTTCAAGCGCCTTGACCACGGCAAACGACTTGTCCGATATCTGATAGCGCGAGCCATGGCGCCCGTAATGCGCAATGTAGAACGGCACGAAGCCCTGCGGCGGCGGCGTCATGGGGGAGTCCATGAACTCGTAGCGGTGGAACAGCCCGGCCGCGCGCGCCGGATTTTCGGCAATCGCGGCGCACCAGGCCGCGTCGCTCGCCGCAGTGCCGGCGGAGTCTTGCCCGACGGCAGGCGCCGGAGATGCCCCCGACGGAGGGGCGTCGGTACCGGACGATTGGCAGGACACGGCGAAAAAAGCCGCCAAAAAGGCGCCGCGCGCCACGACCGCAATTGAGTTGTTCTTCATCAAATGGCCCATTTGTCAGTTGTTGCTAAGCATGATGTCGGCAAGCCTACCCGAACGGCTTACCCGCGTCAATCCGTGCCGCGCCGTTTTCTTGCATTTTTCCGATGCGTTTGGGACAAACGCATAAATAGCGCTCTTGCGTCGGCTCTAGGCCTGATTTCGAATCCATTTGCGATTTTCAGGGGCAAGTGGCAGAATTTTTGCCGATGAACACGCACAAACCCAAACTGTGTCTCGCCATTTCGAAAAACTGGCAGGCTCCGGAACAATCGATACGACTTCTGGCCGATGTCGGCTGGGATGGATTCTTCGTCATCTGGGCTCCAGGAGACGACCTGCGCCATTTGGCCCGGATCGCGTCCGACAGCGGCATGCGCTTCCAGTCCGTGCATGCACCATGGAACAAGGCGGCCTGGCTGTGGGGAGAAAACGAGGCCGAGGCGGAGGCCGCCACGTCCGAGCTCGTCAAGTGCATCCAGGAATCGGCTGCGGCCGGAGTTCCGCTTGTGGTGGCGCATGCATGGATAGGCTTCGTGCCGACCGCGGCCACCGATTCCGGCATCGAACGCTTCGCCCGGGTTTTGAGCGCCGCGCGGTCGGCGGGCATCCGCGTCGCACTGGAAAACACGGAAGGCGAAAACCATCTCGATGCGCTCATGTCGGCGTACAGGGACGCCCCGGAACTCGGCTTCTGCTGGGACACCGGGCACGAGCTCTGCTACAACCGCTCCCGCGACATGCTCGGCTCCTACGGGGACCGGCTTTTCGCCACGCATCTGAACGACAACCTCGGCATTTCGGACGAATCCGGTCCGACGACCTGGCTCGACGACCTACACCTGCTGCCCTTCGACGGAAAGGCGGACTGGCCTGGCATCGCGGCGCGCCTCCGCAAATCGGGGTTCGACGGTCCACTGACGTTCGAGTTGAACAGGACGTCCCGCCCCGGCCGCCACGAAAACGACGCATACGCCGCGCTTCCGCTCCGTGACTATGTGGCAGAAGCGCTCAACCGCGCACGTCGGTTCGCCGCGCTCTTCGAGGAAGCGCCGTCCGCATCGCATTAGGCGCGATTGCGTCAATCGCCCGACATCAGCAGCGCCAATGCGAAATTGGCGGCGTTAAACGACGCGTGCATCGCGACTGCGCCGACAAGCGACATCCGGCGAAACGCAAAGGAGAGCGCCAGTGACAAAACCACCAGCGCCGGCATGATCGCAAGCTGAAGGTGCAGCGCGGCGAAAAAGACCGCCGCCACGACCACGGCCGCTCGCCGCGGCCAAATCGCGGCGAGTCCGCGCCAAAGCAGCGCACGATAGAGAATTTCCTCGCTCAGCGGCGCAAGCGCGATGGCAGAAAAACCAAGCGCGCATTTGGTCGCAAACGGCGTAGTGTCGGACAGAAGCCACCGCAGCGCGGGCTGGACGGAATCGGGAATCCCAAGTGGGGAAAGCACCGCGCGCGTGGCGCCTGTGATCCACATGAGAGGCAGCGCGAGAAACGCCCCGGCCGCGCAGCCTGCGAGCGCGTGGCGAAAAGCGGCGCGAAGCGTTCGCGGCAGCCACAGGGCATCGGCAAGCCTGGAGTCCCCCGCCCCGCCGCTCCCGCCGAAACACGCCGCCGCGCACAATCCGACCGCAATGGGCGTCAGGGATGAAACGAGGATTGCGGAAACCGACGGCACCGCAACGGACGCCGAAGCGCCTCCGCCATGGGCCGAAGACATCGCCACTACGAGAGTCGTGACCGCGCCCCAGGCCGCAGCCACAAGCGCCCCGCGCCCACCTCCGCCGGCATGGTAAAACCCGTCGGGTACGGACGGCGATGCCTTCCGCGGCGACATCACCGTCCTGGACGCAGCGGCGGGATTCCCGGAGGCAGCACCATGCGCGGCGGCACGTTTCCGCGCGCTTCCGGATGAAGCCTGAAGAACAAGTCAAGCGCCCAAAGCGACCGGAGAAGCTGATACGGCGCAAGCGCGAGAGAGGCCAGCACCGGGAACGCGAACGGGGCGAAGGCCACGAACGGACGCAGCACGAACGCCGCAAGGACGGCCGCGCCGGAAGCCACCACGCCGAGAAGCAGAAGATGTCGCACAGTCCAGAAACCGAACTCGGAAACGGCAGACTTGGCGCCATCGGAGAACGAACTCCCCGTGAGAACGACACGCGGAGCGACCAAGTCGCGCAGCAACGCCGTCACAATGGAGTCAGCCACCGCCACGAGCGCCACGGGCGCAAACGCGGCCCAGAGCGTTTCCGCGCGCGGCGGAGTTCCGACGGCCATGGACGAAAGGACCGCGGCGCATTTCCAGAATGCGGCGGACCAGGCCGCAAACGCCAACAATCTTACCGCGAACGCGCCGCGAAAAAGGCGACGCGCCGAAATCGTCGTGTCAAGCCACGTCCGCACGACCGGCTCGTCGCGACGATAGACGCGGTGTATCATCAGAGCCCAGCCGCGGGACAGGAACCAGGCGTGCATGGCCGCCACGGCGGAAAACAGCAGAATCGCCAGAAGGAATGCGGCTGGGTGCCTTGGCAGCTCGGCCATCCAGGAACGCAACGCGGCTCCACTTGACTGAAGCGCGGTCGCGAAGTCGGACAGAAAAGCCTCGGGGTCAGCAGTCGCCTGACTTGGCGCGGCCGACCACTTTTCGGCAAACGACGCAAGCCCGTCGACACCTCCGGACGCGGATTCGGAAACGCCTGAGATTTGTCGAGCCGGACTCGGAAGGCCGGGAATGCGGAATGTCTGGAACGAGCCGGCAGACTGGCCTCCAAGAAACACGAGAAACGCGCAAAAGGCAAACGCGCAGTACCTGCGGAGCGAAAAGGGGTTGCCAAGCAGGCGACGCGTGTTCTCCCAGGCCGTCCCCAACGAGCGCAGGGAACGCGGCGTCTCCGGAGGACGCCCGTCGGCAAGATTTTCGAAAAACGGCGAATTCTCGCGACAATCGGCGCCGCCTGCGGGAAACTGGCGCGGCATGGAGCCGGCAGACGGCTGCGCTGAGGCGTCCGTGGCAGGCGCCGATTCGGCCGAAGCCGAATCGGCTTTGCCCCCGCCAGTCGATTCCGCCGGGCCGGAAGCTTCCTTTTCCGCGCGGATCGAGGCGAACACCGTCTCCAGAATGGATGAAGCGTCCTGCCACTGCCCGCCGTATCCAGGCGACCAAACGCAATCTTCAGGGCCGAAGTCGCCGCCGCGCGCGGCGGCGCGCAGTTCGTCCCACGACATCGGGCCATGAACGACGCCGCCTTTTTTAGCCCAATACCAAACCACGCTAGCCACCGCAAACCTCCATGAGTTTCCCGGCCGCAATTTCATCAAGCGCCGGCGCGGCCGCACCGGCGGCGCGTTCGCCCATTGCTGACACCGCGTCGCTGGACGAACCGGCCCCGAGCCTGGAATGAAGCCACTCCACGGCAGGCAGCGCGGCGCGCCCCGAAACCGATTCCTCGAAGACGGTTCTGCGGACTGCGGGGAAAGGCAGCAGCTTGATGAACGCGAAAACAGCCACGATCGTCGCCGCGGCGGACGCGCCGCGCATGACCGCGCCCAGAAGCCCGTCCGCCGGCTGACCGACGAGCAGCCTCAGGAAACGTCTGGCCGCGGCGTGCACCGCGCACCCTGCAAGAGAAGCCAGCACGACGCTTGCGGCGAACGCAAGCACCGACTGCGAAGCGGCGTCTCCCGGAAACGCGGCGGAACGGATCGGACCGAGAGACACGGAAAGAACGGCCAGCCCGGCCGCGAAAGCGAGAAGGCGGGAAAACTCGCCCGCCATGCCGCGCACCGCGCCGATCACCACCGAAACGCCGATAAAAGCCAGAGCCGCGGCATCAATCCACCCGGCTGCGGTGAGCTGCGGAACCTGGGCCAGCGGCGAAGGGGCGCAAACAGGGCAACTGGCGAAAAAAGCAATCGACGCCGAAATCATCTGGAGCCTCCGTTGGCCGTGCCGACGACAATCGGGGCGAACCTGACGTCAGTCGGGAACAGGATGTGGCCGAGCGATTCGTTGGCAAGCGCCTTCTCCGCGTCACCGGGGCGGCCCCGCTTGCGCAGCAACGCGACCTGGCGAGCCAGGCAGTCAGGATTGGAGGGATCGAGATTGAGCGCGTCCGACGCCAGTTCGCAAGCGCGCGCCGTCTGCCCGGACCTGTCGGCGGCGGCGGCCTGGAAAAGCAATTCGTCGATCCGCTCGCGAATCGGGGCTGGGCGGTTTTCGTTGAGCGCCGCCAGCCGCCGCACGGCGTCGGCGCGCCTTTCCGGCCAATTGTCGGCGCCGGTGAAGCGCAGGAACCCGACGAAGCAGTTCGCGGCTCTCGTCTGCGACGAGGGATCGGTGGCGAGTGAATCGGGACGCGAGAACAGGACTCCGGCGTTGAAAAGCGCGACCGGATCGCGCGCACCGCCCTCTATGGCCTCCTCAAGCAGCCGTTCGGCCGCACCGACATTGCCCTGGTCCAATTCGCACGCGGCCAGCCCGGCCAGTATCCTTGGCTTGCGGAACGCCTTCTCGAGCGCCACGCGATACGCGGCCGCGGCGAGATCGGATCGCCCGCGGCGACGGCGCGTTTCGCCGAGCGCGACCAGGGCGTCCGTGTCGTCGGTTCCCTCGCAAAGCGAAACGGCCTTGCGCAGGGCCTTTTCGGCCTGCCGGTTGTGACCGGCCATCAAGTTGGCCATGCCCAGATTGTACCAGGCGACAGGCGAATCACGGTAGGCGGAAGCGGCGGTCCGCAGCAACGGGACTGACTCCTCGTAGCGCCCTTCCGCAAGGGCGCGCTGCCCTTCGGCCAAAGCGACTTCCGGAGGAGTCCTGGAACATGACTCCGCAAGCGCCAGCACCGCCAAGCCGACGGCCGCCGCATTGAAAAAACCGAAAAATCTCGTGCGCATGATCGCGATGTTTGAAAAGAATCGTGTGACTTGGAACCTGAATCGCCGACGCGCGCAAACACCCCCCGGGAACCGCAACGCGCGGGACTGCGGTCGATTATACACGCATCGGCCCCCGGAATCCAGTCCCCTCATTTCGCACGGCAAGCCGCCGCCGCCCTGCGCGTCCAGCGCGGAGAGGAAAGCCGGCCAAGAAGGAGGATCCCGCGGACCGCAAGCTCGACGGCCATGGCGATCCAGACACCGCGAAGGCCGAGACGCCGCGCGAGAGCCGCGGCCAGCGGAATGCGCACGAACCACATGCTGGAAAAATTGAGCACGCTCGGGACGAGGGAATCGCCTGCGCCGCGCAGCGCCCCTCCCGCGACGATCGACGCAGCGAAAAGCGGCTCGGCGAATGCCTCGATGCGGAGCACTTCCGCTCCGAGCGCCGCGACGTCGCAATCGAGAGTGACCAGCGCCATCATCTGCGGCGCGAACGCGAAAAGCAGCGCCCCCGTGGCGGACATGGTCGCCATGCCGGCCCAGGTGCAGAGCCAGCCGAAGCGCCGCGCCAGCGCGCGCCGCCCCGCTCCCACGGCCTGCCCGACGAGCGTGGAGGCGGCCGAACCAATGCCATACCCGGGCATGTAGCAGAGACTCTCCACCGTGATGGCGAAAGAATTGGCCGCAAGCGCGACGGCGCCCAGCGGCGCCACGATCGCGGTGGACGCGACCATGGCGCCGGTCATGACGGCGCTCTCGAAAGCCACCGGAAGGCCGATTCTGGCGGCCTCGCGCTGGACGTCGAGCTCGAACCGGAGCGCATCGCCGCGCCTCAGGCGCAGCGTCGGGTGGCGAACGAGAAGCACCCAGGCCATCGCACCGCCGGCGATCGCCTCGGCGACAACGGTGCCAATCGCGGCGCCGAGCACTCCGAGGCCGAATCCGGGCACGACAATGGAGAACCCGAACGGCGCCACGCTACGAGTGGGGAAAATGAAAATGAAGTTGAAGACCACGTCCAGCGCGCAGGCGAGCACGTTGAGGGCACCTGCCGCGCGCATGTCGCCCGCGGCCTGCAGCATCCGCGCGCCCATGAAATGCAGCAAGGTCGCGGGCAGTCCGAAGAGCATCAGAGCGAAAAAGTAGGACGAGGCCTCGGGCGCCAGTTCCGGGGAGCCGCCAAGCCAGCGCGGCAGGGACGGCGCCAGAAATGCGCCGACCACCCCGGCGAGCACGACGACTATGGCGGACGACGCAAAGCCCTGGATCATCGCGCTGCGCGCCTCGTCAGGCCGATTGGCGCCGAGCTTCTGGGCCACCTGGACAGAAAATCCAGTGGTGACGGCGCGAACGACTCCCCAGAAAAGCCACGTGGAAGACGCGACCAGGCCAATCGCGGCGGCGCCGGTTGCGCCGATCCGACCCACCATCGCCGCGTCGACGTACTCCATGACGATCGTCGAAAGCTCGGCGAGCACGGTCGGGGCCGAAAGCAGCCATACAAGCAGCGCGGCTCGGCCACCGCGCAACGGTCTGCCCTCACGCAAATCGGCGAGAAGCGCATCCTCGCGACGAAGACTCACCTCAGAGCCTCCCGGAGAGCGGGCGCGAATACCTCGGCGAAACGGGCGTTGAACGGATAGACCGACACCCCTGCGCACCCTTTCTCGAACGCGAGTTTCACCTGTGAAAGCAGCGACGGCGCGTCCAGGCGCGACTCGTTGGCTCCGGCGCCTATGCCGCACACTACGCGTCGAATCCGTCCCTTCTGCCGCTCCAGAAGCCCCTCCAGCTCCGCAATGTCGGCGCAGTAGTTCATGGGAACGGCGAAGTCGACGTGCCCGGCGTCAAGCCACCGGAACCAGTCCTGTCCGCAGCCCGACACGCAACCCGGGTAGAATCCGTACACGCACGCGGAAAGGCGGATCTTTGGGGCAGCGGCGCGCAGATCGCGCGAGAGACGTGAGACAAGCGCCTCGATTCTGGCGGCGTTCGGGCTCTCGCGCGAGGCGGCCCCGCCCGGGTATCGCACGAAGTCGAGGTTTACGCCATCCACCCCGCGGGCCGCCAGTGCGCGCAACGCACGTGAAAGCGCAACGGCATTCGCCTGGGATGCGGGATCGAGCCAGGCGATTGGCGCGCCGTTCCGGGAATGCAGCAGGCGCCCCTCCTTCGCGAACGCGGCAAGACGCTCCGGGGAGGCGCCCTCAAACGAAAGAACCGCGAACCAGGCATGGACCTTGACGCCGCGCGCGTGGCACTGCGCAATCGCTTCGCCGAGAGGATCTGGACGCCCGGCGCGAGTCCCGGCGACGGGGACGCCGGGGATGTCTGCAACCGCTCCCGCCAGGGAACCGCACCACACGTTGACGTCGGTCACTTCCGCCTCGGCAAGGATTTTCGCCGCCTCGGCCCAGCCGCCCGGAACGCCGCCGAAACCGGTCGGTTCCCACACCGCAAACACGGCCCCGGACGGCTTATGGACGCGCATTGCGGCAGACCTGGCGCGCGAACAGAGGCCGGCAAGCGAACGCAGGTCGCCGCGGGCCGCGCCGTACAGTCCGCGCGCGAACAAGGCCGTCGCCGCCGCGTCGGCGGCCGCCGCTTCTTCGAGGACGGCCTTGACGCGGGAACGCGCGGAACCAAGGCGCGGCGCGGATTTCAAAATGGCGGAACGAGCGTCTTCAAGGTCGCGGGCAGTCATCGGCGCATCCCCTACGACGCCGGTCCAGGAGCGCCGGCGCAGCCGCAGCGCGGAAAGCTTCCAAAGAGGCGGCGCAGCCAGGCACGTAAGAGAACAGAGAAGCTGCGATCGCGGGGCGGACGGACCGTCGTCGTACAGCGGACGCACGATCCACCAACCGGCCGCGCATTTCCAGAGCGCGACCGGACCGACGCGCCCCCTTTGGTCGGACCACCTCGCGACGGGAGTGGTCGTGGCGGCGGCGGAACACGTCCTGAGCACTTTCGCGGCGCGGTTGTCGATGCGCTTCGGTGAATCGAAAGGAGGGGTGCCGGAAAACGCCCAACACGTCCAGGCCACGCCGCCAGGCGCCGGTTCCTCATAGGAGACTTCCGGCTTCTCAAGACCAAGCGCGGCGGCGAGCGCCGGACTCGTGGAGCCATGCACGACAAGTCTGCCGCCGCGCGCGACGAACGAGGACAGCTGTCGCGGCGCGTCGGCGGGCAAAGCGGACGCCCACACGAAATGCGCGACTGCGGTTGGGGCCGCGAGGGCCGCGGCAAGAGCGGACGACGGATGCAATGACGACGGGAGGCCAGCCTCGTCCAGCAGACGTTGCACGTTGACGGCGCGCGAACGCGAGAATTTCGCATCGTCTCCGGAGTCGTCGTGAATGACGACGACGCGGGGCCACGACGCGGCGGGAACCGCGGCGGCGGCCTGCGGCCGCCCGCGTGGCGCGCGCGCCCTGGCGGCGGCGGAAGCCGCAGGAACGACTACCGCGAAGAACGCCGCGGAAACGGCCGCGGTCAAAAAGGTCGCGATGCGCATGGCGGTCGCCTCTCCACGCGATTCAGCGCTTGAACGCGCGAAGCAGACGTTCGAAGTAGGGAACTAGAACGGCCGCGCGACGGAACCGGGGCTCACCGGAACCGGCCATTCTTTCGGACATGCGCCGCTCCCCAAGCTCCAGCGGCACAGCGCGCAGCGCCAGAAGCTCCGGTGCGTCTGCGGGAAGAAGTCCACAATCCGCCGCGAAAAATGATGCCTGCGCGATGTCGATGGCTTCGGATTCGTACATCGAAAACGCATTGGCGCCGTTGGCAAGGCTGCGCCCGACGAAATCGGACAGGTCCGGGGAAGCTGTGCGAAGCAGCGTCAGACGCGCGTTCTGCTCCTGACGCGCCAGTTCGCGGCAGACGGCATCCATGCGACCAATGATGTCCCGCTCGGAGCCGTCGTTCTTGTCGGAAATGACGCGGTATATGCAGCCGGGCACGTCGATCGGGTTCTCCTCTTCCGGGAACGGACCGTAGGCTGGTACGGTGGAAAAGCCAAGGCGGTCAAGCGCATGCAGCGCCTTTTCGACGGTGTGGCTCACGAAAAGCCCGAAAAGGCACATGTCGCACGAGAGGACGAGGCCCGTGCCCACGTGGTCGGGATCGGACGCGAGATAGCCGTATTCGTGCGATTTGGCGAAGGGGGCGTACTTCGCGACGGCGTCGGCCGCCGAGGAAACGGCACGCCATTGCGAGGAAAACATGCCCTCGGAGCGGCAAAACAGAGAAAGATGGTCCTGCCCGCCGACGAGCGCCGTAATCGCACCGCCCTTGACAAACGCGAGCGCCGGGGTTTCCTCGGACGAATCCGGAGGCGGCGGAGGAGGAAGCGGAAGCGCGTCGAGCGGGTACTCGGCAAACGCCAGGTTGCCGCGTTCCTCCGGGCGCAGGGCGCCGGCGTCCTGGAAAGCGACCGACCGCCTTCCGAACGCGCGTTCCATGGCGCCGCGCAGTGTCTCGCGCACGGCGGCGCGCATTTCCGGAGTTGAGCGCGGCGGGAAAACAGCGTCCGCCAGATTGCGGTAAAGCCCGACGACGCGGTGCAGGACGATGGTCCCGAACGGCAGATCGCGGGTCCAGTCGCGCGATGGACGGCGCGGGGCCGACGAATCGGCCGTGGTGCGGGCGCGCGGCATCGCGGCCTACTCCTTGGCCGCGTTCGATGACGACGCGCGGTTGAACGAGGCCATCCGCGCGGAAATCGCAGCCGCCTCCTCGTAGCGCTCGTCGGCTATGGCGCGGTCGAGTTCGGAGCGCAGGTGCTTGAGTTCGCGCTCGCGCATCGCCTCGTCCGGCGCCTCGCGGGAACGGGGCTCGGCGGGAATTCTGTCAGAAAGCAGCGTCCGGATGTCGGTCTCGAACACGGAGAAGCAGCGCGGGCAGCCAAGACGCCGCGTGCGACGCATCTCGCCACGCTCCAATCCGCACATCGGACAAGTCGCGTCCTCGACTTCGCCGGCCTTGGACATGTGCATTCCGACGGAAAAGAGGATGTCGGTGATGGTGCGCGGGACCCCGCCTGGCACGATCGGGGAGCCGGAAGCCGGAGAAGCGGCCGTCGCGGCGCACGAATCGCAGACGAAAAGCTCGCGCGTCTCACCATCTACCACGCGCTTTATCGCGCGGGCGGCATCGTTCAAATGGCAGATTTCACATTTCACGTGCGCGGATGATGCCACATTCCCCTCAATTCGGCAACATAAATTTCACACATAAATTTCACGTCAGGAAAACGCCGCCGCCAAGCGAATGTTGACCGGGGCCGGGACGCTGGGATAGAATCCGGTGCCCGACCGCGCCGCCACGGCGACGGACAAGGGAGACCTTTTCGATTGTCGGTTGCCAAAGCCCACTTGCCTGGGACGTGCTCGGCATCCGGAGGCGCGGCCGAAAGAAGACGATGAGCGACCACCACGACAAAAACGAGAAGTGCAACCACTCCGGAGCGGGACACGACTGCGGCTGCGGAGGATGCGGCGAGTGCCGCGAATGTCGGCATGAAAGCAAAGGTGAGCGATGGCTTCCGCTGCGTCTTGCGCTGGCCGCGACAACAGTCGCGCTGCTGCTGCTCGCGCCCATGCCCTCCCCCGCCCGCGTCGCCGCGGCCGTGGTCGGCATGCTCCTGGCCGGAGCCGAAGTCTTCGAGCGGGCCGTGCGCGGACTGCGGCGCCCGCGCGGCGCATTCGACGAGAACTTTCTCATGACAGTCGCCTCGCTCGGCGCGGCGGCGCTCGGCGAATGGCCCGAAGCGGTGGCCGTGCTGCTGTTCTACAGAATCGGCGGACGGCTCGAAGACGAAGCAGGAGAGCGCAGCCGACGCAACGTCGCGCGCCTCCTCGACTTGAGGCCGGAATACGCACGCGTCGTCCGTGGCGACGTTATCGAGGAAATTCCGCCCGATGGCGTCCGCGTCGGCGACATCCTGGAGGTGCGCCCCGGGGAGAGAGTCCCGGTCGACGGCGTGGCGACCGCGGGGCACTCGACCATGGACGCCGCCGCGCTCACGGGCGAAAGCCTCCCGTTCGCCGTCGCGCCTGGCGACTCCGTTAAGAGCGGATGCGTAAACCTCACGGGAACCATGCGGATGCGCGCGACCCGGCAGTACTCGGAATCGACCGCGGCGCGCATCCTCGCGCTCGTCGAATCGGCCGCGGAACGCAGGGCTCGGCCCGAGGCGTTCATCCGGCGCTTCGCGCGCGTCTACACCCCGTCCGTGTGCGCGCTGGCGCTGGCGCTTGCCGTCGGCGTCCCCCTCGCGCGCCTCGCGCTAGGCACCGAACCGGCGTGGGGCGACTGGACGCGCCGCGCGCTCGTCGCTCTGCTCGTTAGCTGCCCGTGCGCGCTCGTAGTGAGCGTCCCACTTTCGTTTTTCGGAGGCATCGGCGGCGCCGGCTCGCAGGGAATTCTCGTGAAGGGATCGAACGTCATGGAGGCGCTTGCGCGCGTCCGCGCGGTCGCGTTCGACAAGACGGGAACGCTCACGCGCGGCGTGTTCGAAGTCTCCGACGTCCTGCCGGTCGCCGGACGCGACGCCGCCGCAGTTCTCGATTTGGCGGCGCACGCGGAGGCGGACTCCCCGCATCCTCTTGCGCGTGGAATACTGCGCGCGTTCGGCCGGGCTCCAGACAGGAAGCGTCTAGGGGGGAGCGAAGAAGTGGCCGGGCGTGGAGTCCGCGCAATCGTCGACGGCCGGCAGGTCGCAGTCGGCGGCGGACGCTTCGTCTCGGACGAAACCGGGAGCGCCGAATGCCTTGGCGCGGGCGGCGCTCAGGGCGGCGCAGAGGTGCACGTCGCCACCGGAGGCGGATGCATCGGGCACATCGAACTTTCCGACGCGCCGCGCAGCGAGTCCGCGGAAGCGGTCTCTGCGCTCCGCCGCGCCGGCGTGACACTGGTGGAGATTCTCACCGGCGACCGGGAGCCCGCCGCGCGCCGGGTCGCGGACGCGCTTGGCGTCGAGGAAGTCCGCGCCGGGCTCATGCCCGACGGAAAAGTCGCCGCCATCGAAGAACTGATGGCGCGGACGAACGGGCACGGAACCGTCGCTTTCGTCGGCGACGGACTCAACGACGCGCCGGTGCTGGCGCGAGCCGACGTCGGGATCGCAATGGGCGGACTCGGATCCGACGCCGCCATCGAGGCTGCCGACGCCGTCATCATGGACGACGATCCGCGCAAGGTCGCGAAGGCGATCCGCTTGGCGCGGCGCTGCATGGCGGTCGTCCGGCAGAACATAGTCTTCGCAATAGGGGCGAAATGCGCGGTGCTGGCGCTCGGCGCGGCGAACATGGCGGGAATGTGGGCCGGCATCTTCGCCGACGTCGGGGTGATGCTTCTGTGCGTGTTGAACGCTGCGCGCTGCCTCGACGCGCGCCGCGTGTAGCCGCCGCGCCCGTCGCGGTGGCTGGCCCAGCGCTTGACAAGGCGCAGGGAAGCAGATAGTCTCCCGGCCAGTTGACACATTGTCAGCGACAGGACCGGCCAGCAACCGGACATTCGGCCATGAAATCGAAACGGATCGAAGAAGACCGGTCTAAGGAGATCGTCGACGCCTGCGAGCGGCTCTACGCCGCGACCGGGTTCCACGCCGTTTCCCTGAAGGAAATCGCGCGTGAGACCTCGATGTCGCGCCCTTCGGTGTACAACTACTTCCGGACGAAGGAGGAAATATTCCTCGCGCTGTTTTCGCGCGAGTACGATCGCTGGAACGATTCGCTCTCGCGCCTGCTGGAGCAAGACGAGACGATGGACGCCGAACGATTCGCCGACGCCATCGCGCGGACACTTCGGGGCCGCGGGCTTCTTCTCCGGCTCCTGTCCATGAACAACTACGACATGGAGGCCGGCAGCCGTCTGGAAAACCTCGTCGCGTTCAAGCGCTCCTACGGCGAATCGATCCGCCTCCTGCGGGCGCTGCTTGCTAAGTTCCGCCCGGAAACCGACGCCGGCGACCGAGAGGCTTTCATCTGGGCGTTCTTCCCGTTCATGTTCGGAATCCACCCGTACACGACAGTCACGGAAAAGCAGCGCAAGGCGATGTCGAACGCCGGAATCGACTTTCCGTACCCAACGCTCCACTCGCTCGTGCGAAATTTCACGCTGCGCCTGCTGAAGAGTCTGGGGTGACAAACAGTCCTCGCGCACAACGTGACGGCTCTTGAAAAACGGAGACTTGAAGAGTATAGTTGGCGGTCCCGCTTCGGGGCGGCGTTCACGCCCGGCGGGTTCCGCCGACCGGGCGGAGACAATACAACGCTGAAAACACGAACAATGAAATCGACAACGGAGCTTCCTTTCGTACGCGGGTTCGTCCGCCTTTGCGAAATAGGGGACAAACTGGGATTCCACGAAAGAAACGGCGGCAACACGAGCTACCACCTGACGGATGACGAGATTCGCGCGGCGCGCGCGCTTCTCAAGGGACGCAAGCCTGGTCCGTGGACGGACGTGGACCCCAAGGGCGACGTGGCGGTGCCCCAACTCGCGGGGCACTGGTTTCTCGTGACCGGCTCCGGCAAGTTCATGCGCAACGTCGCATACGACACCGAGGATTCAATTGCGCTTTGCGAACTTGACGGTGACGGATCTCACTACAGGATCCGCTGGGGACTTTGCAACGGAGGCAGGCCGACGTCCGAGTTCTCCAGCCACCTGATGATCCACGAAGTCAAGTTCCGCGTTTCGGGAGGGCGCACGCGCGTCCTCTATCACGCGCATCCGCCGTGCCTGATCGCCATGACGTATGTCGTGCCCGCGAACGACAAGGCCGTCACCCGGGCTCTCTGGAACACGATGACGGAGACGAGCGTGATATTCCCGAAGGGCGTAGGCGCGGTGAAATGGATGGTGCCCGGAGGCCGGGCCATCGCGGTCGCGACCGCCAAGCTGATGGAGAAGTACGACGACGCGATCTGGTTCTTCCACGGCGCCCTTTGTTCCGCCGACACGTTCGACAACGCGATGGGGCAGATGGAAGTCCTGGAGAAATCGGCCAAGATCTTCATGACCGTCCAGTCGAGCGGCATGAAGCGCCTTGGCGCGATCGTCCCTGCCGGATACCGCGCGATCGCGAAGGCGTTCAATCTGAACCTGCCGACGCGCTTCCTGTAGCGCGGCCAGGGTCCCGGCACGCCGGTCTCAGGCAATGGCCAATTTCTGGAAATCGGCGGCTCTCCTTTTCGTCGCACTCCGGTTCGGCGATCTGGTGAACGCCGTGAGCGGCATCTGGCTCGTGCCGAAACACGTGCCGGCGGAGCAGCTCGGCTCGGTGTTGCCTCTTGTGCAGGCCGCGAATCTCGTCGCCACCCCGCTGGCGATCGCACTCGCGCCGTATTCGCGCCTACTGGCCGTCCACGCGGCCCTCGGCGAACGCGGCAAAGTAAAGGCCATGGTGCAGGATGCGTCGCTGCTATCCGGCGCGGCGCTGCTGCTCGTCCTGGCCTCGGTGCCGATGGTGCTGCGGCCTGTGTTCTCGCGATTCGGGATCGAAAACGGGAATCTCGCCACCGCGATCGTCGTGTCGGTCGCCGTCGGCCACCTCTCCGGGGTGTTCACGGAAACGATGCGGGCGCTGGGACGCGCTGGCGTGGTATCGCTCTGCAACGCGGTTTCGGCGCCGGTGCGTTTTGCGGTACTGGCGGTAGCGCTGCCGATTCGCGGCCTATCCGGATACTTCGTCGGCGGCGCGGCGGGCCCCGCAGCGGCGTCCGCCATTTCAATTGGCGCGTTCGCGCGCGAGATGCGCGGCGTCGCGCGCGAACCGTACTGGAGGCTTGACCGCCGCCCATTCTTCGCGTTCGCCCTGCCGTTCGCGGCGTTAACGGTCGCCGAAAGCGTACGCGGCATGGCGGAGCTCCTCCCGATGGCGGTGGTGCCCTCCGCCGAATCCGCCGCCTGGTACCAGATTACCCGATTCACGGAAATCGCATCCTACATGGGGATGACGCTATCATTCCTGCTCTTTCCCGAAGCGGCGGCGAAAGGGGCGCGTGGCGAGGATTCGCGCCGGCTGCTCGTCCAGACTATGGCGTATTCCCTGCTGGCCGGGCTTGCGTTTTCCGCCGTTCTGGCGCTAGTCGGCCCAACGCTCTTCTCGAAAGTCCCGTTTCTGCGGCCGCACGCGGCGCACACGTGGCTGATGCTGCCGGCCGGCGCGCTTGCATCGGTGCGTGTCGCATACACATGCTTCGTCGTCCATGAAACCGGGCGCGGCCAATTCGGGTTCCTGCGCTGGGCGATCGCGATCGACGCGCTGGCGACCGCCGTTCTGGCGCTGGTGTGCCGCGGTCCGCAAGTGCTGCATCTTCCCGAATGGCACGTCTGGCACGTTCTGGCCGCAATGTCCGCAACGGCAGCCGCGCAATTCGCATTCGCCGTAGGCTCCATTCTCCGCAGACAATCCGGAAAGACGAAACAATGAGATTCGCGAACGTCGAGGAAGTGCGGCGGCTTGACGCCGTGGCGCTGGCATCAGCAACGCCAATTCCCGAAACCCTGCAGGAAGAGCGACTTATGCGCCTGGTCGCGGCGGCCGTCGCCGACGCGACGGAGGACATAGCCCGCCGCCTTCCGCACAGTCCGGAAATCATTGCGCTCTGCGGCCGCGGAGACAACGGGTACGACGCACGTCTCGCCGCGGAAGAGCTTGCGCGACGCGGCTGGAGGGCGCGCGCGCACGGCATCGGCAGCGGGGAAGCGCTT
>CAMOSH010000056.1 GCA_946624575.1 uncultured Verrucomicrobiota bacterium
AAAATTGTGAACACTCTAGTAGAGCGCGACCTTTTCGCCCTTGGCGTTGATTTCGCGGACGAGCGCCTTGACGGTTGTCGTCTTGCCCGTCTGTCGCGGCGCGTGGACAACGAAATACATATCCTGCTCGACAAGACGCCGAATTTCCGGCATCCGGTCGAGAGCGGGCAGCATGTAATGCTTGGCGGGAAAGCAGGGGCCCGCGACGTTGAAGTATTTTTCCATGTTGGCCTCCGTGTCGTGACGCCGCCAATGCTACCACAACGTCGGCCGAGTCGCAAAGCCGCCCGGGCGAATTCGCCGGAATCAGCGATTCGGCATCAATGATCCGGCCGCAGAATCCAAGGGTCGCCGATCTGCGCGTCGTTCACGAAATCGCGACGAAGGATTTCGATGCGGCCGGGAAACACATCGACGAGCAGTCCCTGCGCGAACGGAACGCCGCCCTCCCATCCCAGCACGGCGGCGCGCGAAGCCGCCGTTTTCTCCGGCTCGTCCGGCCAGAAGCCGTAGCTCAGCGAGGCCGTCGCGATGGAGGTGAACGCGCCGCGCCAGACGGCTCGGTCGTCCGCTATGGAAATGTGCGAATGGCCTGAAAAGGCGACGGCGTTCGGGAAGCGGGACAGGATGCGCGTGGAGGTCCCGTCGTCGCATCCCGGCGCACCGGGCCCGTAAACCGTGTCCCTGGGGTGTGGGTGCTGGACGTAGAAGAAGGGCCTATCCGACGGGAGGGTGGCGGCGTTTTCGGCAAACCACGCTTCGAGGCCGTCGGGACCCCGCCACGCGCTGTGGCCGCCAATGAAGTCGAATCCCTTCACGCGCTTGCGCCAGATCGGCGCGAACGGTTCGCCGAAGCACCGCTCCCATGCCTTGTCAAAGCCGACATTCCGGATGCGCAGCGGTTCCGCCTCCTCGCGCGAAACGCCGTGGAAGTCGAATGCCGCATCCATCCACTTGTCGCGGTAGTCGAGGCCGTCGTAGTCGTGGTTGCCGTAGATGAAAAGCTTTTCGACGTGCCGGCCGCCGGGCGCGGCGTCGCCGGGGAATACCTCGCGCCAGGTGGCGGCGGCGTTCTCAAGCTGCGGCAATAGGCCGTGGTCGGTGAGATCGCCGGCGATCAGGACGGCGTCGACGCCTTGGTCACGATACCAGAGAAGCGCCTTCCGGAACATGGCCGCGGACGCGAGGTCGGTCAGGTGCAGGTCGCTGATGGCGGCAAAACGAAGAAGAGGGGAAGTTTCGTTCATTTGCATTCAAAGCGGCGCCGATACATCGTGGCGGTGACGTCGCGCGCCGCCTGAACGAGTTCGGGATACGGGGAATCGGCCACGGAAACGAATCCAACCTGGTAGTTTTCGCCATCGGGGCGTCCGGTAAGCGCCTGGTCCATCCACTGGAACCAGTGGGTCCCGACGTAGCGGGGGTGGTCGAGACAGGCGCCGACGTAGGCGCGATAGCAGTCCGCGCGCTCGTCCTGGTCGCGCGTGGCGACGAGTCCGGTGTGGAACATACCGCGGTCCAGCGCGCCGAAGTGGAATTCGCCGCTGAGCATGGGCTTGTCCTCGGCGGCGGGCGGCAGGTCGCGCATGGGAGGGAAACCGTAGGCGTTGACGCTCACCACGTCGGCGTAGCGGGAGCACTCCTCGTAAACCACGGCGCGCCCCCAGGCGATGCGGCAGCCGAGGTAGAGGCGGTGGGGCGCGACGGCCTTAATGGCGTCGCGGACGGTGCGGAAATACTTCGCGACCACGGCGCGGTGGATGGCGGCGAGGTCCGGGCCGGCCCGCGATTCGTCGGGGACTCGGGTGGCGGCGAGGAAGTCGTTCCACGAGGCGTAGTCCGTGCCCCACGCCGCGTTCAGCGCTTCGACGGAGCCGTATCGCTCCTCCAGCAGGTCTCGCGCGGCGATCTTGGCCGGCTGCGTCGGCGGCGAGCGCAGCACGGCGCGGCCGATTTCGAAGTCGTCGCCTCCCCAGCTCAGTTCGTTGTCAACGAACCAGCCGACGCACCACGGATCATCGCCGGACGTCTCGGCCACTTCGGCGACTCCTGCGCGGCAGCTTTCGGCGAACGCCGGCGCAAAGGGATCGCGCAGCTTGCCCCACCAGCCGGTCGAGCCTTCGATGGAGGGACCTCGCGTGTTGAACTTGGCCGTGTAGGGCGTCCGGCGCATGGCGCGGATGGACATGTCGCTCCAGCACGCGATCGTGTTGAGGCCCCAGGCGCGCATCCGCGCGTGCGCCCGCTCCGCGCACTGCGTCTTCCAGTCCGGGCCGTATTTGCGCCGGGCGTTCGCCTTTGCGAAATCGAAGAGGTCGAACGGGACGTGCGCGGAGTCCCTGTAGAATCCGTGCGCGGCGGGCCGGTCCTGGACGGACCAGAATTCGCCGAAGTCGGGATCGTCCTTCGGCGGCAGCCAGGCGAAGTAGTTTTCGCGGAATCCGACACCCGTTTCGGCGCCCGTCGCGACGGCGTTCACGCCGTGGGAGAAGAAGAGGTGTCCGTCGGGATCGACGAGCCACCACTTGCCATCCACCTTCTCGGTGCGGAAGAAACCGGTCGCCTCCAGCTGCGGGCCACCGGCCCAGCCGCCGTAGCGGTCGAGGTCCGGTGCCGGGCCAGCCGCATTCGCCGCCAGCCACTCCTCCTCGGCCTCGCGCGCGGCGGCGAGGTCGGCGTCGTCGTGAATCTTGCCCGGCCAGTCGTCGTGGGCGAACTGGCCGTAGCGATCGACGAAAGGCAGGAACGTCGCGGCGGGAAGGATCTTCTGCTCCGCGCCGTCGTCGGTCGCGACGATGCGGCGCACGGCGAAGCCGCCAGGATTGCCGTCCTGCTTGAGAAAGACATGGAGCGAGCGGACGCCCCGCAGGTCGAAGGTCGAGCCGTCCCCCGGCGCCTTCGGGAAGCCGCGCATTCCGACAAGTTCCAGCGGGGCGTCGAGCGCCCACGGCATATTCCGGAAATGGACGCGCAGCTCCCCCGCCGCATGCGGTTCAAGTTTGACGCTGCCGCCGGGGGTCTGTCCCTCCACGCCCTGGACGGATCCCTTGACGCTGAGCTGCACCTTTTCGGCGCGGTCGGTGATGTTGCTCACCGAAACGACGACGCTCCCGTAGGAGGAAAGGTCGCGTTCGCCGGCGAGAAAGTCCATGCGGACTCCGGGAAACGCGGCTTCCACGCCGGTGCGCACCTCGGCCGCGCCGTCCGCCGCCATCTCAAGGGCCGAATCGGGCTGCGCGCGCAATTCCGTTTCGCCGGACGGCCACAGGACGACACCATCCGCCGCCGCCGCCGACAACGCGGCGGCGGCGAGCGTGGTCGCTGCTGGCATGGCAAGGTTCATCTGGACCCGATTCTAGCGCACGACCATCTAGCGCACAACCATCACAAACGGGGGCGAGACGAGTTCATCGGTTTCCGGGCCCACGGCGCTGAATGCCGCATAGCCGCCGGAAGCCGATTTCGGGAGATACACCTTTTTGTCAATGGAGTCCCAAAGCGCAACGAGGCCGTTCCTGAGGCGTGCGGGCTGGAACCTGCGGACCAAGACGCCGTCCTGCCTGAGTTTCAGCCAGTAGAGCCTCGACCTGGCGAACGATGCGGCCGTGCCGTTGTTGTTGTTGGCGAAGACGTAGAGATTCCTGCCAGTGTTCACGTCGTCGACGAGCGTTCTGGTGGAAACAGTCGCCGACGCTTTCGTTTCGTCGTTGATGATGAAAACGGTTTGAGATCCTGCCGAAAACGAAACGCGGGCGTGGTTGGTGGCGTTGCAATACAGGCGATAGACGTCAGCGTAGCCAGCGCCCCACTGCGCCGCCGGCGTGGCGGGGTCGCTCAGGCTGGGGCGCCAATACGAGCCGCCGTAGCCGAAGGCGAGCGTGTCGATGCTTCCGTGATACCAGAAATAAAACCGGGAATTGGCCTCGGAGCCAAGCGCGCCGAGAAAGCATTCCTCGGCGCCGCCGTTCGGGCGCAGGTTCGTCTCGATAAATTCGGCGGTCGTGCCAGCCTTGCCGATGACGCCCGTATCGACGAACTGCGTTCCGTCTGTTTCGACATATTCGAGAAATGCCTCCGGCTCGGAGTTGGCGGACTCTTCCGTCACCTCTCCCGTGTTGCCTTCGGCGGGAATGGCGGGAACGGGGTAGAAAACGCGCTGCGAGACGGTATCGTAGAGCGCGGCCTGGCCGTCCTTCACGCACGGCTTGAAGTCGCGCACCGGAGTCTCGCCGCCCTGGTAGATCGTGAGTCCGTAGCACCGCGCGGCGGACCGGTAGATCGGCTTGTCGTTCTTCGCGTCGTTGCAGGCGAAAAGGTAGAGGTTGCCTTTGCCGGAGGCTTCGCCGGACCAGGTCTGGGGTGTCGTCGTGGGCGAACCGCCCTCCGGCGTCAGCGTGACGGACTGCGCCCCTGCGGCGAACGACACGTCGAAGGAGTATTTCGTTCCAGCTTCATACGCAGAGCCGAAGGACTTGGTGTTGTTGCCATATCCGATCCACGGCTTCTGTGAGGTCTGGTCTATCATGTAGAAGCGGTTGGCGTCCGAAGCGTTGTTGTAGCATCCGCAGGCGAGATAGGAATGGTGGTTTTCGTCGAGATACGCTTTTTCTTCGTTAGTCGTGCGCATCTGCATCCACGCCAGGTCGCCCGTCGCGCGCGTCGGAGAGCTGGCGTCCACCTGCGTGTCGAGGTGCGTGAAGCCGTCGGACTCGATGTAATCCACGAACACGACCTTGTCCGGGGAGACCGCGACCGAGTTGTCAAACTTGAGCGGATCGCCTTCCGGATAGAAGATGGTCTTCGAAACGTCGTCGTAGAGCGCTGCCTGGCCGTATTTGAGGCACGGGCGGAAGTCGCGGACCAGCACGCCGTCCTGGAAGAGCTTGAGCCAATAGACGCGCGCCTTGCCCCAATACTGCTTGGCGAGCGCACTGCCGCTCTGGTTGCAGCAGAAGAGATACAGACTGCGACCGGTGTCGATGGAGGTCGTGCCAGTTCCCGCGTAGCTTCCCACGACGCTTCCCTCGGGACCTCCTTCACGAACCGTGATCGTCTGGTTTCCGACGGCGAACGACGCATCGACATGGTATCGCTCGCCGGGCGTGAATGTGCCGAACGTTCCATACGAGCCATAGCCCCAGAGCCATTTGTCGCCCGTGTTGCGGTGGACGAGGTAGAAGCGCTTGTTCGTTCCGTCGCGTGAATCCAGCAGCGCCTGGTCGGAGCTCGTTCCGATCCAGGCCATTTCCATCTGCGCGGCGGTCCCGGAGCGACCGGTCACCTTGGTGTCGATGTAGGAATTGCCCTCGGACTCCACGTAGTCGATGAAGGCGTCGGGGACATCGCAATTGGTGTCGTAGGTCAGTTCTGTGCCGGACGCGGAATAGTAGATCGTATCGTTCTGGGCATCGTAGAGGCCGGCGCGGCCTCCGTGCACGCAGGGCTTGAAGTCGCGGACGAGATTGCCGTCCTGCCAGATTTTGAGGCCGTAGCAGCGAGCGCGGGATTGTCCGGTGACCGTGTTCTCCTTCTGGTTGCAGGCGAAGACGTAGAGGTTCAGCCCGGTGTCGAGCGCGGTGTAGGCCTTTGAAAACACCTTCGTGCCGTCGATGGTGACCGTGTTGGTAGAATCGTTGTTCGCGTCTGCGGCGGAGAAGTCCGTCGTGTAGGTGTAAACGCGCTTTTTCTCAAACAGCAGATCCTGCCCGTTGTTGACATTATCGCCCCTCCCTTGCGCCGTGAACATGTTGCCTGACGCCGAACTGCACCAGCAGGCGTAGAAGCGGGTGTCGCTCGACCAGTAGCCGGAGGCGAGGAAGGCGGAGTCGGCGAGGTTCATCCACTCGACCTTGCATTCGGCCTTGGTTCCGTGCCGTCCGACTATTCCGGTGTCGATCCATTGCGAACCGGTCGATTCGACGTAGCGGACGAACTTGTCCGGCGTTTCCGCCGAAGTCGTCAAAATCGCGGCGGAAGCCACGAAGACGGACAAGAGAAGATTGCGATTCATCGTTTTGTTCCCTGTTGTTGACCATGTCGCCCGGCATCCGCCCCGTCCGGGGCGAACTGCGCGGCGACGGGAACGATGATAACGCCTCTCCTTGCAAAAAGCGTTGATTTTGGAGCAAAACTTATTTCGGCGAAAAACAGTCCACTTCGACGGCCCGACGCGCTCGCCAACAAACCCGACGCCGAACGTTTCAATTCCATTGACATCAAATC
This sequence comes from uncultured Verrucomicrobiota bacterium, assembly GCA_946624575.1. Classification (GTDB taxonomy): domain Bacteria; phylum Verrucomicrobiota; class Kiritimatiellia; order RFP12; family UBA3636; genus UBA3636. The sequence continues at coordinate 6,223 of CAMOSH010000056.1, forward strand.
GGCTGTGATGTAGAATTTGTGGCATGATACGCACACAAATCCAACTCCCAGACGCCCTCTACGCCCATACCCGGCGCTTCGCCGCAAGCCGCGAAATCAGCATGGCGGAACTTTGCCGCAACTCGCTGGAACTCTTCCTGGCGATCCATCCCCTCGCCGAAGACGGGCCGCCGAGTCGGCGCTGGGAGGCACCAGTCTGCCGCTCCACGGGACTCAAGGCCGATCCGTTCGCCGCCGAGGACTGGCGCGAGCGCATCTATGCCGCCGACCAGGAATGAGGGGGCGTTCGCCATGGTCTCCTGCGACACCAACATTCTGTTCGCCGCATCCAACCCGGACGATCCGAACCACGCCGCCGCCGCCGCGTTCGTTTCCGCGCATGCCGAAGACCAGCGTTTCGTGATTGCCGAGCAGGTGCTGGTCGAATTGTACTGCCTGCTTCGGAACCCAGTCGTGCAGACTCGGCCGCTCACGGCGCCCGAGGCCGTGTCTGTCGTTTCCGCGTATCGAAGCAACCCCGCATGGGCGGTCGTGGACATCCCCTCCGGCCCGGACGCGATGAACGCCGTCTGGAGCCGGGCCGCCGCTCCCGGTTTCGCCCGCCGCCGAATACACGACATGCGTCTGGCCGAGACGCTTCGGCACTGGGGGGTGGACGAATTCCACACCCGGAACGTCCGCGATTTCGCAGACGCCGGCTTTCGCGTCCTCTCGAATCCTCTGGACTGAACGGTCGCGGGCCGTTCGCGAAGCGCCGCTCGGGCGAACCGTGCGAACGCATGAAAGTTCGCCCTGTCGCGCTATCCGAGATGATTCTTGCGCCACTGGCGCATCGACATGCCAGTGCGGGCCCGAAAGGCGATGCGCAGCTCGACCTGCGAGCCGAAACCGCAGAAGTCGGCGATGGCACCGATGGGCGGCTGAGGCCTGGCAAGCAGGTCCTTCACCGCCTGGAGGCGCACATGCATGATCTCGTCCATCACCGAGTGCCCCATTGCTTCGCGGAAACGGCGCTCGAAATGCTTGCGCGAGCCGGGGACCCTGGACGCGAGCTCCGCCGCCGTGAGTCCCTCGCACGCCTCGCGCCGGATGATGTGAACCGCCTCCATGACGTGCGGGTCGCGGCGACCGCGGCCAAGCGTGGACTCGCGTCGCAGGATGCACAGCGGACCGAAGCGCGCCGTGAGGTCTTCCGTCGCAGCCTCCTTGCAATCGCCAGCCCCCCCCGCGTCCACGAGGCGGGCCAGGAGGCGGGCTGCCAAATAGCCCGCAAGCTCGAAGTCAAGCTGGGCGGACGACACGCCCACGATGGCCGTTTCGCCGTCGGAGTCGCCCCATCCGTCGGCGCCGACAAGCGTCAGATCGCGCGGAATGGAGCGCCCGGCGGCGCGGGCGGCGAAGGCGACGTCCTGCGCCGAGAAATCGTTCGCGGCGAAGACGGCGCAGCCTCTTGGCAGAGTCGCGACCCATTCCGCGAGACGGCGGCGGCGGCGCACCAGGTCGTCGGTGACGTGGCCCGGCCTCACGCGGATCGCGGGAAAGAGGTGGCACGCGGCGCCAGCGCCGTCGCAGAGCTCCCGAAACGCGTCGATGCGCTCCGCGCTCCAAAGCCGCATTCCGTGGCTCGGGACCGCGGCATAGCATGGCGGAAGCCCAGCCGCGAGTTCGCGGAAAGCGGTCTTCGCGACGGCGGCGTTGTCGCACGCGACACACGCCGCGCCGCCCAGGGATCGCGGCTCGGGCGGGTCAAGCCACACGGCTGGGACGCAGCCGAAAAGGGCCGGTCTGGGAAGCCGCCGCACAAAGGAGCTCTCCACGATGCAGCCGACGGGACGGCGGTCCTTCAGAAGCCTGCGCACGTCTTCCGGCCGCGACTCCGAGGATTTCAGCGCCGCGACCTCCCAGCCCCGCATCCTCGCAAAGCGGAGGATGCCGGCCAGTTTGCGCCGCCGCGTGTTGCCCTCCCCGCTGCCGTTCAGAAACAGGACCGTTCCAGCCATTGTCTTTCCCCCTCGATGGCGAGCGTCGATGCCGTCTATCGAATGCGCTTCACGGGGAAGCGCTCACCGGAAAGGGCGCGGCGGACGTATGCGCCCCAGAAGGGCGTCGGGGTGTAGTCCCAGTCGAGCAGAAGACGCGGAGTGGATCCGGTGTGCATGCACCATCCGGTCCAGTGCAGACGGTGCTCCTGTATGAAACCGAGCAGGTCCGGACAGAAAGTGTTGGGGTTCTCTTGGTCGGAGTGCTTGATGAAGTCCATCTTCTTCTCGTCGCCGCCGCATTCGCCAACGAATACCGGATGCTTCTCCGCTATTGGCAGGACACGCGCCCAGCCCGGATGCCAGTTGTAGGTATGCCACGAGTAGATGATCCCGTCGCCGTCGGGGTCGTCCATCGCCCAGCCCTGGTCCCAGCCTGTGAGGTCGTTGGTCCAGAACACGCCTGAGACTATGGCCGGATTGCGCGCGCCGGTCGAGCGCGCCGCCGCGAGAAGCCCCTTGAGGCCGACGCTTTCAAAGCCCGCGTTCGCCTTTTTCTCGGCATCGGTCAGGAAGGCCGATTCGTCATGCTGCCCCGCTTCGCCGACCCAGCCGCCGTTCACCAGCACGTCCCAGCCGATGCCGTGCGGCTCGTTGAAGAGTTCGAAAAGGACGGCAGGGTGGTTTTTGTAGTGCGCCGCCGCGTCCTTCCAGAACTCCGCGTGCTCTGGCTTAGGCGCCCTGAACCTGTGCAGGTCGAGCACGACGTATGCGCCCCTGTTCGCGGCAAGCGTCACGATCCTGTCAATCAGCGCCCGGTATTCTTTTCCGCCGTCATTCTGGTAGCCGGTCTTACCAAACCAGAAGTCGTCCTTTACCGGAACGCGAATGCAGTTTGCGCCCCACTGCTCGATCGCGATGACGGTCGATTTCTCGGCCTGCTTGTCGTGCGCGACGCTCTCGGTCCCCGAGAGGCTCACCCCCTGGAGCCAGACTTCATTTCCGGCGTCGTCGAGCAGCTTCGGGCCTTCGACATGCAGCGGACGCGGGAACTTGGCTGGATTTGGCTCCTCAGGCGGCACGTAGCGCGCGGCCTCCTGCCGTGCGCGCATCTCGGCGGCCTGGCGCGGGCCTTCGGCGTCCGTCGGGGCCAGAACGAGGTTTTCAATTTCGTAATGCCCGGCCTTCACTTGGAAGAGGCTTGGCATCACCGCAATCGCCGCCGCGCCTTCCGGCACGAGGAATTCGAGCTTTCGTTCAAACCATTCGGGCCTGTCCTTCTGCGAGTAGGCGGGCTGCGGATGCCGGACGCCGCTCATTTTCTTGCCGTCCGGGCCGAGAAATTCTGCAATGACCCGCGCGTCAAACCACGGTTTCTCGCCCTTGACGAGTCCGGTGATCTTCTCGCGCCACGAGAGGCGCAGCGCCTCCGTGCCTTCGGGGATGTAGGCCACAAGGTATTTGCAGAGCATTTTGCCTGGCTCGGTCTGTTCGAGGACGATCGCGCCATCTCCGGGGAGGAGGCTGCCGGTCTTTTCAAGACGGGCCGCGCACTTGGCGCGGCGCTTCGCGAGTTCGGTCTTCGCCTTGGCGGCCGCTTCTGCCACGCGTTTCTCCGCGGCCGCACGCAAATCGGCCGGATCGGTTGGTTCAAGTGAAATGTCGTCGATGTCGAGCGTCCCGGCCGTTACATTGAGGAGCGACGGCATGAACTTCAGAATCCTGGCCTCGGGCGGCACAAGGAAATCCTTCGCTCCCTGCTCCCAGCCATCGGTGTCCTTGCCGCGGTTCGGCGCTCCAGGCGCCCCGCCCACCTTTCTGCGCGCGCCGTCCATGAACTCCATCATGATCCGCGCGTCGAACCACGGCTTGTCTCCCTTTTTGAGACCGGTCACGCGCCACTTCCAGGAAAGTCGCAGAGCTTCGGTACCGGCTGGGATCGCGATTTCCCGGTAGAGCATGGCGGTGCCGCCGTCGGAATGGATGCGCGCGAAGCGGTTGCCATCCTCGGTCTCGTAGGTTATGCCCTTGCCGGGGTTGGCGGCGGGCCAATCCTCCGGTGAAGAGGCGCCGGATTCGAAGGAGGGATTGGGGAGGAGGCCCGTCGCTGGCGCGACGAGCGCTAGGAGACCGCTCGACAGGATTGCAAGAGTTCGTTTGTTCATGGAAGAGATTCGTGGGAGGAAAGCAGTTCGACGAGGTCGGCGCCAGACCAGTAAACGGGGTCTTCGCCAAGAAGCACTTCGACGGCCCGGTCGCCAACAGGGTGCGCCGGAAGTTCGTCGCCAAGAAATGATTTGAGTGTGGCGCCATCGCCGGAGAACGTCAGGGTGCGCCTTGCGCTCCTTGCGCGTGGCAACCAGACCATGCCGGCGGGAACGCCGTCGGGACGCCTCCACGAAACGCGCCACTCGCCGCCCTTGCCAACTTCAAGCGAATCGTTTCCGGAGCCAGATGGCCGCATCGCGACAAATGTCGAATAGGCCAAAAACGCCAGCTTCGGGGAAAAGTCGGGATGCACCATGCCGAAGTGCGATTCGGGATCTTCGACATCCTTTTCCGGCGCCATGAACTCGTAGTTGAAGAAGCGCTCCACCTTTTTTGCGAATGCGATGCCAAGCGAACGCGTCAGTTTCGACGCCTGCGTATGCTCGTCGTCCCCTGGAATTTTCACCTCGAAGAGGCCAGAGAGGATGACGGCACCATTCATGTCGTTGTTGAAGCGGCAGACGCATGCGGCCACGGCGCCGTTCTTGTCGCCGTCCAGCGACTCCCCCGTCAGAAGCGGGATGAACTCGTCGCCCTCCTGAAGATAGTCGGAGGAAAAGAACCTGTCCGCCCAGTAGGCGTCTCCAGCGTTGCCGATTCCGTTGAGTGCCGCCCTTGTCGGCAGAACCCTGACTCGCGCCGGGATGTTTGTGCATGTGCTTCGGGATGCGCGGCAAATCCTGAAACGTCGCCTCCAAGACTCCATGTCCGCCGTCGTGGGGACGACCGCCCCGTCCCCGTCGATTTTCATGGGGTAATACCAGGTCGAGCCGCCGAATTGCACTAATGTGCCGCCACCGGCCACGAAGTCCCAAAGCGGGGCAAGCGTTTCCACGAGGCAGCGCTCCAGGGAAAGCGGATTCACCACCACATCGTAGGATTTCGAGGCAAGCATTGTGGCGAGAGTGGCGCCCGAGCAGTAGTCGAGGGTTGAATTATCCGGAAACTCCGACAGGATCACGTCTTTGAGCTTGGGATTCATCTGCCCGCCATCCGGCGCAATGTCGCAGTAAAGGGCGGCAAGTGGGCGGCTTTCCGCGTAAACGGCGTTGAGTCCCGCGCGCAGCAACCCCGGAGCCGCCAAGCGACCGGTGTGGTTGGGCCAGCCGATTTCGGTGATCCAGATCGGCTTGCCGCCATCGCCGAACTCCTCCATGAGCGCCCGCAACTTGTCCAGATTCACGTCGAGCGCCCCTTCGGGTGGGGACGGCCAGGAGTAGGGATGGACGTTCATGACGTCGAAACATCCGGCGCCGCCGGCCTCGTACACGCCTCGGATGAACGGGATCGGCACTCCCGAGAAGCCGGAGACGACAACCCGTATCGCCGGGTCGATCTTCTTCACCTCCGCGTAGGTCCGCTTGAGCAGCTTGGCGTAGTCAGCGGGATTGGGGTTATTCCAGAACGGCGCAAGGTTCGGCTCGTTCCAGACCTCTACGGCCGACAGGCGGCCCTTGTATGGCGTGAGGGCGCGTCGAATGTATTCAGACCATTCGTCCAGGTGCTCATGGGCCGGGGAGAAGCGCTGAAGATAGAACCCTCCCAGAAGCGGAAGCAGCTGGAGGCCCTTCTTCTCGGCGTCGTCGAAAAGGATGTCGAACTTGTCGAAGCGCCAGTCGTCCGGAACGCGCTCGAACGCCAGCCAGTCGAAATCCGTCCGCAGCCAGCCGATGCCGGCGCCGGATAGCATCTCGAAGATGCGCCCGTGGTTCCTGAACTCGTCGCGCGCGACATGGGCGCAGGTGCCGTAGGGATTGTCAGCGGCAGGGCAAACGCATGAGACGAGAAGCGCAGGAATGAACGCTGGAAGGGATTTCATGTGCGCGATGCACACCACGTCTACCGGAACAGCACGAGCGTCGCCTGCTCGCCGATGACGAGCTTGCCCGTGCCGACGGAGTCCTCGAACCACGTCCACCCGTTCGTAACGGCGTCGGCGAGGGTGTAGGTGCCGCTGGCGGAAAGGATTACGTTGTCGCCGGTGTCAACGACGGAATCGACGCGGAGCGTGTTGCCGAAGAGATCGACGTGGGCAAGAGTGTCCGACTCGGTGCGAACCTTCAGCGAGGCGAATTTGAGGTTGCCTTCCAGGCGAATGCGGGCGTTGCTGGCGGCGTACAGTTCCGCGTTCGCCGTGGCGGACGCGAACGCCGCCGTGTCGTCGTCCGCCGGAATCGGCGTGTAGGCGCGGATGTGGGACCCCGCTTCCGCATGCCAGCTCAGGACATTGCGGACAACAAGCGACTTCGACGTGCCGGACTGGAGCCAGACCGTGCCCGCCGCACCTTCCCAATACGGCTGTGTGTCCCCGTTCGCTCCGGCCCACTGCCACTGGTCCGGGGAACGGGACCCGCAGGCGGTGGCCGTCGTCGCCGTGGCGGCGTTCGAGCCGGTCGTGACGAGCGCCACGCGCCCGCCGGAACCTGCGGCCTGCTGGCCCGATCCCCGAGGAGCCGTCGCATTGACCTCGAACGTCCCCGCTCCGGCGATCGCGGCGGCGCGGATGTAGATCGAGCCGCCGGAGCCACCCGCACTCTCGCTCGACAGCTGGCCATTGGCGATCACTTTCCCCGCATTGGAGAACGTTCCACGCACGACGATGTGGAGGGCGCCGCCGCCGTGTCCGTACGCGACGGGGCCGTCCGTTCCTCTTGTGGCCCCCTTGCCCGTTGCCATGGGCTCGAGAATCGATCCGAAGGCCCTGAGCAGCGGGATGGTCACGGCATCGTGCGTTTCGTTCGTCATGGTGGTCACATACCCGGCGTGAATGCCGCGGTTGTGATAGCCGCCGCCGGTCCAGAACCCGCGTCCGCATCCCTCGGCGGAAACCTGGACGCCGGAGGACACCGCGAAGTCGCCGCCGACCGTGACGTTGAGCCAGTAGCGCTCGGCAGGTTCGATTTCGCTGTTCGACGAGTTTCCCTGCACCGGATGTGTCCACTTGCCGCCCTGAAGTTCGACATCGCCGGTGACGGTGAAGAGGTTGAATCCGGCATCCACATCCGCGCCTTCGTAGGTGATCGGGAAGGTGACGGTTCCCGGATAGTCTGCATTCTGCGTCCAGGACGCGACGGTGTGCGTCGCGGCGGCGTCCCACGTCATGTTCGCGGAACTCCACGCGCCGAGGAGGATGGCGTCCGTGGCGATGGGCGCGCGACCCGCGCTCCAGTTGGCCGCGGTCGAGGCCAGGCCGTCCGATCCGCTTCCGGCAACCCAGACGTTGTAGCCGGCGGGCGGTGCCCAGTTGACGAGCGTGATCGCCGTGCTTTCCGATCCCTGCGCGATGTCGTAGAGACCGGCCGAGAGGGTGAGCGTGATGGTCGCGTCGGCCGTGAGCGCCGGGTCGTTGAGCGGGACGACGGGGATGGAGACGGTCGTGTCGCCCGCCGCGAAGGTCGCCGAGCCTGGAATTGCTTCATAGGACGTGCCGGCCGTCGCCGTCGCGGACGAAACGGAGTAGGCGACGGTCAGAGGTTGCGAGGCATCGCCGGGGCGCGTCAGGACGAAGGCGCCGGGAACAAGCCCCTCCTCGACGGCGTTCACGCCGGTGCCGAAGCCAACGTCGCCGACGAGGAAGGTCGTGGCGGCGGAACGCAAGGCCGTGGATGTTCCCTTGGTGACGGTGACGCTGGCAAGATAGGTGCCGTTCGCGACATTGCCGTCGGTCGTCCATGAAATCGTCTTTTCGGTTTCGGCGGCGCCAAGCGTCGCCGAACCGGTTTCGCGGTCCGTGCCGTTGAGCTGGAATGCGTAGGCGTAGGTTTCGCCCGCGGTGCCGGTGAAGGTCGCGGAAATCGTGTAGGTGCCGTTCTGGTTGCGGACAACGGCCGGAGCGGCCGGAATGTCGGCGGCGCCGGCGTCCGCCGTCTGCGCGGCACCAATGACCGTGTAGCCCGCCGTCACGATCTGCTCCCATTCCGCGACGAGATAGGCATCGGACGGGACGCCGTTGTAAAGGCGCACTTCATCGACATGGCCCCGAATCGGGTTTGCTGCGTTCGCGTTGTTCGCGTAGCCGCCGACGGCAACGCCATAGTTGCCGGATGCCGACGGGGCGGCAATACTTCCGTTGTATGAGGTCCCGTTCGAGAACAACGTCCCGCTGGTTCCGTCGATTTTCGCCGCCAGATGCGTCCATCCGCCCGTCTTGACCGGGTCCATGCCGGCTCCCCACCAGCCCACTTGGGGCGAAGTGTCATTTCCGCGAAGAAGTAGACCTTGGTCGCTCCCAGCATAGGCAAGAAACTCGAAACCACTGTCGCTATAGGCCGACTTGTTTGAAAAAAGGCGATAGCTCGGAGACAAGTTGGTCGATTTCAACCACATGGAAACCGAAAACTGGGAAATTGAGGTCAACGCCGAGAGCGGGTTGTTCGCCGTGGTTCCAAGCTTGAAACGGGTGTTGTCGTTCGCGTTGGAGTTGAAGAATGTCATGCCGAGATGTGCCATTTCACTATTCGAAACGGCGAATGTCGTGTCGCCTCTGTCCTTGATGGCCGATGCCGGATACGTGGCGGAGGCGGAGGATGCCGTGTCATTAAAGTGCCAGACGCCGATGTAGTTCGACCAGACGGTGGTCGGGTCGTTGGCGTCGGGGTCGGCGGAACCCCAGCGCATGGTGATTTCAGAATTCTTCACGAGCGCGGGCACCTTGACCCAGACGAGCGATTCGCCAGCCGTGTTCCACGTGTCGACATCGTAGGGTAGGCCGTTTTCATTGGCATCCTCGAAGCGCAGGTCGGAATAGTCGTTCTGCATGAAGTCGCCGTAGGAGAAGCCGGACGGCGCGGATGCGGAAATCTTCACGAGGAGCGGGAAGTCCGTGAGCGTGGTGTTGTCGGGGACGCCGGGGACGGTGATTGTGGCATACTTGGCGTAGTTGGCGCCAAAGACAGAACTAACCGCGAAAAGCGCGGTGGCGAGGACGACGGGGGCGGGGTGGCAGTTTCTCATGCTAGTCTCCGTTGGATGGATGGTGGGTGTTGTAACGTCGGACAGAGCGCGGCGTGTGCATTGTAGGATAACGGGTAGTGCCGCTTGAGTCAAGTGTGCGTCAGTGAATTTCGAGAGGTGAGATTTCGGCGTCGATCGGGCGGTTCTGGCCCCAGGCGCCGGGGATGATCTGGAGTTCGCAGCCGATGCCCTTGCCCTTCGGGTCGATCTCGCCGTCGGGAAGCGGGACTTCGACCGTGACGACGGGACGCTGCGGCGTGGCCATGATGCAGCCGAGCTGGCCGCCGTCGGCGCCGAAGCGGATGTCGCCCTTCAGACCGGGGACGCGGAAGAAGCCCTTGACGAGCGCGGAGGTGCCGTTGCGGACCGTGACGGTGAACGCGAGCTTCTTCCCGTTTGCCGAGCGGTCCGGGTGCTTGGCAAGCCAGCCGGCGAACGAGCGGCGCGCCTCGATGCCCTGGTCGGCCCAGAACTGCTGGTGCACCATGTTGCCGCCCTCGCCGTGCGTGTCGATGCGCAGCGCGCCCTCCTTCGTGGCGCCGAGGAATTTCAAAACCCTGCCGTTGCCGTTGAGGTTTCCGTAGCCCATCGTCTGGCCCCAGCAGGAGGCGTAGTTCTGGGCGTCGCCGACGGCCCACCGGAGGATCGAGTCGCCGGAAAGGGGCGCCGGGACTGCGGCGGCGAGCGCGGCCTCCGTCTCGCCGATCCACTTCGCGAACGTGGCGTCATCGAGGGAACCCTTCGCCGTCGCGACGAACGTGTCGGCAAGGCGGGGCTTTGTCCATGTGGCCGTGCGGCGGTCGATGAGCGCCATGTCGGCCTCTCCGCCGTTCTCCCACACGATGACCGGGAAGCCGAATGTGCGGGCGGTCTCGGCGTATTGCCGCGCCCAGCGCATCCGCTCGACGTCGTTCGGAATGTACTGCATCGCATCGACCCAGCGGCGCTGCGCGTTCACCTCGCCGAGGACGAGCGGAATTCCTTTGTCGGTGAAGTGCTTCTTGAAGACTGGGAAGAAGAGGCCGAGGCGTTTCTTCGCGTGCTCGGGGTCGTGGACCTTGCGGTTGCCCCAGAGGCAGAAGTCGCCCGGCTCATAGCAATGGATGTCGGCGATGACTCTGTCGCCATCGGGCTCGGGGCTGCGCCACCCGGCGCACGTCGCCTCCTGAAACGCCGCCGCGTAGGTCGGCACCATGAGGTAGCGGCGGGCGTTGTTGCCGCCGGTGGCGCGGACGGCCTCGGCGAAGGCGCGGGCATAGCGGTTGCATGTCTCAAAGTAGGGTGCGCGGCCCGTCCAGTCCTCCTGACCCTTCTGCCTGCCATCGGGTCCAGCGTACTGTCTGGCCTTGCGGACTTCGTTGAACGCCTCGAAGACGAGATGCTCGCCGGCGTCGCGAAAGGCCGTCGCGATCTGCGTCCAAAGGTCGCGCAGGATCGCCTCGGCCTCGTCCTCATGGACGCCGTCAATCGTCAGCCATCCGAAGGGAGGGCCGGAGTCGCCGCCGTCGTGGTGGACGTTGATGATCGTCACCATGCCTTCGGCGAGGCACCAGCCGACGACCTCCTTCACGCGGGCGAGGAACGCCGGCTCGATGGGGTGGCCGGGCGCGCCGTGGTCGAAGCGCTTCGACCAGGTGACCGGGACGCGCACCGTGTCGAAGCCCCTGGCCTTGTACGCGCGAATCAGCTCGCGGGTGACGGGGACGTTGCCCCATTCGGTTTCGTTGCCCAACGGGACGTCGAGCGTGTTGCCGATGTTGATGCCGACGTGGATTTCGTCGCGGACGAAGTCCATCGCGCTACGAGAGAACGGCGCGGAGGACGCGTTGCTGACGAGAATGGCGCAGGCCAGCATGGAAACAGAGGTTGCTTTTCTCTTGCGAATTCTCATGTTTTTCTCCTGTCGAGTAGGGTTCCCTTTTTGCCGCAAAGAACGCAAAGGACGCAAAGGGCTAACGACTCTATGCGTATTTCCTGCATTGAAACTTTTCCGACCCGAAATTGATGAGCAAGCCATGTTCAATATTCATGGCTTTCAAGTAGTTCAAAAGTTGGGCAACGTGGATTTGGAGGAGTGTCGAAACGGCCTTTAGTTCAACAACGATGCCTTCGACAACCATGTCGGCGATATACTCTCCGATGACAAAGCCATCTTCGTCGGCAATCTGAATGGGCTGTTGAACCTGTACAGTCATCCCGGCCTTGATCAATCTGTGCGCCAGTCCGTTTTCATAGACTTTCTCAAGATACCCAACACCAAGATAGACGTGCAGATCATAAGCGATTTGTCGAATTCCATCACAGATTCTATTAGCTTCCTGCTCTGTCATTTTCTATCACCTATCCTTTGCGGTCTTTGCGTTCTTTGCGGCGAAGGGGGGGGCGGAGTCTCAACACACATCCTTTGCGGTTTTTCGTTCTTTGTGGCGAAGGGGGGGCGGAGTCTCAACACACATCCTTTGCGGTCTTTGCGTTCTTTGCGGCGAAAGAGAATACTTACATCGGCTCGCACATCGCGATCAGTTCCCCGACATCGGCCGTGGCGAGGCATTCCACCGTGTCGGCGGCGCCATAGTAGATTTTCACTTCGCCGGAGTCTTCGAGGATCATGCCGCCGGGGAAGATCACGTTGCCGCGAAAGCCCGAGGTCTCGTAGCTCTCGACGGGCGGGAGGATCGGCTCGCGCGAGAGGCCGATCACCTTCGACGGGTCGTCGAGGTCGAGCAGCATAAGTCCCGCGCAGTATTCCTTGTGCCAGCTGCCTTCCCACGAGGCAAGTTCGCGATCGACGACGCGCACGGCGTGGAACGTGGCAAGCCAGCCCTTCGGGGTGCGGATCGGCGGCGCGGCCGGGCCGATCTTCGTGGTGGCGTAGGGCACGCTCTCGGCGCCGATGACGAGCCGGGATTCGCCCCAGAAGCGAAGGTCGGGCGACTCTGAGAGCCAGATGTCGAACGCCTCGGTTTTCCCGTAGCGGGAATAGACCGGCATCGGACGCTCGAGCCGAACGTAGCGCCCGCCGATTTTCTCCGGAAAGACAGCCATGTTGCGGTCGTCCGGAACGGAGAGCGACCGGATTTCAAAGTGCTCGAAGTCCTCCGTGGTCGCCACGCCGCCGCGCAGGCCATGCCGGGTGTCCATCGCGAAGCAGAGCACGACGCGACCCTCGACCACGGTAAGGCGCGGATCATAGACGCGCAGTATCTCGTCGTCGTGCAATTCAAGGACTGGCTTGGGCCCGACTGTCCAGCGCACGCCGTCCCGGCTGCGGGCGATGCCGAGGTTTGTTGACAAACCGGGGAACGGAAGCCCCCTGGAGGCCGCTTCACGCCACTGCGACTCCGTCGATCCGTAGTCGTTGCGGAAGAGCATCACGTATTCTCCCTGCCACTTGCAAACGCCGGCGTTGAAAACCAGCGATGCGTCGAAGGGGACGTCCTTCGCGGAGAGGACGGGGTTGAGGGGGGAGCGGACCATGGGAGGGGAGAGGTAAGAGGTGAGAGGTGAGAGGGAAGAGGTGAGAGGGAAGCCGCCTCTACCGGAACACGATCACTGTGGAGGAGTCCGGCTTGACAACCCAGAGCTCGGTGTTGTTGACGCGCTTTTCCAGGCGAATCCTGCTGGACGTGGCGGTGAAGGTCGCGGCAATCGGCGAATCCGAACGGAGAATGCAGGCGGAAGTACCGTCGCGGAGTTCCCCGGAGACGACCACGCCCGCGGAGCCCGTCACCTCGCCGTTCACTGTGAGGCACGGCACGGCGCCGTCGGTAACCGCCACCGCCAGCGATGAGCCTTCCGCGAAGGTGATGTTGCCGGTGATCAAGCCGGCGCCGCCCAGCGCCGCCCCGGCGGCGACGGATGGCGATGTGCCGGTGACATCGCCATCAAGCAGAAGAGTCCCTTTCTCGACGGCAAGGGTGCCGTTGAGCGTGATCGAGCCACCGATGCGCTGCGTTCCTTCGCCGATCTTCCGAAATGCCAGCGTGCCGCCGGTGCGGTTGATGTTACCTTCGAAATCGGCGTCGGAATCGTTGTCGCCGACGACGATGGAAGAGTTAAAGCTGTTGTTGAGGGTGATCGTTCCGCGGCCGCGGAGTCCGTTCATCGTGAACGCCGGGGCATTGCCGATACGGAGGTTTCCGTCCACGACGGTGTCGCCCGTGCGATTGCCGGAAGGCAGGAACGAGTCGCTCTGGAGCCAGACGTTCCCGACAATGGTCACATCACCGGTGAAGGTTCCCGTCGAATAGACCGAGAGGCTGCCTTGGCCGGGGTAGGTGGCCGGGACCTGCGGAGTACCCAACGGAATGGATCCGAACGTGATGCCGGACGATCCGGCAACCGATCCGTGCAGTTCGGAATACTTTCCCGGGCGATTCGTGAAGTAGCCCCGGCGCCCGCCGAAGTCGAGGTTCGCGCGAAGACAGACGCGCTGGTTGCTGTCGAGCATGACCGCTCCGGACGTGACGACGAGCGTTCCGTTCGTGGCGACGACTTCCTGCGCGACGGTCGCGTAGCCGGTCGCGAGGCTGTTCACGACCGTCCGCTGCCCGGTGAACTCGACTTTCGAGACCCCGGACGCGATGTAGACGTTTTCGCCTTCGGTTTCGAGTTCGCCCTCGAACGCTTCGGAA
>CAMOSH010000057.1 GCA_946624575.1 uncultured Verrucomicrobiota bacterium
CTTTCGGAGATGGACGACGGGCGCTTCATCAAGGTCGCCACGGTCGTCGGGCGCACGATGTTCTACCACCCGCACGGCGAAGTGTCGATCTACGGCGCGCTCGTGAACCTCGCCAACAAACGGTACCTCATCGAGGGGCAGGGCAACTTCGGCAACATCTACACCGGCGACGAGGCGGCCGCATCGCGATACATCGAATGCCGTCTCACGGACCTGGCGCGGAACGAGGTCTTCAACAAAAAGACGACGCGGTACATCCCCAGCTACGACGGGCGCAACCAGGAGCCGGTTCTCCTGCCATGCAAGCTGCCGCTGCTGCTGATGCTCGGGGCCAACGGCATCGCCGTGGGCATGGCGACGAACATCATGCCCCACAACTTCATCGAGCTGCTGCGCGCGGAAATCGAACTGGTGCGCGACCCGAAAGCCAAGCCCGTGCTGCTGCCCGACTTTCCCACCGGCGGACTCGCGGACTGCTCCGGATACGAGGACGGCAACGGACGCATCCGGCTGCGTGCCAAGTTCGAGGTGCGCGAGGAGCGCGGACTGAAGCAGGTCGTCGTGACGGAACTTCCCTACGGACAGACCACGGACACGCTCATCGCCTCGATCGAAAACGCGGCCCGCGCGAAAAAGGTCCCCGTGCGCAACATCCACGACGGCACGAGCGACCACGCCGAAATCGTCCTCACGCTCCAGCCGGGAACCGACCCGCAAAAGGCGATCAAGCAGCTCTACGCGGCCACGAACTGCGAGTGCGCCGTCACCGCGAACCTCACGGTGCTGGAAAACAACCGCCCCGTGCAGACCACGGTCTCGCACGTCCTGCGCTCAAACGTCGACCGCCTTCTCGCACTCCTCAAGGCAGAGCTCGAAATCCGCCAGGGCGAACTCCTCGACGAGCAGCACCGCAAGACCCTCGTCCAGATATTCGTCGAGGAGAGGATCTACAAGCGCATCGAAAAGGCGACCACCGCGGAAAGCGTCCGCTCGGAAATCCGCGAGGGTTTCGAACCGTTCGCGGACCGCCTCGTTCGACCGATCTCGGAGCCGGACATCGACATGCTGCTCGCGGTGCCCATCCGCCGAATTTCGCTTTTCGACATCAACAAGAACCGCGAGGAGATAGAGGGGATACTCAAGGAACTCGCTGAAGTCCGCAAGAACCTTGGCGCCCTGCGTCGATACGCGATCCGCTACCTCGAAGGTCTCGTGAAGAAATACGAGTTCCACGAAGTCGAGGTCGAAGAACCTGCACCCGGCGCCGCGGATGGCGCCGCCGCGGCGCGCGGAAAGCGCAAAAAGGCGTCCGCGCCGGACGCGGCGTCAACCGCGAAACCGAAGAAGCGGAAATTCAAGACCGTGATCGCCGAACAATTCCCTCGGCTCACGACGATCGAGCGTTTCGACACGATCGACGTGCGCGCCGTCACGGCCACGAAAATCGAACTGTGCTACGACCGCGAATCCGGATTCATCGGCAACGCGCTGCGCGGACAGGAGCCGACTCTGCAATGCTCGTCGCTTGACAAGCTGCTGCTTGTGTGGCCGGACGGACGGTACAAAGTCGTTCCGGCCCCGGACAAGGACAAGATCTTCGTCGACAAGGACCTGATGCACGTCTCCGTCTACGACCGCGACAAGGTGTTCTGCTGCGTGTACACGGAAAAGGAGATCCCGTTCAGCTGCCTCAAGCGCTTCTCCTTCGGCGGGGTGATTCAGAACAAGGAATACAACCTCCTGCCCGACGCCGGAACCATCCGCTTCTTCGAACCCGGCACCCCAAAGACGCTGTGGATAAAATTCCGCCCCGCAAAGGGCCAGCGGATACTGCAGAAACGCGTCGAACCCGAAAGCGAAGTCGCGGTAAAGGGAGTGCACGCGCGCGGCAAGCAGCTCACCACGAAGTCGATATCCGCAATCGCCGGCGGGGAAAAGCCGCCACGCTTCTGGGACGACACCCAGGCCACCGAACGCAGCAACCTGCTCTAACCACGGGACAACGCCATGGAAAAGCCCGCCGCCACGCCACGCGAAACGCCGGAAACGCCCGCATCCGGACCGACCGTCCGCGAAGATTCAGCGCCAAACGAAAACACGGCGCCGGACTCCCGGCCCGGAGCATTCTTCCCGGGCCGCCGCCGTGCGGCGAAAGTCGCGGCCTGGCTCATCGCCATCGTCGCGCTTTTCCTCTTCTTCCACTACCCGCGCCACGAAGACGACATCTTCCGCGCGCTGCCCGGAAGATCCGCGGTCGCCGCATACGTGAACGACATCGCTTCGGAGGAAAAGGCGCTTCTGGGGCAGGAGGCGGTGCGCTCCGCAATCCGCGCACTCGGCGGGGACCCGGACGAAACGCTCGAAGACAACTCCGGCACGTACTGGACACTCTTCTGGCTCACCGGGCGACACTCGTGCCTGGCGCTCGTGCCGCGCGAAGGAGAATGCGGAGGGCTGGGCGTCTACGTGGCCGGCGCCAGCTTCACCGGCTGGAAGGCGCGTTTCCTCGAAGCTCTCTGGCGCCTGAAATGGGTGCCTGGCCTCGGGCGTCTCAAGACGACAGCCAAGGGAACGCGCTACATGGAGTTTCCACACGCGGACGAACTGTACGAAAACGGAATCGTGCTCGGGCTCGACATCGTGCGCGGAGTCCTTGTCGCCGTGCTGGCGCAGGATCCGGACCTGGTGCTTGAGCTCTCCGCCCGCCTGTCGGACGAGATTTCTCCGGAACTTGCTGGCTGTTTCAACGGAGTAGCGCCGACCCCGCCATGGCGGCAAATTTCGAAGCGCCACCGCGTCTGGACGAAAATCGATCCGGAGACCCTTCCGAAGGCATCGGACTCCATCGGCTCGCCTGCCGCGCTCCGCAGCGCTGGCAAACTGGCGGCGGCCGCGCCGGCTTTCCGCAAAATCCCGCCGCTTGCAATCGCCGCCGACCTGGAATCGTTCGCCGTTCCGGGCCTGCTCTTCTCGGCCACGGCCACGCCTGCGGGTTCCGCGTCGACGGGCCCATGGGGATACACGTCGGAAACCGCGTTTCCGGCCAACGGCCAGTTGCCGCCGGACACGTTCCTGTCCGTGGCCGTGCGCGCGCCTTTCGCGCCGCCGCGCAACATGCTCCCGCCCGCATTGCCGGCCCTGGCTCCCGGATTCTGGACGTTCAGGGCGAGCGCCGGAGCGTCGGCCGTGAACCTGGCCATCCTGCAAATCCCGTCCTTCTCCATCTCCGCCCCGCTCGCGCCGGGCGCTCCGGAGTTCGAGAACTGGTGGCCCGCCGCGTTCGCCGACCTGAAGAACTCCAACGGTTCGTTCGGGCGAGGCCTGCGCGACTTCTCGTTTGGTCCGGGAGTCGCTCTGGTGCGCAGCAAGGCGCTGGAGCCATTCGGACAGAAAACCCCGCGCGCGGATCAGGCATTCGCGCGGCAGCTTGGCGACCGCATCGAGATGGGGCTTGGCTGGGGCGCTGCGTCCTCCGCCGCGCCATCGACTCCCGACGCCTCTGCCTCCCCTGCCCTGTTCGCCGTGGCGCACCTGGACTTCAACGCGCTGGCCGACGAAGCCCGCAAGCTGTCAGCTATCATGCGACTGGGCGCGTCGTTCGGCCTCAAGGCCGGTCCGGGCGAATTCTCCGCCATGGAATCCGCGACTCTGGCGCTCGACGCCCTTCGCGGACTGGGCGCGGCCGACGCCTCGTTGTGGCGGAGGCCGGCGGCGTCAGGCGCCGCCGCAGAGGAGTTCCGCCTTGACTTCCGCTCGATGCCGCCGCCTGCGGCCGAAGAACCTCCTTCTTCGGATGCTGGCTCCAACGAGTTCGACGCTGGATTCGACTCAGATGGGCCGTAGCAAGACCGCCCGCCGCGATGCACCGCGCCTCGGCATGGCTGCGCGGATCAATGCGCGAATCAAGTCCGCGTTGCCATCGCGCGACGAATGGTTTTCGACGCTTGCGGCCGCATGGTTCAAGGCGGACATCATCGCCGCCGCCGATCCCCTGTCGCCCGACGCTTCCGTGATCGCTAACGGCATCCGCGAGGCGGCGATCCTGTGCGCGCACGAAAATCGCCCCGTGCGGCTCCTCGTGGCGCGCGTGCCGGGGACCACGTGCGAAATCTCCTTTTCCTCGGTGAGGCGAATCGTCGAAACCGTCCTCACTCAGCTCGACTCTTCAACCCGTGTGGCCGCGAAAACCGCGACGGCCGAACTGCCGCAGTTTTCGTTTGGAGCCAAGGCCGCTGTCTTCACGCTTGACGGTGCCGGGGACAACCTGCGGCTGATTTTCGAGCCGTCGGAAACGGCATTCGGGAAATCGATGAAAATCCGCCGTGCGTGAAGCTCCGCCGCGTCATCGCGACCGCGGGACGACAAGCGCGGACTCCGCCGCGAGCGCCTCGCGGAAGCGTTCAAGATACTTCGCGTATCCCGCCACGCCGCGCTTTGAAGGCTTGAGGACGACGCGGCGCGCGCCAGCGAACACTTCGCGAGACAGGAACGCTTCGAGCGAGGGGGGCTTCGCGCCGCCCCGCGAGGCAACCCGAAGCGCGTAGGCCGCCAGTAGCGCCATGCCCCAGGCTCCACCTTCGCCTGCCGTTTCGAGGCATGAAACCGGCGCCCCGAGCGCGTCAGCAAGAAACTGCTGGGCAACGCCCGGCGTCTTGAAAATGCCGCCATGCCCGGTGACCGAACGGAGCTTCACGCCCTCGGCAAAGAGAATGTCAAGCCCAAGGCGAGCCGTCGCGAAAGCCGAATAGATGTTCGCGCGCATGAAGTTGGCAAGCGTGAAATCCGCGTCCGGGGAGCGCACGACGAGCGGGCGGCCCTCGTCCAGATTCACGATAGGCTCGCCGGAGAGATATGGTACGGTCACCACGCCGCCGCAATCTGGCGCCCCGCGAAACGCCTCCTTGAATAGCCGTTCGTAGTCGCCGCCAAGCAGGCGGACCCACGCATTGATGTCGCTCGTGCAGGTATTGGCGTGGCTCATCGCCGCCGGCGCGCCAGTGGGCGTTGCCACGACGTCGATTTCGGGATGAGGTCGCGACAGCGGCTTTTCCATGACGACCACCGCAAAGACGCTGGTGCCGGCGGAAACGTTTGCAGTGCCGGGCTTCACGGCGTCGGTCGCGACCATGCCAGTCTGGACATCGCCCTCTGGCGGAGCAAACAACGCTCCGGGGAGCAGATCGCCGCTGGGATCGAGAAGCCGGGCGCCCTCCTCGGTGAGGCGCCCGGCACTTGCACCTGCGGGAAGCGGTCTCGGCAGCATGTCCGCAAGCTTGCGAGTCAGCCCGCGCCCTGCGGAAAGCCGCGCAAACGCCCGGAGCATCCTGGCGTCGTAGCCACCGGTCGCCGGATCCACCGGGAACATCCCGCTGGCTTCCCCGATCCCGACGACGAACTCGCCGGTCAGCTTCCAGTGAATCCAACAGGCCAGCGTCGCGAGCCGTGCAGTCTTCGGCACCTCGGCGCCGCCATCGAGGACGCGCTGATGGAAGTGCGCGACGCTCCACCGCTGGGGCACGGCGAACCGAAACGCCTTGGAAAGCGCCGCCGCGGCCTCTGCGGTCACGGTGCAACGCCACGTGCGAAAAGGAGCCAGTTGCCTTCCGTCGGCGTCGAGAGGCAGATATCCGTGCATCATGCCGGAAATTCCAATCGCGGCGGGAGAGTCTGGTTTTCCGCCGTGTTTTTTCGCAAAATCTGCCTTCAGTTCGGCGTAGGCCGCCTGCATCCCGGCGACCGCGTCAGACAGCTCATACGTCCAGATGCCGCCTGGCAGCAGCGAATTCTCCCATTCATGGGAGCCGGCGGCGAGAACCTCGCCGCGACAGTCGGAAAGAACCGCCTTGATGCGAGTGGAACCGAATTCAATGCCCAAAACCGTGTTTTTCATGACTTGTCGCCCTTTTTTAGCCGCCTTTTTCGCAAAGGATTTGAAATCGCCAAAAGAATGCAGCCACCGGGACCGCAAGTCAAGAAAAATATGTCGCCGCGCACTGTTGATTTGAAACGGGGATGGTAGTAGTATCCGCGGCCGTTCCGGGCGGGTAGCTCAGCTGGTCAGAGCACCTGGTTTACACCCAGGATGTCGTGGGTTCGAGCCCCGCCCCGCCCACCAGTTTCCACGAACGCAAAAAGCATACGAACGCATTTGCTATGAAACGCCCACTCCGCGTCGCGATCGCCGGCGCAACAGGCGCCGTCGGCGTCGAGATGGTCAAGTCCCTCGAACGCCGATCCTTCCCGGTCTCGTCACTCAAACTCCTCGCGTCCGCGCGCTCCGTCGGCAAGAAAATGCGGTTTCGCGGCGAGGAAATTGCCGTGGAAGAACTCACGGACGACTCGTTCAAGGGCGTCGACGTGGCGCTCTTCAGCGCGGGCGCATCTGTTTCCAAGCGCTACCGCCAGGCGGTCGTCGATTCGGGCGCAGTGATGATCGACAACTCCAGCGCGTTCAGGCTTGAAGACGACGTGCCTCTCGTCGTGCCCGAAGTCAACCCAGAAGACGTCGCAAAGCACCACGGCGTGATCGCCAACCCGAACTGCACCACCATCATCATGCTCGTGGCGGTTGCACCGCTGCACCGCGCGTTCGGCCTCAAGCGCCTCGTTGCCGCGACCTACCAATCGGCGTCGGGTGCCGGCGCCAAGGGGATGAACGAGCTTCTTTCCCAGACGCGCGCCCTGCTCGCCGCCGCGAAGGACATGGAAGAGCTTTCCGAACGCTACCGCGACGTGCTCTCCCGCGTCGATCCCCCGGCCGCATTCGCGGACCCCATAGCCTTCAACGTGTTCCCGCACATCGACGTGTTCCAGCCCAACGGCTACACGAAGGAGGAGATGAAGATGGTGAACGAGTCGCGGAAAATTCTCCACGACCCGTCGCTTCGTGTTTCGTGCACGAGCGTCCGCGTCCCCAGCCTGCGCGCCCATTCCGAATCGCTCAACCTCGAATTCGCTCGGAAAACGACGCCGGAAGAAGTCCGTGCCGTGCTGGCCTCGGCGCCGGGGCTGCGGGTCGTCGACGACCCGGCCGCAGGGCGCTACCCCATGCCGGTGGACGCCACAGGACAAGGCGACGTGCTGGCGGGCCGCATCAGGCAGGACATATCCAACCCCGACGGCACCGGCATCGACATGTTCGTCGCCGGCGACCAGCTTCTGAAGGGCGCGGCCTGGAACGCCGTGCAGATAGCGGAGCTGCTCTAGCGTCCGCGCGCACGCTCCGGCGGAAACTACAGAATCCACGCGCCCCGCCGCGCCGCGCACACCGCCACGCCATGCCCACGCCACGGGAACCGCTCGCCACGCGCCTGACCGACACCGGTCCGGTGCGTGCGGTCTTCTGGCACCAGGACGCCGCAGCGGCCGCCGGCGCCGAACCCGACGAGTGGCTCGCTTCCGAGGAGCGTGCTGAATACGCCGCGCTCGGATCGGAGAAGCGCCGCCGCGAATGGTTCTCCGCGCGCGTTGCGCTCAAGGCGATGCTCGTAGCCGACGGCCTTGCGCGGCGTCCATCGGAAATCACGGTCCGAAAGAACGCGCTGGGAGCCCCGCGCGTTGCGATCTGGGAGCCGGACACATTCCGCTACGCCGAAGTCGGCTGCGCGATTTCTCACTGCGCGCCGTACGTTCTCTGCGCTTACGTTCCCGTGCGCGGCGCGCGCATCGGCGTCGATGTCGAGCGCCGCACCTGGCGGCTTTCGCGACTCGGGCGCAAATTCGTTTCGGAAGGCGACGCGATGCTCCCCAAGGACGACGAAAACGGCGACCAGACCGTTCTTTGGTCGATCAAGGAGTCGCTTTCGAAACTGCTCGGCACTGGCTGGGCGTGCGGCTTCAGGAATCTCGCGTGCGTCGAAACGGAACCGGGACGCTGTCTGCTGACCGACGCCGCAGGTTTGGAGCACCAGGGCCTTTACCGCTGGTTCGGACAATATGTGATGACGCTGGCGTACGACATTCCCGAAGCGGCGGCGGCATCAGAACGGACAACCCGCCACGGTGCCACGGGACCGTTTGCCGCGCTGGCCCGGATTTTCAGGAATTCGCGCCGCCGCGCCGCGCTTCGCCGCCGCCGCCGCGAACGCCTCCGGCTCGATTCGCCGTTGGAGAACCCGGGAATGGAAAACGGCGGCGCCGCCACGGACCATCAGCGCGCCACTGCGGATTCCGCTGAAGTTCCGACAGGCGCGGCGGCGATGACCTCTGGCGGCGATGACTCGACGCCCGGCCAGCCTACGGCGAACGACTCACCCGCCCCGCCGACACCCGACACGAAATGACACGGCGCGCGTCAACATCGCCGCGGACACCTGGCGCGGCGTTCAGGCGCCAGGGTACGCCCTTCGCATGCGTTCTGGCGTTGGCGCTCGCTGTCGGCGTCGTCGGCGCGCTGGCGCACGCGCTGCCGCTGACATGGGGCACTCTGCCATGGGGAGTGGACCACGGCGCGTTCCTGTACCGAGTGCTCGAATACCGCCACGCGTTTCCCGCGCTCGGTTCCTACAACCCGCACTGGAACGCCGGAACGGAACACTTCATCGGAGTCACAAGCGGAGCTCATGGATTCGCGCTGCTGAACGCGCCGCTTTTCTTCGCATTCCGCGATCCGGCCCGCTGGTACGGTCCAGCGCTCGCGTTCTGGCTGTTCGCCGGGTTTCCGGTTCTGGCCGCGCTGTCGCTGCGCCGATGCGGAGCGCGGGCAGTTTCATGCCTGAGCGCCGCGCTTCTCATGCTAGCCTTCACGCGCGCCCAGTTCCACTTCTTCTGGCAGTCCGGCAACCTCGGCGGCATGGTCGCGGCGGGGCTCGCCTTTCCGGTCGCGGCGCTTTCCTGGAAAATCGCCGGACTTGGACGCGGCACGGCGGCCGACGCCTCGGCGCTCGCGCTCGCCGCTTTTCTTTCCTGTCTGTGGACACCTGGCCTGGCGACGTGCGCGGCAGTCGCGCTAGGGGCCCTCGCGTTGCCGCGCCGCTTTTCGCGACGCTCGTTCCCGCTCCTGCTCATCGCGGCCGGCGCGGCGCTCGCTCTCCTGTCCCCGTGGTTCGCGACGACGATTTTCCAGGCGCGCGGCATCGTGCGCTATGTCGGCGGCGCCGCGCCCGACGCCGGTGGAGCCTCAGTTTTCAGAATGCTCTGCATCGGGCTGGACGCCGCACTGGCCAGGGCGGCGCAGTGGCATCCTGCGACGCTTGCGTTCGGCTTCGCGGCCCTGTTCCTGCCGCTGCCCCGCACGGCGCCCCTCGTCACGCCACGCCTGCGGCGCTTTTTCCTGCCGGGGGCAGTCCTGCTGCTTGCGGCCACGGCCTCGATCGGATTCAACCGCAGTTCGCAGCTGGACCGGATTTCCATACAGACCGCCGCATTCCTGGCCGTGCCCGCCGCAATCGCGCTGGGAAGGCTCTTCGCGGCGCATCCCGGCGGCTCGCCGGCGCGGCGCGCCGCGCTTCGGCTGGCGCAAACGGGCGCAGTCGCGCTTCTCGCGACATGGAGTCCGCGCCTTGCGATTCTCAACGCCGCAAACGCTGACGGGGAAAAACTCTGGGTCGCCGAACCGGTCGTGTTCGAATTCGCGAACTGGGTCGCCCAAAACGTGCCGCCCGGGGCCAGGCTCGCGTTTTCCGGAGAGACGGACTGCAAGCTCGACTGGGGGAAAGGCACGTATCTGCCGATTCTCGCCGGTCGCGAAATGATGTCCGACGACTACTACGGCTTCCCTAGGGGACTTACCGAACGCAACTATCCTCCGCGTCACTACCGCCGCTCGACCGAAGCGTTCCTCTTTTTCTCGCGAGTCTACGGAATCACGCACTGGGCGGTCACGGATTCCAGGACACGGCGCTTCTGCGAAGAGGAAAGCTCGCATTTTCGGCTGGTCGCGCGCTTCCAGATGCAGAGCACCGATGTCCGCGTCTACGAAATCACCGATCCCGACGCACGCGACCCGACGGCGTTTTTCCTGGGACGCGGCACCGCGACCGCGCGCGAAAATCGCATTGTCGTGCAACCTGCCGATCCGAACGACCCGAATCCTCTCGTCCTGCGCTACAACTGGCGCGACGGGATCAAGTGCCTAACGCCCGGCGCGACAATCGAGCCGTGGGACGTCGACGAAAACATCCGCTTCATCGCCGTGCATCCGAATGGCGCCGCCAGCGTCGAAATCGGCTACAAGCCGCGATTCAGGCCAATCGCCCCGAATTTCGACGGAACATTCCACCATTGACGCGGAATCCATGGACGAAAAATCGGAAACGGCAAACATTCGGCGGGCATTGCGCCGCGCAGGTGAAACCGCGCGGTGCGTGGCCGGGTTCGCCGGCGTCGCACTCGTTCTCCTGTCCATCTGGCGTTGCGGCTTCGCGCTGGCGCGTTTCGCACTCGCCCTAAACGAAGGGCCGTGGAGAGCAGCGAAATCCGAACTCGTTGCGCTGACCGCCTGCCTCGGCCCCGGACTGGCGCTGCTGCGGCTCGTCCGCCGATCCGTCCGCCTGACAGCACCCGAATCGGCGATTCTCGCGCTGTCCACGAGTCTTGCCACGACTGGCTTCTGCGCATGGTGGTTCCATGTGTTCGGGATCTGGTCGCGCGACGTCGAGCTCTTCATGGTGGCGGCGTTCATAGTGGCCGGAATCTGGGGGGCGGCCGGAGTTATCCGCGATTCCGACTTGCGACTCCGCAAGCCGCCGCTTCCGTCGTCGCAGGGGCTCTTCGAGTTTGGAGTGGCGACGTTTTTCGTCGCCTCGCTCTTTCTCGACGCACTTGGAACGCCATACACCGCATGGGACGCGGTTGCGTCCTGGGACAAATGGGCTGTTGACATGGGCGCAAGGTCCGGATTTGGCGCACAGCTCGTCGGCGGCTATCCACAACTACTGCCGTCCATTCACTCTCTGTTCTACAAAATCGCCGGAACGTCAACCTCCGACGCATTCCCCCCAGAACAGCTGCTGCTGCACAAATTCGACGCAGTCTTCCCCGCCTTGCTAACCCTTTCCCTGTTTGCGCTCGCGCGACGCTTCGGCTTCAGTTTCCTCCTGGCGCTTGGTCTGCTCGCGGCGTGCGATCCATTCTTCGCGGACTCCGTCGCCGGACAGGCCGACATCCCAATGGTAGCATTCGCGGCGGCCCTCGCCGCGTTGATTCCCGCGTTCGGCACATCCGGCCCCAACGACACGCCCGCCGCCTCCCAAGCCGAATCTGCATTCCCGCGCATCGCGACGGTGGCGCTTCTGGCGTTTGCGACTGCATTCGCAAAAGGCTCCGGAGCCATGCCCTTATGCGCTCTGGCCATTGCCAGCTGCGCAGTCCGCGACATGCGGCGCCGAAAGGAGATCGTCGTCGCCATCGCAGCGGGAGCCGCCGCGACCCTGCCGTTTTTCGCGCATCAGCTCTGGCTCGGAACACATCCCGAAGCGCGCGAAACGTCGCCGTTCCTGATGTCGCTTCCGTTGCATCTCGCCCACACCAGACTGTTCGCGCCAAACTTGGCTCACGCATGCAAAATGGCGAACCGGCTCGTCAGCCACCGCGCCGCCGTCTCCCCCATGTTTTTCCAAGCGACGGCGCTGTCGGTACTCGGCGTGGCGGCGGCCGCCGCCATTGTCCGCCGCAAAACCAGGCCGGCGGCGCTCGTCGTGGCCGCCATGCTCGCATTCTGGTTCTTCACGGCTTCGTACGACTGGCGCAATGCATATCCGGCACTCGCGCTTGGCGCGGCGACGGTCGCCGCCGCCGCACACAGCCCGTCGCGCACGGCGACCGGACGAATCCTCTCCGTTGCGTTGTGGACGCTTGCCATCGTCGGAGGGGCGGGTTCAGGCGCATTTTCCGTCATGGGCGGCGCATTCAGGCCGTGGCGCCCGAATCGGATTGTCTCAGACTCTCCGGAACGCCGCCACATGGATTCTAGGCCGTCCGGGGACTTGTGGTACATACTCGGCAACGAGCCGTGGGCCAGCCACGCGAAACACATCTGGTGCGGCTCTCCGGAATATCGACTGCTTGGAAAGCGCGGATGCTATTCGATTCAGCTCAACGCCTGGACCGACGCAACGCCCGGCGACTTGTTCATCGGCACCGCCGCGCAACCGGCCCCTCCGGAGGGAATCGGATTCGAAAAAATCGCCACCATCCGCAGGGCTCCCGGATTCCGCTCGTTCTGGATGTTCAGACCAGGATCACTTCCAGATCCGGCCGTGGCCGCAATCGACTTCACGACCGACCGCTTCGCGCCATACCTCGCGCCACCATGACAAGCGCGGGCTGGTTCCTCGCGGCACGAACGATGAGCAAAACGCAAGACACGAACATGAAAGACGAAAACGGTGCCGGGTGGATTTTCCGCCCGGTTGCCGTGTTTCACGGCGGGGCAATCCGCCGCTACGGCGCCCCGCGTCAGGGAGTGTTCGACGGCGGAGCGGAAGGCGTGGTCGAATTCATGGCTGGCCAGAACTTCGAGACCGCGCTCAGAGACCTCGCCGGATTCGAACGAGCCTGGCTTCTCTTCGTGTTCGACAGGAACGCCGGCTCGTGGCGCCCCACCGCTCGCCCGCCGATCGCGCCCGCCTGCGGTCCGGAACGCATCGGTCTGTTCGCCACGCGCTCGCCCTACCGCCCAAACCCGATCGGACTTTCCTGCGTTCGTATCCTCGAAGTGAAAGGACTGCGCGTGAGCATCGCCGAAGCAGACCTGCTCGACGGCACGCCCGTGCTCGACCTGAAACCCTACGTTCCCGCGGCCGATGCATTCCCCGACGCCAGAGCCGGCTGGGTCGAACGCCAGGCCGCGGAGCAATGGACAGTGTCGGAAACCCCGGAGTTCCGCGAACGGGCCGACGCGATCCTCGCGCTGAACGGCCCCGATGTAGCCTCGGTCGCGCGACTGCAACTTTCCGCCAATCCATTCGATTCCACCCGCAAGCGCGTCACGAGGACTCCAGACGGCGGAACCCTCTCGCTTCGGATGTTCCGCATCGATTTCGCCGCCAACCCCGAAGCGCGGTCGCTGACGCTTCTGCGAATACGGTCCGGCTATTCTCCGACGGAACTGGCGGAAGCGACTGACCCATACGGCGACAAGGAGCTGCATCGACGAGTTTGGCCATAGTTTCGCAGGCCCGGCGCAAAAGCGTTTTTTTACTCGTCGCTTCCCCAATTCACGGCATGTTGAATTTTTCGTCCGGGTCAAGTTTCACCGATTCGATGACGCGGTCCATGCGCCGGCTGTCGTGCCGAAGCGCGTGTAGAGCCCAAGCGTCATGATCGCGCCGGCGCCGCCTTCCCACATCGCGCAGATCAGAACCACGAACATGTTGTAGTAGTCCATCTGCTTCATCCAGCAGGATCCGGCGAGGAATACGACGCCGATGCCGATCGAGACGATGCGGATCATCCAGATGTGTCCGCGCGGCGTGAAGGGCTTTTTCCTCAGCGGAAGCACGACGTCCTGCGCGAGAGTGAGCGCGGCGCTGTAGATGCGCGTGTCGTCGGTGGAGAGCATTGCCAGGAAAAGCAGAAGCGCGAACAGGCCGAAGAGCCCAGGCGGCAGCAGCGCCCGCATCGTGACGGAGAGGTTCTGCTGGTAGTAGAGTGTGCGGACCTGCTGGGAAAGGTCGTTGGCGCGGCCTTCGAGATCCGCAAGTGCGGCGGCTTCGCCGCTCGCCCTTGCAGGCAGGACGGGAGCCGCAGGCGCATGTTCTGCGGCTTCGCCGCTCGCCCTTGCGGGCAGGACGGGAGTCCCAGGCGCATGTTCTGCGGCTTCGCCGCTCGCCCTTGCGGGCTGGCCGGGGGCCGCAGGCGACTGGGAGATTGCCGCGCCAGGAAACTCTTGCGAGTTCGGAGATGTTCGTCCTGTCGCGTGGGCGAGCGCGGCCTCCGGCCGCGCCGCACGCGCGGATCTGGCGTCGGCGAGCAGCGCCTTGTGGATCACGTCGAGAAAGGCCGTGTCGAGATTGCAGATCTGGGAGAGCGGGGGATCGACTCCGATCTCGTGGCTTTGCGGTGGAACTGCGCAACCGTCCAGTCTTCGCGACGAGATCAACCCTACATCAAAATCCACAGTCTTTGAATCCCTCCACCTGGAGGGCGTCGGTCGTGCATGCCGCCGTGGCGGAATCACCATCCATCCCGCCGAATGGCAGGTATGGGCCCTCGGCACCGACGGCCGGCGCGAATGCGAAATTCCATTTGCCATCGATCCCTCGACGGGCCACCTGCGCTTCACCGCCTCCACGCGCCAGTCGTTCGGCGCCTGCATGTATTACGAGATTGCGCGCCGGTAGGCTCCGACTACGGGACGTGACCAAGCGGCAAGAACCCTTTGTGCCATGGACCACATCGCCATTGTCCCCGCCAGTTTGCCGTATTCGCTATGAAAAATGTAAAAAGCGTCTTTTATTCGCTCATGAAATTGCATAAACCGTAAGAAACTCACTAGAAAAAGTGTTGACAGGAAAGCCGGGATGTGGCAGTCTACTGGCTGTCGAACAGTCGACCCGCAAACCGGAATTCAAAATGAACGACGAAACGATTCTTTCGATTCACGTCGCGCCCGATCGCGACAACTGCCTCTACCGCGCCGGCGAAACCGCCTCGCTCACGGTTTCGGCCGAGAGTCCCGACGGCGCCCCCGTCCGCGAGGGCGCTCTCCATCTGCGCCTCGACAACTACGGCGAGCGCGTTTTCGAAGAACGGGACGTCGATCTTGCCAAGGAGCCCTCCGTCGCGCTCGCGGTCTCCCGCGCGACGCCTGGATTCGCGCGCCTCTCGGTCGAGTCGCGCACACCGGGCATCGTCGTCGCCGAGAACCCCGGAAACGCCGCCGGAACGTACCGTTTCGGCGTCGCCTTCTCGCCGGAGGACATCCGCCCCGCCGCGCCGTTCCCGGACGACTTCGCGGCCTTCTGGCGGAGCGCCGTCCGCAAGCTTGACGAAACGGTGCCCGTTGACGCGCGGGTCGAGCAAGTCCCGGAGAAGTCCGAAGGCCCGTGCCGCTATTTCCGCGTCCGCTTCGCGTCCTTCGGCGGACGCCACGTCTACGGCTGGCTCTCCGTCCCGAAGGCGCCGGGTCGCCACCCGGTGCGCGTAAGCGTTCCCGGCGCCGGAATCGGCGAACACGGCACCTGTGTGGAGCCCGACCGCATCAACCTCACGATGAACGTGCATTCCTACCGGCAGCCCGAAGGCGACACGCCGGCGGCGGCGGCGGAGCGGCAGCGCCTCTACGAGGAGCAGGATCGAATCTTCGCCGCACCCAACGGCGTCCCGCGCTACTGCCAGGCGGGTATCCACAAGGGTCGCGAAGACTACTTCTACTACGCCTCTCTCCTCGGCATCAACCGCGCGGTCGACTGGCTTGCGGGGCGCCCGGAGTGCGACCTCTCGTCCTTCTCCTACTCCGGCACCTCGCAGGGCGGGGGCTTCGGCCTCATGCTGACCGCGCTCAACCGGCACTTCACGCGCAGCTGCATCTTCGTCCCGGCCATCACCGACCTGCTCGGCTCCAAGATCGAAGACCGCCAGAGCGGCTGGCCGGGGATCATCGCGAGCCAGGCGCCGGAAAACAAGGCCGCCGCCGAGCGGTGGGCGCCGTATTACGACGGCGCGAACTTCGCGCGCCTGATCCAGTGCCCGATCCGCTTCGTCGTAGGCTTCTGCGACATGGCCTGCCCGCCGCACGCCGTCTATTCCGCGTACAACGTCTGCGCCTCGCGCGACAAGGGGATCGTCCATGGACTCGGCATGGGCCACTGGGTGTCCGAACGCTTCTACCGGGAACTCGACGACTGGCTCCGGCAACGTCCTTGAGATCCATTTGCGCCGGGATCCGCCCCGACTGGGCGGAGGGCGGCCGCCGTGCCGCCGAGGCCCTGGAAAGGCGCGGCCCCGTGCGTGAACTTGAAGCATTTCTGAATCCTCCCGGAAGCACCATGAAGACGATTCTCATCTACGCGCAGCGCGGCAGCGCCGGCTACAACGGATTCTTCCTGTCGCTCCTGCGCGAGGGCCGGATCCGGCGCTGGCGCTTCGCGTGGCTCACGCCTGGCGACGCGCCGGACGAGCGGGACCGCGTCGCGCGGATGTTCGCGTTCCTCAAGCCGGCCGGATTCGTCGGCACCTACATCCGGGGCGCGGCCGTCGACGTGCCGGCCGGACTTCCCGCGGTCTGGGTCGATTGCGGCACCATCCCGCGCGGGGCGGTCGCCGTCGAGCACGACAACGCCTCGTTCGGCCGGGCGGCCGCCCGGACGCTTCTCGGCTCCGGCGCGGAGTGCGCGGCGTTCGGCCTGTCGGGTCACGTCTGGTCGACCGCGCGCGTCGGCGCATTCGCCTCCGAGGTCCGCGGGAACGGCGGGCGCTGCCGCCTGTTCAACTTCCCCAAGAAGGCGCTTGACAATCCGTATCTCGCTTTCGAGCCAATCCGGGAAACGCTCCTCCGGCTTCCGCGCCCGGTCTCGGTCTTCGCCGTCACCGACCGCCTCGCGGACGTGACGCTGATGGCGGCGGAGTCCCTGAAGAGGCGCTGCCCCGGCGACATCCGCGTCGTCGGCGTCGATGACGACGAAGTGGTTTGCCTGAGTTCCCCTACGCCGCTCACCAGCGTCCGCCCCGACTGGACGGAGGGCGGCCGCCTTGCCGCCGAGGCCCTGGAGACGCAGATGCGCGGGGAAAGACCCCTTCGCAAGTATCTCTACGGCGCGGCCGGCGTCACTCGCCGCGCCTCCACGCGCGCCTCCTACCGCCGGCCCCGCGACGAGCGCGTCGAACGGGCCCTCTCCTTCATCGCCTCCGAATACGCCTCCCCTGTCGGCGTCGCCGATGTCGCGCGCGCCATGGGCTGCTCGCGCCGCCTCGCGGAGCTCCGCTTCCGGGAGGAGACCGGCAAGACCATCGCCGAAGCCGTGGAGGATGCGCGGCTCGACCGCGTCCGCGTCCTCCTGAAGCGCCGCGACGCGGACCTCGCCTCCATCCCCCGCCTGTGCGGCTTCCGCACCGCCTCGGCCCTCCGCGCCGCCTTCCGCCGCCGCACCGGCCTCTCCATGACCGCCTGGCGCGCCGCAAACGTCCCGGACCTGGGGCAATGAGTCCCTTTCAACGAGGTTCGGGGGGACGGAACAGGTCGTCGAGCGTCACTTCCGACTGGACCATCCCGGAATGGGAATTGCGCTTGAGCCCCTCCGCCGTGATGAAAGTCAGGTGAACCGACTTTCGCGGAGCTGCGGCTTCCTTGAATGTCGCGATCTTGTTGCGCAAGGACTCGGCGTAGCGGGCGTCGATGGAGAACGGCACGGAGGAGAACTTGATTTCGCAGACGTTGACGACTCCGTCACGCCGGTCGATCAGCATGTCGATCTGGGCCCTGGGGGCGCCCCCCTCTCCATGCCCGCGCCACGCGCACACGGTTGACGACACGCCGGAGATGCCGAGCGCGGCCTTGATCTGCTCCTCGTGCCAGAAGCAGACGCGCTCGAAGGCCAGGCCCTCCCATGCGGCGCGCGCCGGCGTGTCGACCGATGTTGTCCAGAATCCGCCCCGCGCGGCCGGACGCCCGGCCATGAAGCGCAGGTGGAAGAGCGTAAAGCAGTCCATGAGCTGGAACACCGTTCCCTTTTTTTTCGCCCCGATGGGCTCAAACCTCCTGATGAATCCGCTTAATTCAAGGTCTTCGAGCGCATCCGTGAGAAGACCCGTTTCGGGCAATCCCGTCGCGACGGAGATTTCGGCGCGCGTCAGCCCGCACTGCCGCTCGGCAAGCGCGGAGACGATCTTCAGGAACCGCTCGGGGCGGTTGAATACGGAAGCGTAGAGGCGCTTGAACTCCGGGACCAGTTCACCCGACGCCGAAAAGCACATTCTGTCAATGTTCTGCGCCATCGAGCGTCGCGGATCCAGCAGACTCCAGTAGTAGGGCGACCCTCCGAACGCCATGTAGCCCTCGGTGATCTCACGGCGGTCCATCGCAAGTCCCTGCTCCCGGACGAACTCCTCGCACTGCCCAAGCGTAAACGGTTCGAGGAAAATCGTCCGTCCCGCCCGGTTGAACAGTCCGCCCTTGTTTCGGAGAATTTTCTTCGCCATCCAGCTCGTCGCGGAGCCGCAGGCCACAAGCAGGATGTCCCTGCGGGCCGAGCACCACCCGTTCCAGAAGTTTTCAAGAGCCGGAACAAAGCCCGATTTCGGAGTGTCCATCCACGGAAGCTCGTCAAGGAAGATCACTTTCCTGCCTTCAGGCCGGCTCTTCAGGAACTTCTTCAGCAAGGAAAACGCCTCCAGCCAGGACTTCGGGCGCGGGCTCGTCTCCGCCCCCTGGTCGAGAAGGTCTTCGTGGAACGACGCAAGTTGCGTTTCCATCGAGGCGGACTCCATTCCCGTGTGCGTGAACGCGAACCGGTAGTCGAACGTCTCGCGCACAAGGAACGTCTTGCCGACGCGCCTGCGGCCGTAAACGACGACGAACTGCGATCTGTCCTGGTGCGCGATGTCTTTGAGGAGCCGCGTCTCCTCCGTTCTGCCAATCATGCGAAACCTCATTCGTTGATGTCGGTTGCGGATTCTACGCCACGACCGAGATTTAGTCAAGTTATAACCGATAACTCGACTAAATCATCGGAAAAATGCGAGATTTAGTCAAGTTATCCGGAAGTGCGCCGCGCCTCCACACGCGCCGCCTTCCGCCGCCGCACCGGCCTCGTATTCGGTCAGCCGTCCCGTCGGTCATGGAGAGACCGCGATTGCTTCGCAACGCCATTTTGGCGGCAACGCTTCCCGCATCGGACGCCGCTTCGCGGCTATGCGGAGAAGCGTTGCCGCCGCCGAATGCCGATTTGCGGGTGGCGAAGGGCGGCAAATGCCGGTTCCGCACGGCCGCAAAGCGGCCTGGCGGTGCGGACCGGCATTCGCCAAAAGATTGCGTCGCGAAGCGATTGCGGTTTTGTATGGGGCTTGCCAAGCAACCCCTACGGCTGACCGATTACCCGGCCTCTCCATGACCGCCTGGCGCGCCGCAAACGTCCCGGACCTGGGGTAATCGTGTGGACGGAAAGCGACACCGCTCTCGCTGCGAACTACAGTCATTTTTTTGAATCTCTGGCCTGTTTTGACAACAGTTGCGTTTGTATGGATGTTGTATTATGATTTGCGCCGTCTGACATACAATGAAAGGAAGTTGGAAAAATGACGTCCATGATTACCGCAAGGGTTGATTCGGAAAAGCGCAAGACGGCGGAAAAAGTTTTTTCAGAAGTCGGGCTTACTACGTCCGGCGCGGTGAACCTTTTCATTTGCGCCGTTGCAATGACCGGGGGGATTCCCTTTCCTGTGACAACCAAGACGGGTGTGGGGCGCAATTTGGAAACGCCGCGCCTTCGTGTCGGCAATGCCGAAGGCGGAGACACTGGCGGAATCAAAATCGGCCTAGCTGACAGGCGCTTCAAATTCCGTGGCGATTTCGACACGTCGTTCGACAATATGGATGCAGAAGTCGCCGAACTTTTCGGATGACGGGAGCTGCCATGAAGTGTCTTGTCGATACTCATCTGGCCATCTGGTCCGTGGCGGATTCCGGGAAACTTTCCAAAAAGGCGACCGCAATCCTGCGTGACGACCGGATTCGGTTCTGTTTCAGCGCGGCGTCAATATGGGAAATCGCAATCAAACGGGCGAAGCACCCGGAAGAGATTCCGATCGGGGCGGACGAAGCGCGAAATTTGTTTCTTGAAGCGGGATACCGCGAATTGCCCGTGACGTCTTACCATGCGGCGTCCGTGGAGAGTTTGCCGGCCATTCATGCAGACCCGTTCGATCGCATTCTTGTTGCGCAGGCTAAAATCGAGGGGATGCGGCTTTTGACACATGACCACATTCTTCCCGGCTACGGGGATTTCGTGGTGGAAGTCTAGCATTTCAGACTAGTGAATCCGCTTGTGTCTTTCCGGAAAGGGCGCGACCAGAAACTGTCCATGTAGCGGAACGCAAAGAGCGCCAGGAAAATGGTGGCCGTGGCATCGAACGCCGCCGTTGGCGGCTATGCCACAAGCCGCCATTTTCAG